>JAYVLI010000080.1:0-25321 GCA_043759535.1 Betaproteobacteria bacterium | reverse complement strand
CCTTCGCGGATCACGTCGTTGATGCGCGCCTGGTTAACGGGTACGCCAGCCGCAAAATAATTGCGCGAAATTTCCTTGAACGGCAGAAAACCGTGACGGTCTTCGCCGTAGTCGACAAAGCAGGCTTCCAGCGAAGGCTCGACGCGCGTAACGACGGCCTTGTAGATGTTGCCCTTGCGCTGTTCGCGGCCTTCGATTTCAATTTCGTAGTCGAGGAGTTTTTGTCCATCGACGATGGCCAGGCGGCGCTCTTCCGGCTGCGTGGCATTGATCAGCATGCGTTTCATGTGCACTCCCATGTCACACGCCCGGGTGCTTGGCACCGCAGGCATGCGCTGTTCAACCACCGGCTTGAAGCCCCAAGGGCTGTCAGGCTGGTGGCCTGTTCAGATGCACGATCAACGTCAAAAAGCCGGAGAAGGAATCGCCCTGGACTGCAGTGATCGGCAAGCGATCAGGGATGCAGCGGGGCAGCGTGCGGCAGGGCTTGGAGAGGAGTTCGGGGGGCTGGCTGCCCGGCCCCGCGCCGCCAGGCGCGGGGTCAGCCCGTCACCGCAATCACCGCCAGACAGCGCCACGCCGGCTGACGGCCGGGGCGTTGCCCGCACGCCGCAAGGCGTACACGGTGCCATGCCGTGGAGCATGGGCAGCACCGGGCCAGTGGGCCGGTGCGGGTGACGAGGGGGGTGGCGGGGCGGCATGCGGACCGAATGGCTCTTGCGGCTCTGACGCGAACCGCAGGCCACCTGACAAGCAGGCACTCTGCGGTTCATGACCTTTTTGATCTTCCCAGTGACGGGACGGCTGTGACGACGTTTCTCTTCCACTTGGCCTGCCCGGCCGCCGCATCACTTGGGGATTTGCGGCCTGCCGCACGGGCGCAGGTGTTGCATCAACGTTTTTGACAACCTCGCGGCTGTCGGGCCACGATATCACCGGCAGTGCCCAGGTAAACTCTGATAAATCAAGCACTTACAGCCCAATCGTGGCGCAACGCATTATAAGCAGCAAAGCCCCGCCGCCCCGGCAACCTGACCTGCAGTCCACCCGACTGCCAAACAGCCCAGCGGCCTCAAGCCACCCCCCTGCTGACCCCGCAGCGGTGGCCGTGCGCCGCCTGGTGGTGGACGAAGCGGGTGAGGGCCAGCGGCTGGACAACTTCTTGCTGCGCCTGCTCAAGGGTGTGCCCAAGACCCATGTTTACCGGGTCATCCGCTCGGGTGAGGTGCGGGTCAACAAGGGCAGGGCGCAGGCCGATACCCGGTTGGCGATGGGCGATGAGGTGCGGGTGCCGCCGGTACGTGTTTCCGCAAGTTCGGCTGAAAAACCTGCCGATGCGCCCGCCGCGCCCGCGCGTGAGTTCCCCATCCTGTTTGAAGACGAGCACTTGCTGGCCATCAACAAACCAGCCGGTGTGGCGGTGCATGGTGGCAGCGGTGTCAGTTTTGGGGTGATCGAGCAACTGCGCCAGGCCAGGCCGCAAGCGCGGTTTCTGGAGCTGGTGCACCGGCTGGACCGCGAGACCTCGGGCATCTTGCTGCTGGCCAAAAAGCGCAGTGCGCTGGTGGCGTTGCAAGAACAATTCCGCAACCGCGACACGGGCAAGATCTACGCCGCACTGGTGACCGGCACCTGGCCCGCCAAGCTCAAGGTGATCGACGTGGCGCTGCACAAAACCCTGGACGCCCGTGGTGAGCGCCATGTGCTGCCGGTGCCGCCCGACCATCCGGACGGCCGGCGCGCCATCAGCCTGGTCAAGATCGCCGCCAACTACCAACTGGCCACCTTGCTGGACGTGACCATCAAGACCGGCCGCACCCACCAGATCCGGGTGCATTTGGCGCAGGCTGGCCACGCCATCGTGGGTGACCCCAAATACGGTGACTTTGCCCTCAACAAGCAGTGGGGCCGGGGTGAGGGCTTGGCCGGCCTGCGCTTTGAGCGCATGTTTCTGCATGCCCGCCTGCTGGCGTTTGACCACCCGGCTGCGGCCGAGCGCGTCACCTTGACAGCACCGCTGCCAGCCGAATGCGCCACACTGCTGGCCCACCTGTGCGAGCCGCACTGACCACTTTTGAAAATACCGGCCCATGCCCCCCGCCATCACCACGCACCAACGCCGCTTCGATCTGGTCGTCTTTGACTGGGACGGCACCCTGTTTGACTCCACCGCGCTGATCGTGCGCTGCATCCAGGCCGCTTGTGCCGACATCGGCGTGGCGGTGCCCAGCACCGCGCGGGCGGCCTATGTCATCGGCCTGGGCCTGCACGACGCGCTGCAGCATGCCGTGCCCGGCCTGCCCGAAGCGCGTTACCCCGAACTGGGCCAGCGTTACCGCCACCATTACACGGCCAGGCAAGACGAGCTGGTGTTGTTCCCCGGCACGCTGGCCATGCTGCATGCGCTCAAAGCCCGCAACCACCTGCTGGCCGTGGCCACCGGTAAAAGCCGGCGTGGCCTGGATGATTCCCTGCATGCGGTAGAGCTGCAAGGCCTGTTTGACGCCACCCGCACCGCCGACGAGACGGCAAGCAAGCCCAACCCGCTGATGCTGCAGCAGTTGATGGCGGTGTTTGGTGTGGATCCGGCGCGCACCCTGATGATTGGCGACACCACGCATGATTTGCAGTTGGCGCGCAACGCCGGCACTGCCAGCGTGGGCGTCAGCTACGGTGCCCACGACGCGGACGCCTTTGCGCCGCTGGCGCCGCTGCATGTGGCCCAGTCCACCGCTGACCTGCACACCTGGCTGTTGCAACATGCTTGATGCCGGTGGTTTGCCGCCCGGTGGTTTACCACCTGGCGGGCGGCCCGCCACAGCCGCAACGCCGGCCACACCGCAGCCGCTGTGCGCCGCAGCCGACCTGGTCGAGCGTGGCAGCGCCGTGTTGTTTGATGTGCTGCTGTGGGGCCAGCCGGCACGTGCGTTTGCGCTGCGCTTTGACGGCAAGCTGGTGGCCTACATCAACCGCTGCGCCCATGTGCCGGTGGAGCTGGACTGGCAGCCTGGCCAGTTTTTGGACCACGACCAGCGCTGGATCGTCTGCAGCATCCACGGTGCCACCTACGAGCCGGCCAACGGCCGCTGCGTGGGTGGTCCGTGTGGCCGCAGCAGGCTGCTGCCGGTGGCCATTGCCGAGCTGGACGGCCAGGCCTGTTGGTATCCTTCTGCGGATATCCGACCAGCCGCGCCAGCCCCAGAAAGCCCACCATGACCCCGCAGGACGACCTCCCCACCAGCCCGTCTCCTGACCTGCCGCCGGCCAATCCCGCCGCCAGTGCAACCAGCAGCGCGACCCCCGGCGCCAGCACCCGCAAAAACGACACGCCAGACGCCACCCACCAGCCCGCGCTGGCCCAGACCGTGCAAAGCCTGGCCCGTGAGTTGCTGGACGAACGCCGCACCGACCGCCGCTGGCGCATCGCCTTCCGCCTGGGTTGGCTGCTGCTGGTGGCCGCCGTGTTGTGGTTGCTGATGTTTGACCGCAGCCACCGCAGCGCGCCCACCGGCCCGCACACCGCGCTGGTGGAGCTGCGTGGCGAGATTGCGTCCGATTCCAGCGCCAGCGCCGAGCAGATGATTGCCGGCCTGCGCAACGCCTTTGAGGACAAAGGCGCCCGTGCCGTGGTGCTGCGCATCAACAGCCCCGGCGGTAGCCCGGTGCAGTCCGGCCTGATCAATGACGAAATTCGTCGCCTCAAAACCCTGCACCAGAAAAAAGTCTATGCCGTGGTGGAAGAGGTTTGCGCGTCCGGCGCGTATTACGTGGCGGTTGCGGCTGACGAGATTTACGTGGACAAGGCCAGCATCGTCGGCTCCATCGGCGTCTTGATGGACGGCTTTGGCTTCACCGGCCTGATGGACAAGCTGGGCGTGGAGCGCCGCTTGATCACCGCCGGTGACAACAAAGGCATGCTGGACCCGTTTACCGCGCAAAACCCAAAACAGCGGGCGTATGCCCAGGCCATGATCGACCAGATCCACCAGCAATTCATTGCCGTGGTGCGGCAGGGCCGCGGCAAGCGGCTCAAAGAGTCGGGCGACACCTTCTCCGGCTTGTTCTGGAACGGCGAAGAAGCCGTCAAGATGGGTCTGGCCGACCAGTTGGGCAGTCTGGACTACGTGGCCCGCGAGGTGGTCAAGGCCGAAGAAGTGATCGACTACACCCCACGCGAAAACGTGGCCGAGAAACTGGCCAAGCGCTTTGGCGCGTCCATCGGCGAGGGCGCCATGCGCGCCGCTGGTGGGCTGGCGCGGCTGCATTGACGGCTGCGCCGAAGGCTGGATCACAGGCGGGCCATGCCGTGTCCACCAGCAAGCTGTTGATCAGTGGCCTGCTGCTCATCAGCTTGGCAGGCTGTGGCAAAAACCAGGCCGACAGCCTGGCCCTGGCCCGCAGCCTGATCCAGCACCAAGACCGCGCTGCGGCCATGGTGCAGCTCAAAAGCCTGATCCAGGAGCACCCCAAACTGGCCGAGGCCCGCCTGCTGCTGGGCAGCCAACTGCTGGACAACAATGAGCCGGTGGCCGCTGAGATTGAGCTGCAGCGCGCCCAAGAGTTGGGCCAGCCCGCGCCGCAAGTGGCGCCACTGCGCGCCCGTGCGCTGCTGCTGCTGGGCCAGCACGGCAAGGCCATCAGCCAGTTTGGCCAACTCAGCTGGCCTGACCAGCCGCAAGCCACCGCTGATCTCAAAACCAGCCTGGCCCAGGCCCATGCCGCGCTGGGTGACCTGGTTGCGGCCCGCAGCAGCCTGACCCTGGCGCTGCAGGCCGGGCCTGACCATGAACCCGCCCGCCTGCTGCAAGCCCGCCTGGTGGCTGCTGGTGGTGACAATCCAGCCGCGCTGCAGCAAGTGGAGCGCTGGTTGCAAGACCACCCCAAAAGCGCCGATGCCTGGCTGCTGAAAGGTGAGCTGCTGGCCCGCAGCCGCGCTGATAACCCGGCCGCTGCCGATGCCGCCGCCATCGCTGCCACCGCCATCGCTGCCACCCAGGCCTGGGCCCAAGCCGTGGCGCTGCAGCCCGGCCGGCCTGAGGGCCATGCCGCGCTGATCTCGGCGCAAATCGCCAAGCGGGATGTGGCCGCTGCCGAGGCTTTGCTGGCGGCCATGAAACTGGCGCTGCCCCAGCATCCGCAAACCCGCTTGTTGGAGGGCCAGGTCGCGTTTTTGAAAGACGATCTGCCGCAGGCCAATGCCATCTTCCAGGGCCTGCTCAACCGGGCGCCCAACAACCTGGTGCTGCTGCAGTCTGCCGCTGCGGTGGCCTTGAAGATGAAGGCCTCGGCCCAGGCCGAAACGCTGCTGTCGCGGGCGTTGCAAATCGCGCCTGAGTCTGCCGCCGTGCGCCGGCTGCTGGCGCAAGTGGTGCTGGGCCAGGGCCAATCGGCGCGTGCCTTGGGCTTGCTGGAGCCGCTGCTGGGCAAAACCAGCAGCGATGCAGAAGCCCTCAGCCTGGCGGCCCAGGCCAAGCTGCTGGACGGCAATGTGCGGGCCGCCAACGCCCTGTTTGAGCGGGCGGCCAAGGCCAGGCCGGATGACGCCCGCATCCGCACCGCCGTGGCGCTGGGCCACCTGGCCGCCACCACGCCTGGCGGTGAGCAGCCGGCCCTGGCCGAGCTGCAAGCCGTGGCCGCGTCGGACACCGGCAGCGCGGCCGATCTGGCGCTGGTCAGCGCCCACCTGCGGCGGCGCGACTTTGACGCCGCGCTGGCCGCCGTGGCTGCGCTGGAGCGCAAACAAGCCGGCAAGCCCATCGCGCCCCACCTGCGGGGCCAGGTGCTGCTGCTCAAGCAAGACAAAGCCGCTGCGCGGTCTGCGTTTGAGCAAGCTGTGGCGCGTGACGGGGGCTACTTTCCAGCCATTGCTGCGCTGGCCGCGCTGGACCTGGCGGCCCAACAACCCGCCGTTGCCCAGGCCCGGTTTGAGGCCTTGCTGCAGCGCAACCCAGCCCATGTGCAGGCCCGCCTGGCGCTGGCTGATCTGGCGCTGCGCAGCGGTGCCACCCGCGAGGCCGTGGCCACACTGCTGGACGACGCGGTCAAGGCCCAGCCCACCACTGCAGTTGTGCGGCTGGCGCTGGTGGACCACCACCTGACCAGCGCCAACCCCAAGGCCGCATTGGTGGCTGCCCAGGCCGGCCTGGTCGCGCTGCCGGACAACGCCGAGCTGCTGGGCCGTCTTGCGCGGGCGCAACTGGCCACTGGTGAGCACCAGCAAGCGATTTCCACCTACACCCGGCTGGCCGGTCTGCAGCCTAAATCTGCCGCCGGCCCGCTGGGCCTGGCCGAGGCCCAACTGGCGGCCAATGACCCGGTGGCCGCGCAGCGCAGCGTCAAACGGGCGTTGGAGCTGGTGCCAGATTCGCTGCCCGCGCAGCGCCTGGGCATCCGCCTGGCGCTGCGCCAGCGCCAGGCCGCTGCCGCACTGGCGCTGGCCAAAGACGTGCAGCGTCAGCGCCCCACCTTGGCTGAGGGCTATGTGCTGGAAGGTGAGATTCACCTGGCCGACAAACACTGGGATTTGGCCCTGGCCGCCCTGCGCAAAGCCACCACGCTGGACACCCCGGGTCAGGCCCCGGCGCGGCTGCACCAGGTGCTGCGCGCAGCCGGCAAACCGGCGGACGCCGAAACGTTTGCCGTCAGTTGGCCCAAAGCGCACCCTGACGACGGCCTGTTTTTGTTCTACCTGGGCGACCTGGCGTTGGCGCAAAAAGACTGGCCGCTGGCCGAGCAGCGCTACCAGGCGGTGCTCAAGCTGTTGCCCGAGCACGCGCTGTCGCTCAACAACGTGGCCTGGTTGCTGCTGGAGCAAAAAAAGCCCGGCGCGTTGGCGTTTGCTGAGCGGGCTGTCAAGGCCAGCCCCAACATGCCGGCGTTGATGGACACCCTGGCCCTGGCCAGCGCCGCTGCCGGACAACTGCCACGCGCCATCAGCGTGCAAAAGCAGGTGCTGGCCTTGCGGCCTGACGACCCGTTTTTGCGCCTCAACCTGGCGCGTTTTTATGCCCAGGCCGGCGAGAAGCGCCTGGCCAAGGCCGAGCTGGACCGGCTGGCGGTGCTGGGTGACCGGTTTGCGCGCCAGGCCGAGGCGGCCGCGCTGCTCAAAAGCCTGGGCGGACGCTGACCCACCAGCCGGCCAGCGTCTGCGCTGTGCTCAGGCCAGTTGGCCGATGGCCTCACGTCCGCTGTCCACAAGGTAGGTCTTGGCGGCCCCACCGGATACGCCGACACTGCGGCGTGTGACCCAGGGACACACCATGCCGTTTGAGCACGACCTGTTCATCAGTTACGCCCATATTGACAACCAGCCGCTCACCGCCGAGCAGCAGGGTTGGGTGACGCGTTTCCATGCCACCTTGTCCGCCCAACTGAGCATGCGCCTGGGCAGCGTGGCACGCATCTGGCGCGACGACAAACTGCGTGGCAACGATGTGTTTGCCGATGAGATCACCCAGCAGTTTGGCCGCACCGCGCTGCTGGTGTCGGTGCTGACGCCCCGCTATCTGGCGTCTGACTGGTGCCGCCGTGAGCTGACCGGTTTTTGCACTGAATTTGGCCGCAGCGGTGGCCTGGCGCCGGCCAACAAACAGCGCGTGTTCAAGGTGGTCAAAACCCCGGTAGGCGATGTGGCCGGCCTGCCCGCGTCGCTGCGCGACACCAAGGGCTATGACTTTTTTACCGACTGTGACGGCGCCCCGCTGGAACTGGACCCGGCGTACGGCGTCAAGTACTCCGAAGGTTATTTCCGCATGGTGGCGGTGTTGTCGTGGGAGCTGGCGCAGTTGCTCAAGGTTTTGCAGGCACCGCTGGCCGGGCTGGCCGCTGGCGGTGTGGCCGCCAACGATGCGGGCGTGCCGTCCACCCAGGCATCCCCCAATGCATCCACACAACCCACCCACGCCGACGCCGGTGCCACCCCCGGTAGCAACAACGACACCGCCGGCCTGCCCACCACGCCCGCTGCAGCGGGCGGTGATGACCAGCCGCCCGTGGTCTACCTGGCCGAATGCACGGCCGACCGGCGTGAGGTGCGCAGCATGCTGGACGCCGAGCTCAAACTGCATGGTGTGCGGGTGCTGCCCGAGCAAGCCTTGCCGCGTGACGATGAAGCCGCCTACACCGCCGCTGCGGTGGCGCAACTGGCGCAGTGCGCGCTGTCCATCCACCTGGTGGGCGCGGTGTACGGCGCGGTGCCCGACGGCGCTGGCGACAAATCCATCAGCGTGCTGCAAAACGAGGCCGCCGCCCGGCAGTGCCACAACGGCAACCTGCAGCGGCTGATCTGGCTGCCCGAGGGCACCGCATCACCCCAGCCGCAGCAGCAGGCCTTTATCCAACGCTTGCTGGAGGATGACGATGCGCAGTTTGGTGCCGACCTGCTCAGCGCCGATGTGGAGGCGCTGAAATGCGCCATGCATGCCATGCTCAAAAAGCTGCAGCAACCCAAACCTGCAGCGGCGCCGCTGCCCGTGCCGGCCACTGCGCTTGCAACCGAACTTGCAACAAGTGGTGCCGCAGCCGGCTGCCACGCCGGCACCACCAACCCGCCCGCCGCACCGCTGGTCTACCTGCTGTGCGACGCGCTGGACCGCAAAGCCACCGTGCCGTTGCGGCGCTGGTTGAAAGACCACGGCTACGGCGTGGCGCTGCCCGCATTTGAAGGCGGCGCCGCCCAGGTGCGGCAGGCCAATGAGCAACTGGTGGCCACCTGCGACGCGGTGCTGCTGTTTTACGGCGCCGGTGACGAGGCCTGGAAGCGCACCACCGACAACGACCTGGTCAAACGCCGTGGCCTGCGGGGCGCGGATGCACCGCCGCTGTTCACCTGGCTGGACACGCCCAATTCGGCCGACAAAGACGACCTGGTGGACATGGCCGAGCCCGGCCTGATCGACGGCCGCACGGGTTTTGACGGCCTGCTGCTGCGCCCGCTGGTGGACGCGCTGGTGACGCGCCAGGCGGTGGCCGCCGCTGCTGGCGCTGCCGCCACACCCGGGGCTGGCCGGTGAGCGCCGCGTCTGGCGAAGCGGCCACCCCCGCAGCCCGCCCCGCCTGGTTGCACCACAACCCCTACCCCGGTCTGCGGCCGTTCCGTGCCGACGAAACCCACCTGTTTTTCGGCCGTGAAAGCCAGGTCGATGCGATGGTGGACCGGCTGGCCGCCGCCGGTTTTTTGGCGGTGGTGGGCAGCTCGGGTTGTGGCAAATCGTCGCTGGTCACCTGCGGGCTGCGGCCGGCGCTGCAACGCGGGCTGATGGCCAGCGCCGGGTCGGCCTGGCGCATTGCCAGCTTGCGCCCCGGCGCTGACCCCATCAAGGCGCTGGCCGACACCCTGGCCCGCACCGGCGTGCTGTTTGACGCACCACCCGCCGCAGCGGCCGGCGCTGCAGCGGCGGTGGCGGTGCCACGCACCGCGTTGGTGGAATCCACCCTGCGCTTGAGCAAACGCGGCTTGATTGACCTGGTGGAGCAAGCCCGCCTGCCTGCTGGCACCAAGCTGCTGCTGGTGGTGGACCAGTTTGAAGAGCTGTTCCGCTACCGCGCCCTGGCCGGTGCCGACAACCGCGCAGCGCAGGACGCCATCGGCCTGGTCAACCTGCTGCTGGAAGCGGCCAATGACAACGATGGCCCGGTCTACGTGGTGCTCACCATGCGGTCTGATTTTTTGGGTGACTGCACCCAGTTCAGCGGCCTGGCCGAGGCCATCAACGCTGGCCAATACCTGGTGCCCCGCCTGACCCGTGACGAACGCCGCCTGGCCATTGCCGGGCCTGCCACCGTGGCCGGCGCGGTGATCAGCCCCACCTTGCTGACCCGCCTGGTCAACGATGTGGGCGACAACCCCGACCAGCTGTCCATCCTGCAACACGCCCTCAACCGCACCTGGTATGTGTGGGCGCTGGACTGCCGGGCCCGCGCTGCCGCCCAAACTGACGCCAGCGGTGGTCAAGCCGGCACCGATGCCAGCCGGCCAGCGCTGAGCAGCGGCCGGCCGCTGGCCTTGCCCGACTACGAAGCCATCGGCACCATGGCCCACGCGCTGGACCGCCATGCCGAGCGCGCCCTGGCCGAGCTTGCCGACCCGCAACACCAGGCCCTGGCCGAGCAAGTGTTCAAAGCCCTCACCGACCGTGCCGCTGACCCCCGCGGTGTGCGCCGGCCAACCCGCTTGGACACCCTGTGTGCCATCACCCAGGCCACGCCCGAGGCGGTGCAGGTGGTGGTCAACGTGTTCCGCAAGCCCAGCCGCTCGTTCTTGATGCCACCGGCAGACGAGGTGCTGGCGCCCGACACCGTGCTGGACATCTCCCACGAAAGCCTGATGCGGGTGTGGGACAGGCTGCGCCGCTGGACCGACGAAGAAGCCCAGTCGGCCCAGCGTTACCGCCGTCTGGCCGAGACCGCCACCCTGCATGCCGACGGTGCCGCCGGCCTGTGGCGTGACCCCGATCTGCAAGGCGCACTCGACTGGCGCGCCAAGGCCAAACCCACCGCCGCCTGGGGCGCGCGCTACGCCCCGGGCTTTGACGCCGCCATGGGCTTTTTGGACCACAGCCTGGCCGACCGCAATGCCGAGCGTGACGCTGACGCCGCGCAAGCGGCCCAGGCCCAATCTGACCAAGCCGCCCGCAGCAAAGCAGAAACCCAGGCCACGCTGCAAAAAGGCTATGCCAAACAGATGCGACGCCGCGCCTGGCTGAGCAGCGGGCTGGCGCTGGCCGCGCTGGGCATGGCCGGCCTGGGGGAGTACCGGCGTGAGCAGGCCGAAGTGGCGCGGCGCGACGCCACCCAGGCCCTGGCCCTGGCCAAACGGGCCGAGAGCGCCGCCCTCGCATCCCGCGAAGAGGCGCTGGCCGCCAAGGCCGACGCGGAAGCCGCACGCTTCACCTTCACCCGCACCGCGCTGGAGCAAGACAAATTGCTGGACCGCGCCAAAATCTTGGACCCGACGCTGGGCGCCGCGCTGCGTGCCGAATTGGCCAGCCCCACCTTGTTCATCCAGATCCAGAGCGATGACCAGCGCGCCTGGGCCAGCCAGATGCAACAGCAAGCCGCGCAGCAGCGCATCAAGGCGCCGGGCATTGAGCGGGTGCGTGCCGGCCCGCGGGTGCCCGAGTTGCGTTACTTCCGGTCAGAGGACGCCCTGGAGGCACAAGAGGCCGCCACCTGGATGGCCCGCCAACCCGCGCTGGCCGGCCTGCTGACCAAGCTGGTGGCACTGCCGGCTGACCGCATCAAACCGCGCCAGATGGAGCTGTGGTACGGCACGCCACCCCGCACCTGGTTGCTGGTGTTGGGCAGCTACCGCGACCGCGACAACGCCGACGCTCAAGCCAAGCTGCTGGCGCCGGCCGCCGCCGCCACCAGCCAGACCCTGCAAGTGATCCAGACCCGCGACTACCCCAATCTACGCGATGGTTTTTTTGCCGTGGTGACCGGCCCGTTTGCCACGGAAGCCTTGGCCAAAGCCCAGCTCAGCAGCCTGGGCGGCGCGGTGAAGGACGCTTACGTCAAGTCGGGTTGGTGAGCGGCGCCGGGCCGCTGGCCAGGTGCAGCGCCCGTTTTGCAGGCCCGGCCCGCTGGCCGGGTGCGGCCCAAGTTCGGCAGGCTGAGTCCGCTCGGGTTGCGGTGCCAGGTCAGCAGTTTTCACCGTTTGGCATGAACGCCAACATCGCTGTCGGGCGCGCTCTTGAAACTGTTGTTGTGGTCCTTATGTCGGGAATCGAGCCGGCTGGTCCTGGTCTCCTGCCGGTGCCAACCCTTGAATCGGAGGACACACACCATGTACGAATCGATCCTGAATCCACCGAGTAGCCTGTTCGGTCCATTTGACCGCTTGCGCCGTGAACTCGATGACATGTTTGGTGTTTCGGGTCTGCCCAGCAGCATCCGCTCGGTGGCGCCTGGCACGGCCCCGGCAGTCAATGTCGGCCGCACGCCCAACAGCGTGGAAATCTTTGCGTTTGCGCCCGGTCTGGACGCCTCGAAGGTGGAGGTGACGCTGGACCGCGGTGTGCTGCGCATCGCCGGTGTCCGGGCGTCGGGCATCCCGACCGGCGATGCCAAGGCCCAGGTGTACACCCGTGAGCGCGGGACCGGCAGCTTCACGCGCGCCATTGCGCTGCCGGACGATATTGACCCCGCGCGGGTCAACGCAAGCTACCGCGACGGTGTGCTCCAGGTGAGTGTCGCCCGCCGCGAATCGGCCCAACCGACGCGCATCACCGTGCAGTGATGTGCCTGCGAAAAAAGGAGAACCCATCATGCGTGACAACAAGCAAATCACCCACAACGGCGCCGAGCACGACCAGCAACGCGCGGTGCTGCCGGCGGTCGACGTGTTCGAGGATGCCGCTGGCATCACGCTGTTGGCCGATATGCCCGGCGTGCCCAGGGATCAACTGGAGTTGAAGATCGAGGGCGACGCGTTGCTGATCGAGGGTGCTGTGCGGCCGCTGACGCCCGAGGGGCTGGAAGCGGTGTATGCCGAGGTGCGTGTGCCGCGGTACCGCCGCAGCTTCACGCTCAGCCGAGAACTCGATGCAGGCCGCATTGAGGCCACGCTGAAAGACGGTGTGCTGACCTTGCGCATCCCCAAGCAGGCGCATGCACAGCCGCGCCGTATCGCCGTGACGGCGGGCTGAAGCCGTCTGCGGTGTTGCACCGGCTGCAGCGTTGGCTGCCAAGGGCTGCCTGGGCGACTGACCGGGCGGCCCGGGCAGCGGCTACAACCAGCCCACCCGCCTGAAGCGCCAGTACATCAGCCCGCAGGTGGTGCCGATCAAGGCCAGTGCGCCGGGGTAGCCCCAGCGGCTTTTCAGTTCGGGCATGTGCTCAAAGTTCATGCCCCAGACGCCGACAAAAAACGTGGCCACTGCAAAGATGCCGGCCCAGGCGGCCAGGCGTTTGGTCACCTCGCTCTCCTCGATGGTGACCATCGACAGGTTGACCTGGATGGCCGTGCTGATGGTGTCGCGGATGGTGTCGATGCTGCTTTGCAGCCTGGCCAGGTGGTCGGCAATGTCGCGAAAGTAGTCACTGCTTTTCAGGCACACCGCAGGCACCCGGCCGCCGTACAGCTTGCCCACTGCGTCCAGCAGTGGGGACACGGCGTGGCGCAGCTCGGTGACCTTGTGCTTCAGGTCATACAGCCGCTCGATGTTGGCGCGGCCGGCGCCGCGGTCAAAAATTTGGTCTTCAATGGTTTCCAGCTCGCTTTCCAGCGCGTCCACCAGCGGAAAGTAGCGGTCCACCACCGCGTCCATCAGCGCGTACAGCACAAAGCTGCTGCCTTGCTGCAGCAGCTCGGGCTCACGCTCGCAGCGCTCACGCACCCCCAAAAAGCCCTGGGCGTTGTTGTTGCGCACGGACAGCACGTAGTTGGGCCCGGCAAACACATTCACCTCGCCCAGCCGCCATTCGTCGGTGGGGCTCAGCTCCAGCAGGTGCAGCACCGCAAACACCGAGTTGCCGTATTCCTCAATCTTGGGCCGCTGGTGGCCGTGGCGGGCATCTTCAACCGCCAAGTTGTGCAGGCCAAACTCTTCTTGCATCAAGGCCAGTTCGTCGTCGCTGGCGTCTTTGAGTGCCACCCACACAAAACAGCCGGGCTGGCTGATGTAGTCGCTGATTTCGGCAGTGGAGATGTCCGCCAGCTTGGCGCCGTCGCGGTAGGCAACGCAGTTGATCAGCATGGTGGTGGCAGTTCAAAAGGGTGGATTGGGTTGTGCAGTGGCCTGGCCTGGCGGGCCGATCGACTTCCGTCCGCCACCGACCTACATTCTGCAAGCCCGTTGCCGCACTGCAGGAGCACGCCATGCCGCAAGACCGCCAGTCGCTCAAGATCTTTGTCAGCTACAGCTACCACGATGAAGACTGGCGGCGCCGCCTGTTTGACCAATACCTGCAAACCCCGCTGGGCGATTGCCTGGTCTGGAGCGACACCTTGCTGCGTGTGGGTGATCACTGGTTTGAGGAGATTGACCACCAGTTGCAGACCGCCACGCTGGCGGTGTTGTTGGTCAGCCCGCGCTTTTTGGCGTCGGACTTCATCATGAAAAAAGAGTACCCGGTGCTGTTTGCCCGGGCCCAAAACCAGGGCCTGCGGATTGTCTGGATTCCGGTGGATTTGAAGCAGGACGACTTGGCCAAACACCCTGCCATTCAGGCCCTGCAGGGCGCGTTTGGTTTTCATAACGCGCTGCCGGCGCGGCCACAGGACTGCAGCGACGAACTGCTGGAGCAGGTGCGTGAGCACACCCGCCAGCAGTTGGTGATGGCGGTGGACCCGGCCAGCGCCAGTCTGGGCAAACGGCTGCAGCAGCGCTACACGATTGACAGCTGGTTGGGCGCCGGCCGGATGGCGTCGGTGTACAGCGGGCGTGATGTGGTGCTGGGCCGCCGGGTGGCCATCAAGCTGCTCAAAGACGCCGATAACCGCCAGGCCTTCATGGACGACGTGCAAGCCGCCATGCGCACCTCTGAGCAGCCCAACTTCATCAATGTGTACGACAGTGCCACCCATGAAGAAGCCGCCTGCTGCGTGGTGCAACTGGTGGACGGCGACTCCCTGCGCGACCGCATGGCCGAGTACGACGAGCTGGGCGGCCTGCCGCTGCCGGTGTTTCGCAAAGTGTTCACCCGCATTGCCGGGGCCATGGCCCGGGCCCATGCCATGGGCGTGACCTATGGCAACTTGAAGCCATCCAACATCATCCTGGGCGCGCATGACGAGCCCTTCATCTTGCCGGTGGGCCGCAAGCCGCACATCCAGCGTGAGCGCCAGCGGGTGCGGGCGCTGGTGGCGCAGGTGGCGGCTTGCCGCAGTGCCAAGCTGCCGCTGCCGCTGTCCACCGTGGAAGACCTGGCCTACCTGGTGCCCGACCATTTTGATGACGAGGTGGATGAGTACAAAGTGGACCAGTACATGCTGGGCCTGCTGGCCTGGCAGATGGCCACCGGCCGCTGGCCCGACGCTGTGGCCAACCCTGAGCGCCTGCCGCAGGCCGGTGTCACCGCCTTTGCCGAGCTGCTGCCCATCACCGCACTGCGCCCGCTGTGCCCGCAGTTTTTCTCGGGCCTGGTGGCCAAGATGGTGGCGCGGCGGCCCAGCCGGCGTTTTCAGACCCTGGGCCCGGTGCTGAGCGCGGCGGATTTGCTGGCCGACTTAGGGCTGCTGATTGCCCGCGACAGCTACCGCCGCTGCGCTGCTGTGCCCGGCTTTGATACCGATTTCTTTGACCGCTTCTACGCTGAATTCCACCGTGTTTGCCCGGGCGCTGAACACCATTTCAGCGGCTTTGGCAGCGAGGCCTGGGCGCGCCAGCACCGCATGCTCAAAGAGGCCGTGCTGCTGCTGTTCGCCTACCAAGACCAGCACCACACCCGGGTCGAGCCGAATGTGTTGAGCCGCATCGCCGGCTCACACGGCGCGGTGGACGCAGCGTTTTACGCACCCTTCCGGGATGCATTGATCACCACCGTGTGTGGTGACCCGGAACGCCAAATAGCGCCCTACGACCCCCGCTGCACCGACCCCATCTTGCGCGACAAGCTGCTGGGTTACTGGATCGACGCGTTGAGCCCCGGCATTGACTACCTGGAGTCGCTGGCGCCGCGTGCGGCAGCGCGCGGGTCATGACGCGGCGCGTCCCGCGCATAGGCCACCACGTGGTCGGCCTCCAACCGGATGCCGATGCGCTCACCGATGGCGTGGTTGTGGTGTGAGGGTACCAGCGACAACACGGTGGCGCCGCTGGCCAGTTGCAGGGTGTACAAAAACTCCGCACCCCTGAAGGCTTTGCTCAGCACCTGGGCGGTCACCGGGCTGGCATCGTCATGCACCACGTCATCGGGCCGCAGCAGCACGTCCACCGCGCAGCCGTCGGGGCACAAGCCACCCTGTTCGGTGCAGCGGATGGGCTGGCTGCTGGTCAACTGGCCCAGCTCCATCGCGATGTGCTGGCCGTCTTGCACCGTGCCGGGCAAAAACACGCCCTGGCCCACAAAGTCGGCCACAAAGCGGTTGGCGGGCTGGTGGTACAGGCGGTAGGCGCTGTCCCACTGCTGAACCTGGCCGTCACGCATCACGCCAATCTCGTCGGCAATGGCAAAGGCTTCATGCTGGTCGTGGGTGACCAGCAGCGCGGTGGTGCCGGCGGCCTTGAGCAACGCCCGCAGCTCGGCGCCCAGGCGCTCACGCAGCTCGATGTCGAGGTTGGAAAACGGCTCGTCCAGCAGCAGCAGGCGCGGCGCCGGCGCCAGCGCACGGGCCAGCGCCACCCGCTGCTGCTGGCCGCCCGACAGTTCATGCGGATAACGCCCACCACTGCCGCCCAGGCCCATGGTGTCCAACATCAACTGCACCCGCTGCGCCGCTGCCGCACCACCGTGCGGGCTGGCCAGGCCAGGCTTGCCCTGCAGGCCAAAACCCACATTGGCCGCCACTGTGAGGTGCGGAAACAGCGCATGGTCTTGAAACACCATGCCGATGCGACGCTGCTCGGGCGGCAGTTGTGCAGCGGCGCCGCCCACCTGCACACCGTCCAGCCATACCGCGCCCGCACTGAGCGGCTCAAAGCCGGCAATCGCCCGCAACACCGTGGTTTTGCCGCAGCCCGACGGGCCCAGCAGGCAGCCCACCGTGCCTTGCTGCAACTGCATGGAAAACTGTTGCACCACCGGCTTGCGGCCATAGGCCACGGTGATGTTGTCGAGCGTCAACCAGGCAGGGGAGGTGGCGGTCATGGGGCGCCGATGATAGGGCTCAGCTGCTGGGTGATTTCAAGGCTGCTGGTGCCAGTTCCACCAGTGCCCGCTTGAGGCCGGCACTGCTGGGGGTTTCAACAAACACGCAGCGTTTGCCGGTGCGTTTGCAGTGGTCTTTGACACGCCAGTAGGCGTTGTGGCTGATGCAGCCGGTTTGGCAAATCACCAAATCGGCGGCGGCCAGGGTGGCATCCAGCCGGGCGCTGCTGTCCTCATCACCACCGTCGTGGTGGATGAAGCGGCCACCGCTGCGCTCCACGATCAGCCGGTACAGCGGTACGGCGGCCGGGCGGCCGCCCACACACAACACGGCCTGGTCGTCCAGCCGCACGGCTTGTGCTGCGGCTGCGTCGTGGTTGGTGGCGTGGGTGGCGGCGTGTGCGGCGGCGTGTGCGGCGGCGTGCGCGGCGGCGTGTGCGGCGTCCAGCGCTGGCGGGTGTTTGGTTTGGTTTGAAATTTGGCGCTGCAGCAGGTGCATGTCCGCTGCCAGTTCATCGGCGCGGCGGTGCTGGTGCTCAGCCTCGTGCTGGGACTGCAGCAGGGCACGCTCCAGGCGCTGGACGTGCTCGGTCTGCTGTTGCAGCGCACGGGCCAGGTCAGCGCGTGGTTTCAGGTCCGGCATGCTGGCTTCCAGATCGTGCAGGTCTTGCTGCTGCAGCGCAAAGCGGGTGTCGTTGCTGATGCACTGGGCGCGCAGCCGCACCAGCTCCGCCTGCAGGCTGTGGTCGCGCTGCGCGGCTGTGTTGGCCTGGCGCTGGCTGCGTTGCTGGGCGCCGCCCAGGGCCCGCGCCAGCACTGCGTTTTCGTCAATCAGGGCTTCAAAGCGGGCCAGGTCAATGCGAGCGGCCATGCCGGCCTGGTGTTGCAGCATGTGCAATTGGCCCAGCACCTGGTGTTCTAACGCCGCGTCGCAGCGGGGGTGGGTGAGGGTGGCCCAGAACGGGCCGGCCACGTCGCAGCGCTGCAGTGCGTCGTCCCACCAGGCGGCCAAAGCGTCGGTGGTTTTGGCCTTGGCGGCCTGGCGCAGTGGCAGCAAGAAGCGGCGGTCCAGCTCACGCTGCACCCGCTCAGCCAGCGCGGTGCGCCGCTTGCAATCGGCCACCACGCCGCAGTGCAGGGTGTAGTCGTCGGCCACGGCCTGACCGCCTCCGGTTTTGTCCACCAAGCGGTGCAGCGCCGGCATGGGCAGGCACACACCCACCACCGGGCAGTGGGCATGGCCGTTCAGCTCCCACAGCCGGCGCCGGCGCGATCCGCTGTTGGGGAATGTGGGGCTGCTGTGGCCCAGCAACGGGGCTGCCAACGGGACCGAGGCCAGCCCGGTGTTGGGTGTTGCAGCGGCAGTGCTGGCGCCCGGGGCGGACGGCTGGGTGGGGTTGTGCAGACACATGGGCTGGGGCGCTGTCAGGCTGTTGATCACGCCACTGTAATGCGAATTATTCGCATTTGCAAAGCATATTTCAGGCTGGATGGTCAGGCCAGGCCAGTCGTTGACGCGGGCCGGGGCAACGCTGCAACGCAGGGACGTTGCGGCAGCCCGGCACCGACCTTGCGTCAGTCCAGCCAGGCGCAAAGGCGCCCCGGCGCGGCTACCTGGCCCGCTGGCTACACTGCCCGGCCGGCGTTGCCGCCCTGCCGCCGCCGTACCCTGTGCCCCATTCCATCGCTTCCCACACACCACCGCAGCCCGGGGTCCGCTTGCGCCTTGGCCACCCGCCCTGGTTGCTGTGTGGCGCTGTGCTGGCGGCGCTACTGGTGGCCCTGCCGCTGTTGTCGGTGGCCTCGCATGTGTTTGCCGGCGGCACTGGCGCCACCTGGCAGCACCTGGTGGCCACGGTGCTGCCGGGCTACATCCACACCACGCTGGTGCTGTGCGCCGGTGTGGCGCTGGGCGTCAGCCTGCTGGGGGTGGGTGCGGCCTGGTTGGTGACGCGTTACCAGTTTGCCGGTCGGGCGTTGTTTGAATGGGCACTGGTGCTGCCGCTGGCGGTGCCGGCGTATGTGATGGCCTACACCTACACCGACTTGCTGCAGTACGTGGGGCCGCTGCAAAGCGGGCTGCGCCAGGTTTTTGGCTGGGGCCGCGCTGATTACTGGTTTCCGGATGTGCGGTCCACCGGCGGCGCGGTGTTGATGTTCTCGCTGGTGCTGTATCCCTATGTCTACCTGCTGGCCCGCACCGCATTTGTAGAGCGTGCCGGCGCCACATTGGAGGTGGCGCGCAGCCTGGGCCTGACGCCCTGGCAAGGCTTTTTGCGGGTCTCGCTGCCGATGGCCAGGCCGGCCATTGCGGCCGGGGTGGCGCTGGCGCTGATGGAGACCTTGGCTGACTTTGGCACCGTCAGCTACTTTGCGGTGCAGACCTTCACCACCGGCATTTACCGCGCCTGGTTTTCATTGGGGGACCGGGTGGCGGCCGCGCAGTTGGCGCTGGTGTTGCTGGGTGTGGTGGTGGCGGTGCTGGCGCTGGAGCGGGCCAGCCGCGGTGGCCGGCGTTTTGCCGACAGTGGCCAGCGCCGAAGCCCCAGCGCCCGCCTGCTGCTCAGTGGTGGCCGTGCGCTGCTGGCGGTGCTGGCCTGCAGCGTACCGCTGCTGGCCGGGTTTGTGCTGCCGGCCGCCCTGCTGCTGCGCATGGCCTTGACCGATGGTGACGCCCGCTTTGGCCGCCATTTTTTGCACCTGGCCGGCAACAGCCTGCTGCTGGCCGGGTTGACTGCTGTGTTGGCGGTGCTGCTGGCGCTGGGCTTGGCTTATGCCGCCAGACTGCACAGGGGTGCGGCCATGCGCTGGGCTTACCGGGTTGCCGGGCTGGGCTATGCGCTGCCGGGCTCGGTGATTGCAGTGGGGGTGTTGATCCCCGTCACCCGGCTGGACCAGGCCCTGGCCACGCTGCTGCAGCCGGTGTTTGGTGGCCCGCCCGCCTTGCTGCTGACCGGCAGCATTGCCGCGCTGGTGTACGCCTGCCTGGTGCGTTATTTAACCGCCGCGATGCAGACGGTGGACGCCGGCCTGGCCCGCATCACCCCCAGCATGGACAACGCCGCCCGCAGCCTGGGCCACAGCCCGGCGCAAACCTTGCGCCGCGTGCATTTGCCGCTGCTGCGCGGCAGTGCGCTCACCGCCGGCCTGCTGGTGTTCATCGACGTGATGAAAGAGCTGCCCGCCACGCTGGTGATGCGGCCCTTCAACTTTGACACCCTGGCCACCCAGGCCTACACCCTGGCGGCTGACGAGCGCTTGTCAGAGGCGTCCACCGCCGCGCTGGCCATCGTGGCGGTGGGGCTGTTGCCTCTGGTGCTGATTTGCCGCCAAATTGCGCGTGGCCAGCGCAGCAGCATGCGTTGATGCCGCGCAGCTTGAGGGCTATTTCCAGCCAGCCCGATCAAACAGCTTCTGCGCCGCCACCGTGTTTTTGGCCAACGTGCCGATGGGCAATGCATCGGGCTTGAAGGTGCCCAGGGCGGCCAGCGCCGGGTTGGCCAGCGCGCTGCCCTTGACTACCGGCCACTCGTTGTTGCCGTTGGCAAAGTAGGCCTGGGCCTCATCGCTGGCCAGGTATTCCATGAACTTGATGGCAGCGTCGCGGTTGGGTGCGGTCTTGATCACCCCGGCGCCCGAAATGTTGATGTGGGTGCCCCAACTGGCCTGGTTGGGCCAGACCACGCCCACGGCGGCCATGGTGGCCTGGTCTTCGGGTTTGGTGCTGCGCATCAGGCGCGCCAGGTAGTAGGTGTTGGACACGGTGACACCACATTCACCCGCCGCCACCGATTTGATCTGGTCGGTGTCCCCGCCCTTGGGCCCACGCGCAAAGTTGGCCACCAGGCCGCGCGCCCAGGCCTCGGTTTGGGCCTCACCCTCATGCTGCAGCACCGCCGCACCGAGTGACAGGTTGTAGGGGTGGCTGCCGGAGCGCATGCACACCTGGCCCTTCATGGCCGGTGCGGCCAGGTCGGCATAACGCTGCACCTGCTCGGGCTTGACGGCGGCCTTGTTGTAAACGATGACCCGCGCCCGGGTCGAAAACGCATACCAGTTGGGTGTGCGCAGGCTGGCAGGGATGCGCTCATCCAGCAACTTGCTCTTGATGGGCTGGAACAAGCCCAGGCTGTCAGCCACCTCCAGCCGCGCAGCGTCCACCGTGATCAGGATGTCGGCCGGGCTGGCCGCGCCCTCGTTGCGGATGCGCTCCACCAGCTCTTCTTCTTTGCCGTCCAGCCGGTTGATCTTGATGCCGGTGGTTTTGGTGAAGTTGGCGTAAAGCGCTTCATCGGTCTGGTAGTGGCGTGCTGAGTACAGGTTGAGCGTGGCTTGCTGGGCTTGCGCGGTGCCTGCCAGCAGGCTCAGTGATGCGCCCAGCAACACGGCGGCAACGGTGGCAGTCAAAGGCTTGCAGCGGCGCAAGGTGGGTTGGCGAGCGGGCATGGCGGTATCCAGCAAATTGGGGAAACCGCATCTTAACAAGAACGATTCTCAATCACTGATGATGGCCTCTGCGGCCCTGCTGGCTTCAAGGCCCCACCAGCAGCCCCCGTTGCTCAATAAACGCCACCACCTCGGCCAGGCCCTGTTGTGTGCGCAGGTTGGTCATCACATACGGGCGGCGTGCTTGTGGGCCGGCATGGTCTGGCCGCATGCGCTGGGTGTCGGCCTCCATCACCGCCAGGCTGGCGCCCACATACGGCGCCAGGTCAATTTTGTTGATCACAAACAAATCACTCTTGGTGATGCCTGGGCCACCTTTGCGCGGGATCTTTTCGCCCGCCGCCACGTCGATCACATACAGCGTCAGGTCACTCAGCTCGGGGCTGAAGGTGGCGGCCAGGTTGTCACCACCACTCTCGATGAAGACGATGTCGGCATTGGGGAACTTGCCCAGCATGCGGTCCACCGCCTCCAGGTTGATGGACGCGTCCTCGCGGATGGCAGTGTGCGGGCAGCCGCCGGTCTCCACACCCATGATGCGGTCGGCGTCCAGCGCGCCGGCCACGGTGAGCAGGCGCTGGTCTTCTTTGGTGTAGATGTCGTTGGTGACCACCACCAGGTCCCAGCGCTCGCGCATGGTCTTGCACAACAGTTCTACCAGGGTGGTCTTGCCCGAGCCGACCGGGCCGCCCACGCCCACCCGCAGGGGCGGCAGCTTCTTGGTACGGCGGGGGATGTTGTGCAGGGGGCTCATGGCGGGGGTCCTGGGGCGAGGGAAGGGGGCTGGCAACGGGCAAGCAAGCGCCATGCTCAGCTGCGGAACAGGCGTGAATACTGGGCCTCGTGCCGCGCCGACAGGATGGCCAGCATCGGCGCCAGATTCTGGCGCTGGCTGTCGCCGGCACTGGCGGTGGCCAGCGCGGCATCCACGGCAGCCGGCAGCGCATCGGCCAGCCGGCCCAGTACCCGCTGGCCGGCACTCTGGCCCAGCGGCACCGATTTCAAGGCTGCCTGTACCATGTTCTCGGCCCAGCCAAAGGCAAAGGCCAGCAGCGACTCGCGCAGCGGCGCGGCAGTGACCGCTAGCGCCAGCGCATAGGCCACTGGCCAGGTGGGCGCTGGCTGCAGCGCGGCCAGCTGGGCAACGCGCGGCTCGCCGGGCCGGCGCTGGCGCAGCCAGTCGGTGAGCGAGCGCCCCATCTGCTCGGCCTGCAGGCGCAGCTCACGGGTCTCGCGGGTCTGCAGGGCCCAGGCATTGAGTGCGTCGACCCGGGCCAGATCCAGGCGCTGCCAGGCCCTCGCGGCGCTGGCCAGCAGCGGCAGGTCGGCCCGTTGCAGGCTCAGCGCCAGTTGGTCGAGCAGCCAGCGGCCGGTGCTGGCCTCGTCATGCACCAGGCCGGCGTCGATGGCCGACTCCAGCCCCTCGGAGTAGCTGAAACCGCCCACCGGCAGGGCCGGCGAGGCCAGCCACATCAGCTGCAGCAAGGCGGCGGCCGGCAGCGGCCGGGGCGCAGGGCGCAGACGCGACACGTTCAGTGCGAATGGTCGTGGTCGAGGCCGTGGTCGAGGCCGTGGTCGTGGTCGTGCTTGCAGCCCGGCCCGTGCACATGCGGCGTTGCGTCCACCAGCGGGATCGCCTGCGCCGGTCTCGCGCCGGCGGCTGGCGCAGCGGGCTGGCCATGATCATGCGCATGGCCGTGCCCATGATCACTGTCGTGATCGTGCCCATGCCCATGACCCTGCCCGCCGGCCGCGTAGGCGCCGCCCTCGGGCTCGAAGGCGGCCGAGGTCTCGCTGACGATCAGGTGTTGCTGGCGCAGCATCTCGGCCAGCACATGGTCGGGTTCGAGCTTGAGGTGGTCGGGCTGCAATTCCAGTGCCACATGCCGGTTGCCCAGGTGGTAGGCCGCACGCAGCAGGTCGAAGGGGCTGCCATGCTCGGCGCAGGCGCGCACCACCAGCACCGGCTGCGGCGCGGCCTGCACCTGGATCAGCGAGCCGTCTTCGGCCACCAGCACGTCGCCACCGCGCACTGCGGTGCCACGCGGCAAGAACACGCCCAGCCGGCGGCCCTGCGAATCGGTGGCCTCGAAGCGGCTCTTTTGGCGGATGTCCCAGTCCAGCGACAGCCGGGCCGCCCGCTTGACGAGCACGCCGGCCAGGCCGCGGCCACCGGGGATGAGTTTGTTGATGTGTAGCATGGCCAGGATTGTCGCGCTGAAACCCGCCGCGCCGGGCGGCCGCCGCTCAAGCCCTGGCGTGGTAGGCGCCGGTGCCGCGGGTCAGCACCCGGTCGCCGGGCAGCAATGTGCCGGGCTCGTGTTCCGGCAGGCCGGCGATGGACTGGTAGTGCGGGGCGAAGTCGATCCGGGCCAGGTCCAGCAACTCGTCCAGGCTGCCCAGCACGAAATAGCTCTCCTGGAAATCGTCGATGCGGTAGCGGGTGCGCATCACCCGGTCGAGGTCGAAACGGATGCGGTTGGGCGAGGCATCGTCCAGCGCAAAGCGGGTCTCGGAAAACGAGGACGCGATGCCCGCACCGTAGAGGCGCAGGCCGTCGGCGTGCTGCACCAGGCCGAACTCCACCGTGTACCAGTAGACCCGCGCCAGTTGCGCCAGCCGGCCCAGCTGCTGCGCGCGCAGGCCGCCCACCCCATAGGCCTGGATGTAGTCGGCGATCTGCCGGTTCATCAGCATCGGCACATGGCCGAAGACATCATGGAAGACATCGGGCTCTTCGAGGTAATCCAGCTGGTCGGCACGGCGGATGAACTGGCCGGCCGGGAAGCGCCGGTGGGCCAGGTGCTCGAAGAACACCGCGTCAGGCACCAGACCGGGCACTGCCACCACCTGCCAGCCGGTGTGGCGCATCAACACCTCGCTCAAGCGCTCGAAGTCGGGTATCTGCTCGGCACCTATCGGCAGGGCCTGCATGCCGGCGATGAATTCGTCGCATGCGCGGCCCGGCAGCAGCCGGGTCTGGCGTTGGAACAACGTGCGCCACACCGCATGGTCGGCGGCGCTGTAGTGCTGCCAGCCCTGAGGGATGGTCCAGTCGGCCCGCGCGGGCGCGGCGCCTGCAGCCAGGCCATGCTTGCTGGACAGGGCGGTGGTTGCGCTCATGGTGTGGGCGACGGTGGGGCGAAGCGCGCGAAGGCGGCGTCAGCGCGGCGGGCGAAGTCGATGTCGCGCTGCGTCAGGCCCTGGGCATCATGGGTGGTCAGCGTGATGTCGACCCGGTTGTAGACGTTGAACCATTCCGGGTGGTGGTCGGCTCGCTCGGCCACCAGGGCCAGCTCGGTCATGAAGCCAAAGGCCTGGCTGAAATCGGCAAAGCGGAAGCTGCGCTGGATCGCGTCGCGCCGGGCGTCGTGCTGCCAGGCCTGCAATGTGGCCAGCAGGGCCCGGGCGGTGTCGGGTTCGAGCGCTTTCATGCGGGTGTCCTCGCGGCCAGCAGGGTGCCGGCACAGTCGCCAAAGCCGATGCGGCGGGCGCCGTCGCGTTCGCAGAAGGCGCGCAGGATCACCGTGTCGCCGTCTTGCAGGAAGGTGCGGTTCTCGCCGTTGGCCAGCGTCAGCGGCGCCTTGCCGCCCTGGCTCAGCTCCAGCAGCGACCCGCCCTGGCCGGGCGCCGGGCCCGAGATCGTGCCGGTGCCCAGCAGGTCGCCGGGCTGCAGGTTGCAGCCGTTGACCGTGTGGTGGGCCACCAGTTGGCCCAGCGTCCAGTAGGCATCGCGGAAATTGGACTGCATCAGCCGCTGCGCCGGCAGCCCGGCCGCACGCATCGCCGGGGTCTGCAGCCAGACTTCGAGCTGGATGTCGATATGGCCGGTGGCGCGGTTGGCCGGGCTGTCCAGGTAGGGCAGGGGCTGCGGGTCGCCAGCCGGCCGCTCGAGGGCGCTGCGGAAGGGCGCCAGCGCCGCCAGCGTGACGATCCAGGGCGACACGCTGGACGCAAAGTTCTTGGCCAGGAAGGGGCCCAGCGGCTGGTATTCCCAGGCCTGCAGGTCGCGCGCGCTCCAGTCGTTGAGCAGCGAGACGCCGAACAGCTGCTGCTCGGCCTGGGCCATGGGCACCGCCTCGCCCAGCGCATTGGGGCTGCCCACATAGGCGGCCAGCTCCAGCTC
>JAYVLI010000079.1:0-5669 GCA_043759535.1 Betaproteobacteria bacterium | reverse complement strand
GCTGGCGCAGGGGTCTTGCCTGCTGGCCTTGCCTTGCCATCGGCCTGCGCTGCAATGGCTGGACTGCCTGCTGCAGGCCGATGTGGCGCCCGTGGTGTTGGTGGACAGCCCGGCGCTGCGGCCGCTGCTGGCTGCGCTGCCACTGCCGGCCAACACATGGCGCTGCTGCAGCCCCACCGACGTGATCCAGCAGGTCAAGGCCGGGCGCGATGGTGCGGCGCCAGCCACGCTGTACGTCAGCGTTCCTGCCTTGCATGCCGCCGGCGCGGGCACGTCGGCCCAGGTGCGGTTTCTGGGCCAAACCCTGCGCTGGTCGCTGCTGGAGCCGCTGTTGTGTCTGCAAGGCCTCAAGACCTTGTTGACGCTGGCGCCGCCAGGCATGCCTCCAGTGACGCATGGCAGCGATCGCCAGCCACTGGCCCTGGTCAGCCGGACCACGCAGCAGCCCAACCCGGGCAGCGGCGGCGACAGCCCCGGCGCCATCTTGGCCTGGCTGGTGGGCCATCTGGAGGCAAGTGCCCGCAGCCAGCCCGACCTCACCCTGTGCTGGCCGCAGCTGTACCGGGCCAGCGCGGCGTTCCAGGCCATCAGCCGCAGCAATCGGCTCAAGCAGGTGGCGGCGTTTTTTGATGCCTGGCAAGCCGCCGGTGGCGGCTTGCAGCAGCAGACCCATGCCCATGTGGCGGCCCGCCTGTCGGTGCTGCGCAGCACGGTTTGACGGGCCACACCCACGCCACACCCACGCCACATCGCCCACCACCCACCGGAGGCCCGCACCATGCACACCGCCCAAGAACTGCAGTTGTTGGCCCGCCTGGGCCTGGCCCGCTGTAGGCCGGCACTGCAGGCACTGCAGGCCTTGCGCCAGCGCGCCACCACCGATGCTGACCGCCGCATGCACGCCGCGCTGCAAGTGGCCTGGCCGGGGTTGCCACTGGCCGCTGCGCGCCAGTTGCAGCGCCGCCATCAACTTGCCATGCACAGCTGCCGGCTGGTGCAGGCCCACCTGGCCACGCTGGCCGCGCCCGAGTTGTCGTCTTACCTGGACCGGCATGTGGTGGTGCAAGACAGTGTGCCGGGCATGGCGCCAGAGCATCGCGTGCTGGACCTGGTGTGCAATGACCCACGTCCGGTGGTGTTTGTCACCCCGCATTACGGCCCGTTCGGGCTGGGCTGCCTGAAGCTGATCCAGGCCATCGGCCGCCAAAAAACCGTCAACGCGTTTTACGACCCACCGGCCAAAAACCCCAGCTCGGCTGGTTTTGAGCAGTTGCTGGGCGGGCTGGGCTACGGCTTTAACGCGCTGTTCAACGACAGCACGGCGGTGCTGAAAGCACTGCGGGTGCTCAAGCGTGGTGAGGCGCTGACCATGATGCCCGACGTGTTCGACATCACCGGCCATGTGTTGTACGTGCCGTTTTTTGGCCGGCTGGTGCCGGCCATGGCAGGCACGGCGCTGTTTGCCATCAAAAGCCAGGCCCGGGTGGTGGTGGGTTACGCCTGCCCGGGTGCCGGGCTGCAGACCACTGTGCAGCTCAGCCCGCCCATCGAGCCGCAGCGCACCGGCGTGCTGGAGGCCGACATTGCCAGCCTGACCGCCGCCATCTTTTGCGACATGGAGCGCCAGATCCGCCAGGCGCCCCAGCACTGGGCCTATCTGCCCGGCATTGGCGACTTGCTGCGCGGCCAATTGCCGCTGGGCCAGGGCCAGCCGGCGGACTGGCTGCAGGCGCTGCACAACATGGCGCCGCAGGTGCAACACGAGTGGCCGGATTTGGCGCAGACGGTGCAAGAGGCGCTGGCCATGCAGGGCGGGGCGGTGCAGCGCAGCGCGGTGTGAGCTGGCCTGCGGCGATGGCGTGGTCTCAGGCCTGCGCCAGGGTGGACACCGTCTGCGGTGCAGGGCGGGTCATGGCGCCACCTGGCCCAGTTGCCGGGGGTCAGGCGACAGCGGGTTCCACAGCGGGGTAAAGGTAAACGGTGGTTGACGCGGGTCAGCCGACGGCTGGATGCGCACCCGCACCGCATGCATGCGCGGCGCGCCAAACACCTCCAGCCGCCACAGCGTGGGGATGGTGCGGCCGGCGGCGTCGCGGAACGGACGGTCTACCGTGTAGTTGTGGCCGTCGCCGTGGACCAGCAGCACCGGAAATGGCGCAGTGGCGGCCAGCGGCACCAGCGTGCGGCCCACGCTGAGCGAGTGGCTGGCGCGCAGCTCGCCCCAGTGCGGTTTGCTGGGCACGGGGTAGACCAGCGGCTCGGCCTGGGTGATGAGCACCAGTGCCGGGCTGTGGCCACGTTTGGCCGCGTCAAACGCGGCGCTGATCCAGGCGGCGTTGGCCAGCTCGCGCTGCTGTGACGCGGCGCGCACGGCGGCGCTGCCACCCTCCAGCCCGTTGTCCGGCCCCACAGTGTGGAAGGTGGCAAACAGCACCCCCTGGTGCCACCAGCGCAGGTTTTCAACAAACGGCGCAAAGGCCGGCATCACATCGGCCTGGCGCTGCAGCGCCAACGGGTGCTGGCCCAGCGATTGCGCGCTGGGGAAAAACCGCTGGCGCAGCGCGGCCAGCCGCTCCAGCGGGTCTTCACCACGGCGCCGGCAGTCCAGCCAGTCGTTGTCGCCCGGGGTGTACACCAGGGCCTGGCTGAAGCGCTGAAAGTGGCCCAGCTGCAGGCTGAACTCGGCGTCGCTGCAGGCGGCGGTGCCGTCTTTGAAGTCGCCCACATGCAGGGTGAGCGGCAGGCCGGTCTGGTTGACCAGGTCAATCAGGTGGCGGTAAGCGTTGCCCACCAGCAGGTCCGGGCCGTAGGGCATGTCGCCCAGGGCGATCAAGTCGAAGGGCTGGAAGGCGGGGGCTGCCGTTGCTGCAGCGGGTGGTGCAGCGGTTGGTGCGGCGGTTGGTGCGGCGGTTGGTGCGGCGGATGCAGCCAACGCAGGCCCCGCTACAGCCCAAGCGGCCAGCAGGCCGGCCAGTGCCACCGCCAGGGCGCGGCGCGTGATCACCGAATCCGCATGCCAGGCAAGGCGCCCGGCCCGGGCTGCAGCACAAACAGGCCAGGCTGGGTGCTGTCATCGGCATGGCTGGCGGCCAGCACCATGCCCTCGCTCAAGCCAAACTTCATTTTGCGTGGTGCCAGGTTGGCCACCATCACGGTCAGCAGGCCGATCAGGTCGGCGGGGTTGTAGGCGCTGCGGATGCCGGAGAACACATTGCGCGTTTTGCCCTCACCCACATCCAAAGTGAGGCGCAGCAGCTTGGTGCTGCCCTCCACCAATTCAGCGTTGACGATGCGCGCCACCCGCAAATCCACCTTGCTGAAGTCGGCCATGCCGATCTCGTCGGCGATGTCTTCACCACCGGGCACAGCGGCAGGCGGTGCGGGTGGCTCGGGTGGGGTCAACAAGGCCTCCACCTTGGCGCCGTCCACCCGCTGCATCAGGTGCTGGTAGGGCGCAATCTGGTGCTGGCCCAGGGCACGCTCGGCATCGGCAAACTGCAGCGGTGGCACTTGCAAAAAGGCCTCTACCTGTGCCGCCAGGGCCGGCAGGATGGGTTTCAAGTAGATGGTGAGCAGGCGGAAGGCCTCGATGCAGACCGAGCAGACATCGTGCAGCGCCGCCAGCTTGGCCGCGTCATCACCTGCGTTCTTGGCCAATTCCCACGGCTTGTGGGTGTCGACAAACGCATTCACCCGGTCGGCCAGCAACATGGTCTCGCGCACCGCCTTGCCAAACTCACGGGCGCTGTACAACTCGGTGATGGCATGGCGCTGCGCGCGCAGGCCGTCCAGCAGGGCGCGGCCTTCCACCCCCAGGTCGGCCGACAGCACGCCGCCAAACCGCTTGCTCAAAAACCCCGCTGCCCGGCTGGCGATGTTGATGTATTTGCCCACCAGATCACTGTTGACCCGGGCGATGAAATCCTCCGGATTGAAGTCCAGGTCTTCCACCCGGGCATTCAGTTTGGCGGCCAGGTAGTAGCGCAGCCACTCCGGGTTCAAGCCCAGTTCCAGGTAGCGCAGCGGGCTGATGCCGGTGCCGCGACTTTTGCTCATTTTCTCGGCGTTGACCGTCAAGAAGCCATGCACATGGATGTGATCAGGCACCTTGCGGCCCGAGAACTTGAGCATGGCCGGCCAGAACAGGGTGTGGAAGGTGACGATGTCCTTGCCGATGAAGTGGACCTGCTCCAGTGCCGGGTCGGCCATGTAGGCCTCGAAGTCCGGGCCGCGCTTGTCCAGCAGGTTCTTCAGCGCGGCCAGGTAGCCGATCGGCGCGTCCAGCCAGACATAGAAGTACTTGCCCGGTGCGTCCGGTATCTGGATGCCGAAGTAGGGCGCGTCGCGGCTGATGTCCCAGTCGCCCAGGCCCGATTGGCCGGTCTCGTCGCGGCTGAACCATTCCTTGACCTTGTTGGCCACCTCGGGCTGCAGCTTGCCGTCCTGGGTCCATTGCTCGAGGAAGGCCACGCAGCGCGGGTCGCTGAGCTTGAAGAAGAAGTGCTCGCTGGTCTTGAGCACAGGCGTGGCGCCGGACAGGGCCGAGTAGGGCTGCTTCAGGTCGGTGGGGGCATAGACCGCGCCGCAGTTCTCGCAGTTGTCGCCGTACTGGTCTTTCGTGCCGCACTTGGGGCATTCGCCCAAGACGTACCGGTCAGGCAGGAACATGCCCTTCTCGGGGTCGAAGAATTGCTCGATGGTGCGGGTCTCGATCAGGCCGTTGGCGCGCAGCGCCTGGTAGATCTCCTGCGCCAGGCGGTGGTTTTCGGGGCCGTCGGTGGAGTGCCAGTTGTCGAAGGCGATGTAGAAGCCGTCGAGGTAGGGCTTGCGGCCGGCGGCGATGCCGGCCACGAAGGCCTGTGGCGTCAGCCCGGCCTTCTCGGCGGCGATCATGATCGGCGCACCGTGGGCATCGTCGGCACAGACGAAGTTGACCTCGGCCCCCATCATGCGCTGCGCCCGCACCCAGGTGTCGGCCTGGATGTACTCCATCATGTGGCCGATGTGGAAGGCCGCGTTGGCATAGGGCAGGGCAGTGGTGACGAACAACTTGCGGGGCATGGGGCCATCCTTGGGTGACAGCCCGGGATTCTAGGAGGCGGCCCGGCTGCGTCGGCCGTGCCAACTGTGGGCGCACTGGCGGGCGCCGGCCGGTGTGCGCGGCCCTGGGGTCATGCAGGGGCCCGGTGCTGCCGGCCCCCCCGGTCCGCTAGACTCGCGCCCCAGTCGTCGATCCCGCGCCGGACTGCCTGGCGTGGCCCATTTCCCTACCGCATGTCCACCATGTCCGCTGTGACCGAAGCCGCCCTGCAAGCCGCCCTGAAGACCGTTGTCGACCCGCACACGGGCAAGGATTTCGTCAGCACCCGTGGCATCAAGAACCTGAAGGTCGATGGCGACGAGGTGGCCTTCGATGTCGAGTTTGGCTACCCCGCCAAGAGCCAGCATGCGGCGCTGCGCCGCCAGTTCATCGCTGCGGCGCGCAGCGTGCCGGGGGTGGGCAATGTCAGCGTCAACATGGTCACGCGCATCACTGCCCATGCGGTGCAGCGCGGGGTGCAGCTGCTGCCCGGGGTGAAGAACATCATCGCGGTGGCCTCGGGCAAGGGCGGCGTGGGCAAGAGCACCACCGCCTGCAATCTGGCGCTGGCGCTGGCCGCCGAGGGTGC
>JAYVLI010000078.1:0-21450 GCA_043759535.1 Betaproteobacteria bacterium | reverse complement strand
ACCCGTCAGGGTGACGGTGACGCCGCCAATCACCGGCTCACCGGCGCCACGCACGCCGTCGTTGCCGAAGTCTTCGTAGACAAAGCCTGACAGCTTGGCCGGTGCGGGCGGCACCGCCACCAGGCCGGCATCGATCGTCTGGTTGGATTCACCGACCGCCAGATTGACGATCTGGCTGAAGCCGGTCAACACATCGGCATCGCTGTCAATCGTGTCCTGGCTGTTGCCGTTGGCGTCGTGCGCGGTAAACGCGTAGGTTGGCGCAACAAACTTGACCTGGTAGGCACCGGCTTGCAGGCCGGCAAATTGGTAATAGCCGTGCTCAACAGCCACGGTACTGAAATCATCACCGGTCAGGGTACTGGCCAGTTTCACGCCGGTGCTGCTGTACAACTCGACCACGACATTGTCGACACCGGCTTCACCGCCACTCTGCAAACCATCGCCGTTGGTGTCATTCCAGACAAAATTGCCCAGTTTGGCGCTTTGCAGTTGCACCACCAGCGGCTGGGTATTGCCGGCCGGATCAATGATGGTGGAGAAAAATGCGTCGGTCGGCAGCACGCCCAGCCCGCTGGCCACCGCCGATTGGGCGGACGAAACCAGAAAATTGATCTCGGGCGTGCTGATGACATTGCGATTGTTGTCATTGATGAACAAGTCCAGCCCGGCACCGGCAATCTGCGCGTCGGTAAAACCAACCAGTTTCCAGATGGCGGTTTGCACTTCGCCAAAATTGTACTGGCCGCCAAACTTTGCGTCCGACGTGAAGTTTTGAGACAGCAGCCAGTTGATCTGGTCCACCTGAACTTGAGACACCGAATTGAGCCCGACCGGGACAAACGACGCGGCCGTATTGCCGGCATAGTTCTCAGCCGTGTGGGTGGTCGGTGAGATAAGGATATCGACCAGCGGGTTCAGGCAATAAGCGTCATAACGCCCGTTCGGGATGGCGGGGTCAGAACTGTTGGTGACGTAAAGGTCAAAAAAGCTTGGCGCGCCCAGATCGGGCTGCTGCCCATAAGCTGTGCCGGCAGCGTTGGTGGCTGACTGGGTGACGCGAATCGTGAAAGTGCTCATAGGTCTTCAGCCTTCAATTCTTGCGTTGGGTTGTGTGCAGCCCGCGCCCGGCGCAAGCAACTTGATGGATTTTCTAAGCGCCGTCAACAATATTCCACAGCGGCGGCGAGGCGCTGCGTTGCCAAAATGTATTTATTACCGGCCGGCGTAAAAACCAGCCTGTTCAATATCTTGGAATTTGAGAAAAGTAGAAATTGTTCAGTCGAAACACTTTATGGGCCTGCAAATAACCTGCCTTGGAACAGAATCGTCAAGACCAAACAGTCATGACGATTCTGTTGAATCATCACTTCTTGCCAGCGCGCGACAAGCCCACCAAAACGGCCAAGGCGACGCCCACCAACGCCAACGAGCCTGGCTCGGGCACGTTGAACCCCGGTGCGGCCAACGCCAGACCGGTGGTGGCCACAAGGCCCGCCGCCACGGCGGCCAGGTATTTGCTGATCGATTTCATATTCACTCCAGTCAGAAAAAGGACTAAACCATATTTCGCATTTACCGCGAAAATGCACTTGCTCCCAATATTATGGGAACTATCATTTTTAGCAATTTACATGCCATTGACCCCTTCTGCATACAGATCAATGACTTGCGCAATTTGCTACCGAGTCAGCCAAAAGAACTGTAATAAAACTCGACATTGGCCATTTGCATTGGCCCTGGCAAACCAGCAGATCGCCAGCATTTTTATCAGTATCACACGCTGTGCATCAATCCACGATGAGCACAAATTCTCGGCAATCACACACGGAAGCGGGACATTGCCAACAAGTTCACGCAAATGCGGTGTCGCGCGCTGGGCCTGTTGCGGCTGCCAGCGGCCGATGGGCTTGCCGCCACGCGCCTTGCCCAAACTGCGCCAACGTCCGGCGGTTGCACCCCCGGTTGGCGCCACGGTCTGGCACGCAACTGGCATGCTGCGGCCCTGGCCTTGCTTGACGCCGCGACGGCGTGCGCCAGGGCGATTGGCGTCAGTAGAATCAAATTATGTTGTGCTGCCGGGTTTTGATCAAACACCTTTGCTGGCACGCTGCCACGCAGCGGCAGACCACGCGCGACCGAATTCAGCGCTCAATCGCCTGATTCGTCGCCGATGCTGAGCGGCGCCAGCCGCCACCGCGTGGCGCGCAAGCCCGCCGCAACCCCGCCAGCCCGCTGCGACCCCGTCGCCCCCTTTTTTTTGACTTGCGCGCCGCCGCCACGGCGCCCAGCTGCCATGACCGATACCCCGACACCCCAGAACCCGGTGGACTACCGCGCCACCTTGAACCTGCCCGACACGCCGTTCCCGATGCGCGGCGACCTGCCTAAACGTGAACCGGGCTGGGTACAGCAGTGGCAGGACGACGGAATTTACAAACAACTGCGCGACGCCCGCTGCAACGCGCCCAAGTTCATCCTGCATGACGGCCCGCCGTATGCCAACGGCCAGATCCACATGGGGCACGCCGTCAACAAGGTGCTCAAAGACATGATCGTCAAGGCCCGTCAACTGGCCGGTTTTGATGCGCAATACGTGCCGGGCTGGGATTGCCACGGCCTGCCGATCGAAAACGCGATCGAAAAAAAGCACGGCCGCAAGCTCAGCCGCGACGACATGCAGGCCAAGAGCCGCGCCTTTGCCACCGAGCAGATCGCCCAGCAGATGGCCGACTTCAAGCGCCTGGGCATCCTGGGCGATTGGGACCGGCCCTACCGCACGATGGACTTTGCCAATGAGGCGGGTGAGCTGCGTGCCTTCAAGCGGGTGATCGAGCGCGGCTTTGTCTACCGCGGTTTGAAGCCGGTTTACTGGTGTTTTGATTGCGGCTCGTCGCTGGCCGAGTTTGAGATCGAATACGCCGACAAAAAAAGCGAGACGCTGGACGTGGCGTTTTTGTGCGCTGAGCCGGCCCGGCTGGCAGCGGCGTTTGGCCTGGCGTCACTCGACAAAGCGGCCTTCGCGGTGATCTGGACGACCACCGCCTGGACGATCCCCGCCAACCAGGCGCTAAACCTGAACCCGGCGCTTGACTACGCGCTGGTCGATACCGAGCGAGGCCTGTTGATCCTGGCGGCGTCGCTGGTAGACCCGTGCCTGGCGCGCTACGGCATCGCCGGCACGGTGCGGGCCACCACGCTGGGCAAGCAGCTGGACGGCATCCCCTTCCACCACCCGCTGGCCAACGTGCACCCCGACTACAACCGCTTGAGCCCGGTGTACCTGGCCGACTACGCCACCGCCGATGACGGCACCGGCCTGGTGCACAGCGCGCCGGCTTACGGCGTGGAAGACTTCAACTCATGCCGGGCGCACGGGCTGAGCACCGACGACATCCTGAACCCGGTGCAGGGTTACGGCAGCTATGCGGCCGACTTTGCGCTGTTTGGCGGGCTCAATATCTGGAAGGCGGTGCCGCTGATCATTGACGCGCTGCGCAGCGCTGGCCGCCTGCTGGCCACCGAAACCATCAACCACAGCTACCCGCATTGCTGGCGCCACAAGACGCCGGTGATCTACCGGGCGGCAGCGCAGTGGTTCATCCGGATGGACGAGGCCACCCCGTCCACCCAAGGTGTTTTCACGACCGACAAAGCGCCCAAAACCCTGCGCCAGATGGCGTTGGAGGCCATCGGCCAGACCGGCTTTTATCCCGAGAACGGCCGGGTGAGGTTGCGCGACATGATCACCAGCCGGCCCGACTGGTGCATCAGCCGGCAGCGCAGCTGGGGCGTGCCGGTGCCGTTTTTCTTGCACAAAGAAACGGGTGAGCTGCACCCGCGCACGATGGCCATTCTTGACCAGGCGGCCAACATCGTTGAGCAAGGCGGCATCGAGGCCTGGAGCCGGGCCAGCACCGAGCACATCCTGGGCGCAGAAGACGCACCGCTGTACGCCAAGAGCAGTGACATCCTGGAGGTGTGGTTCGACTCGGGCGCCACTTTCTGGCATGTGCTGCGCGGCACCCACGCGCTGGCGAATGACGAGGCCGCCGAGGGCGAAGCACCCAGCCTGGGCCACCATGACGAGGGCCCGGAGGCCGATCTGTACCTGGAGGGCCATGACCAGCACCGTGGCTGGTTTCACAGCTCGCTGCTGTTGGCCAATGCCATTTATGGCCGGGCGCCGTACCGGGGCCTGCTGACGCACGGCTTTACCGTGGACAACCAGGGCCGCAAGATGAGCAAGAGCCTGGGCAACGGCATCGAGCCGCAGGTGGTGAGCCAGAAGCTGGGCGCCGAGATCATCCGGCTGTGGGTGGCGTCCAGCGATTACTCGGGCGACATTGCCGGCGACGACAAGATCCTCGCCCGGGTGGTGGACGGCTACCGCCGCATCCGCAACACGCTGCGATTCCTGCTGGCCAATGTGAGCGACTTTGATGTGGCCACCGACAGCGTGGGTGCGGACGATTTGCTGGAAATCGACCGCTTTGCGCTGGCCCGCGCCAGCGCGTTCCAGGACGAGATCCTGGCGCACTTTGAGGTGTATGAATTCCACCCGGTGGTGGCCAAGCTGCAGGTCTATTGCAGTGAGGATCTGGGCGCGTTTTACCTGGACGTGATCAAGGACCGGCTCTACACCACCGCGCCAAAAAGCCTGGCCAGGCGCAGCGCCCAAACCGCGCTGTGGCACATCACCCAGGCCATGCTGCGCTGGATGGCACCGTTTTGCAGCTTCACCGCTGAAGAAGCCTGGGGCCTCATTGCGCCCGGCTGCGGCAGCATCTTCTTGCAGACCTACTGGCCGATGGCCACGCCGGATGCCGCGCTGCTGGCCAAGTGGGCCGCCATCCGCGAGGTGCGCGAGGCAGTCAACAAGGCGATTGAGGCGGTGCGCACTGCCGGTGGTGTGGGCTCGTCACTGCAGGCCAGCGTCACGCTGACGGCAGCGCCCGAGACCCACGCGCTGCTGGCCTCGCTGGGTGATGACCTGAAGTTTGTGCTGATCGCATCACAGGTGACGCTGCTGGCGGGTGAGGCGCTGGCGGTCACAGTCGCCCCCTCCACCGCCACCAAATGTGAGCGCTGCTGGCACTACTGCACCGATGTGGGAATTGACCCGGCCCACCCCACCATTTGCGGCCGCTGTGTCAGCAACCTGGGCGGTGCTGGTGAGGTGCGCCACGTGGCCTGATGCAGCTCCAACCTGACCACCACCGCCACCAGCCTGCACGACCAAGCCAGCGCTGATCTGCAGCAGGCTGACCTGCCGCTGCACCAGCACCTGCGCACCCACGCCCGTCACCAGCCGCACAAAGCGGCGCTGCTGTGGTGCGGCACTGCCGTCAGCCATGCCGAGCTGGACACCACCAGCGACGCATTCGCCGCCCGTCTGGCCGCGCTGGGGGTGCGGCCAGGGGACCCGGTAACCTCGTTTATGGGCAGCTGCCCGCAATACGGGATGGCGCATGTGGGCATTTAGAAGCTGGGTGCGGTGGTCTGCCCCTGCGGCCCGCTGTTCAAGGAGCATGCGTTGCAATACCAGCTGGATGACCTGCAGGCCAAGGTCATCGTGGTGGCCGCAGCGCTGTTGCCGGTGGTTGATCAGGTGCGCAGCCGCGCCGCGCTGCAACACGTTTTTGTGGTGCATGACGCTGACCTGCTGGCGCAACAGCCCAGCCTGGACGTGACGGCGGGGCTGCTGCAACTGCAGGCCGCAGCCCGCACCGTGCCAGTAGGCTGCGAGGATTTTTTTGGCCGTGGTGCGCAGCGGCGCACTGGCGCCCGAAGTGGCCATCACCATGGACGACGTGGCCCTGATGACCTACACCAGCGGCACCACCGGCCTGCCCAAAGGCGCGATGCTGAGTTACGACAACGCGTTGTACAAAACCGCCGCCGCGTCCAGTTGCAACGGTGTGCAGGGGGATGACGTGCTGCGGGCCATTGCGCCGCTGCACCGCATCGCCGGCATGCTGATGGGCAATCAACATCACCCTCTACACCGGCGCCACCATGGTGCTGCTGTACAAGTTTGATGCGCTCACCGTGCTGCAAGCCATTGCCAAACACCGGGTGAGCTGGTGGTGCAGCATCGCGCCGATGAACGTGGCCTGCATGGCCGTGCCCACGCTGCACACGTTTGATTTAAGCAGCCTGCGCATCAACCCGGTCACCAGCTTTGGCATCACCTTCACTGAGCGCCTGGCACAGCAGTGGCGCGGCCATGCGCCCAACTGCCAAAGTTTTGAGGCCGCCTACGGCTTGTCAGAAACCCACACCTGCGACACCTTCATGCCCCGCGACGCGGTGCGCTGGGGCACCCACGGCCGGCCGGCGGTGGGTGTGGCCATCCGCATCCTGGACCCGGACAGCGGCGCTGCGCTGCCCACCGCTGAGACGGGTGAAATCGTGCTCAAAAGCCGGGGCACATTCAAAGGCTGCTGGCACCAGCCGGAAGCCACACTCAAAAAACACCACGCGACGGCTGGGGGCACACCGGTGACATGGGCCGTATCGGCGCTGAGGGCTACCTCACCTTCGTTGGCCGCTTCAAAGAAATGATCAAGGTCTCGGGCGACACGATTTACAAGGCGCCCAAGACCGTGCGTTTCATTGACGCACTGCCCGCCACCGGGGCGGGCAAGGTGTTGCGGCGCTTGTTGAACGACGGGGCCTGACGCGGATTGGTGGGTTGGCCGGTTGGGGCCTGCTGCTGACGTTTACCAGTTGCTTTGCGTGCGATGCGCCGGCGCAGCAAAGGCGCGTGCGGGCAGGCTGGTGCGCTTCGGTGGAGCGGTCGGCTGCGCCGACTGCCTGGCGACGCTCACCCACATGGCCTGGCATCAAACTCGCTACGCGCGCTGCGGGCGCTGCGCTCAAACAGTGACGCCGAGTTTGATGACGATGCGCACTGCGCGCGCGGCCATGCGGGCTGCGCTTCTCAGCGCCCCACAGGCGCGCCCCAACCTGCCCGCACGCCCCTTTGCCCGAGGCTGCGGTGGTTTGCGAAGGTTGAACACCACGGTGGTGGTGAGCGGCAGGGGGCACCCGGTGGGGGGCGCTGTGTGGGGCGGCGAGAAGCACAGGCCCGGGGTCGGCGCGCGCAGCGCGCTTTGTTGTCTGACTCGCCGCAACTGTTTGAACGTAGCGCCTGCAGGGCGCGCAGTGAGTTTTGCAGCGCGGCCTCGGGTCGAGCATCGCAGCGCAGTCAGTGCAGCCGACCGCTCCAGCCAGCGCCACCGCCGGGTGCCGCCTGCCGCGTCGCGCAGCAGCGACCGCTCACCATAGACAGCAACGAGACCATCGCAGGCCAATCCGCCGCCCACCCCATCACCGAGGTGACGTCCACTGCCCGGCCCCACCCGTAGCATGGTCCACATGAGCTTCCAAACATTGTTGATTGCCAACCGGGGCGAGATCGCCGTCCGCATCATCCGCGCCGCCCAAGACTTGGGGCTCAACACCGTGGCGGTGTTCTCTCAAGATGATGCTGGCGCGCTGCACACCACGCTGGCTGACAGCGCGGTGGCGCTGGACGCCACCGGCCCGGCCGCTTACCTGGACATCGCCGCGCTGGTGCAAATTGCCCGGCAACACGGCTGCCAGGCGGTGCATCCCGGCTACGGTTTTTTGAGTGAGCGGGCGGACTTTGCCCAGGCCTGTGCCGACGCTGGCTTGGTTTTCATCGGCCCCACGCCCACCCAACTGCGGCTGTTTGGTGACAAGGCCAGCGCGCGCCAACTGGCGGCCGCGCATGGCGTGCCGCTGCTGCCCGGCACGGCGGCTGCGTCGCTGGAGGTGATCACCGCGTTTTTTGCCCAGCAGCGCCAGCATGACCCGCAGTGCGGCGTGATGCTCAAGGCCGTGGCCGGTGGTGGTGGGCGCGGCATGCGTGCCGTGCTTGACCCGGCCGCGCTGCCCGCCGCCTACCAGCGCTGCACGGCCGAGGCGCTGGCCGCGTTTGGTGTGGGCGATGTGTATGCCGAGCGGCTGATCCCCCAGGCCCGCCACATCGAGGTGCAGGTGGTGGGTGACGGCCGCCAGGTGCTGGCGCTGGGCGAGCGTGAATGCACCCTGCAGCGCCGCTTTCAAAAACTGGTTGAAATTGCGCCCAGCCCCAGCCTGGCGCCGGCGCTGCGCCAGCAGTTGATCCACGCTGCGCTGACCCTGGCCCGCAGCACCGCTTACCAGGGCCTGGGCACGTTTGAGTTTTTGGTGGACGAGGACTCGGCTGATCTGCCGTTTGTGTTTATCGAGGCCAACCCGCGCCTGCAGGTGGAGCACACCGTCACCGAGGCCGTCACCGGGGTGGACCTGGTGGCCACCCAAATTGCCATTGCCGCCGGCAGCACGCTGGCCGGGTTGGGGCTGGACGCCAACAACCCACCACCAGCTCGCGGTTTTGCGGTGCAGTGGCGCATCAACGCCGAGGTGCTGGACAACGCCGGCAACGCCCGGCCGGCCTCAGGCCGCATCACCCGCTGCGACCTGGCCGAGGGCCCGGGCGTGCGGGTGGATACGCACGCCCGCAGCGGCCTGGCGCCATCACCCCACCACGACAGCTTGCTGGCCAAGCTGATCGTGAGCCACCCCAGCGGTGTGTTTGCTGATGTGCTGCGGCGCTCACAACGGGCGTTAGCAGAATGCCGTGTTGACGGCCTGGCCACCAACCTGCCGCTGCTGCGCGCCTTGGCGGCCGATGACGCGGTGCGCCACAACCAGATCCACACCCGCTGGCTGGAGCAGCACTGGCCCACGCTGCAGGCCAGCCTGCCGCAATTCACCGATGCCGCGCCGCATGCCGCAGCGCACGCCACCAATGCGCCCATGGCGGCCGCGCCGCAAGAAAACACCTTGCCCGACGGTCAGACCGCCCTGCGCGCACCGATGGCCGGCCGGCTGGTGCAGTTCAACGCGGCGGTGGGTGACCTGCTGCCCGCCGGTGCCGAGGCCCTGGTGCTGGAGGCGATGAAGATGCAGCACGGTGTGCACAGCCCCGCCGCTGCCCGCATCGCCGCGCTGTGCGCCGCGCCGGGTGATTTTGTGGCCGAGGGCCAAGTGCTGATGCACCTGGCCGCTGACAGCCAGGCCATCGCCGGCGCGGCCGAGGTCCAGGCCCAGCACCCCGACCACATCCGCCCCGACCTGCAGCGGGTGTTGGACCGCGACGCCCTGCTGCAAGACGCCGCCCGCCCGGCTGCCGTGGCGCGCCGCCACGCCGCCGGTGGCCGCACCGCGCGCGAGAACGTGGCCGATTTGTGCGACCCCGGCAGCTTCACCGAATACGGCGGCTACGCCATCGCCGCGCAAACCCGCCGCCGCACCCTGGACGACCTGATCCACAACACCCCGGCCGACGGCATGGTCACCGGCATCGGCGCCATCAACGGGGCTGATCACGGCCCCGAGCGCAGCCGCTGCGCGGTGATGGCCTATGACTACACCGTGCTGGCCGGCACACAAGGCTGGCGCAACCACCACAAGAAAGACCGGCTGCTGGGCCTGGCCCACCAGTGGATGCTGCCCACGGTGTTGTTTGCCGAGGGTGGTGGTGGCCGGCCTGGGGATGTGGACATGCCCATCGTGGCGGGCTTGAACAACCACACCTTCAGCCAGTTTGCAGCGCTCTCAGGCAAGGTGCCGGTGGTCGGTGTGGTGCATGGCCGCTGCTTTGCCGGCAATGCCGCGTTGCTGGGCTGTGCCGACGTGATCATCGCGACGCAAGCCGCCAACATCGGCCTGGGTGGTCCGGCCATGATTGAGGGCGGTGGGCTGGGGGTGTTCCGGCCTGAAGAAATCGGCCAGGCGGCCGACCTGCACCACAACGGCGTGATCGACTTGTTGGTGGCCGATGAAGCAGCGGCGGTGGCGGCCACCAAGCAGTATTTGGGTTATTTCCAGGGCCGCACCAGTGGCTGGACAGCCGCCGATCAGCGCGCCCTGCGCCACCTGGTGCCCGAGAACCGCCAGCGGGTGTACGACATGCGCGCCGTCATCCACGCGCTGGCCGACACCGGCTCGGTATTGGAGCTGCGCCGCGGTTTTGGCAACGGCATGCTCACCGCGCTGGTCCGGGTGGAGGGCCGGCCGTTTGGCCTCTACGCCAACAACCCGCACCACCTGGGCGGCGCCATTGACCCAGATGGCGCTGACAAAGCCGCCCGCTTCATGCAGCTGTGCAATGCCCACGGTGTGCCCATCCTCAGCCTGTGTGACACCCCCGGTTTCATGGTGGGGCCTGAGGTGGAGCGGGCGGCCCAGGTGCGCCACGCTTGCAGGCTGTTTGTCACCGCCGCCCACCTGCAAGTGCCCTGCTTCACCGTGGTGGTGCGCAAGGGTTACGGCCTGGGCGCGCAGGCCATGGCGGTGGGCGGTTTTGATGCGCCGGTGTTCACCGTGGCCTGGCCCACCGGGGAGTTTGGCGGCATGGGCCTGGAAGGCGCTGTCAAGCTGGGCTACAGCAAAGAGCTGGCAGCAGCAGCCGCCGGGCCCGACGGTGAACGCAAGCACGCCGCGCTGTATGCCGAGCTGGTGGCGCGCCAGTACAGCAACGGCTCGGCCATCAACATGGCCACCACGCTGGAGATTGATGCGGTGATCGACCCGGCTGAAACCCGGGCCTGGCTGGTGCGTGGCCTGGCCGGTTGCGCCACGCCGCGCAGCGCCGGTGCGCCGGGGCCAGCGGCGCGTTTTGTGGACACCTGGTAGGCCACCCAAGCCAGGCGCCACCACACAAGCCGGGAACACGCCCGGGACAGGCGGCAGATTGCCCCGCTGCTGCGGCCATGCCCCCCGTCTGAGAAGTGGCAGACTGCGGCCCATGCGTGTGCCTTCAAGTTTGCCTTCAACTCTGCCCTCAAGCCCGCCCAGCAAGCTGCCCGTGCGTCTAATCACCGGCCTGCTCGCCCTGCCGGTGCTGGCTGCGGTGGCGCTGCTGTGGCTGGGCGTGGCCAGCACACCGCTGGTGACGCAGACCCCGGTGCCTGCGCCGGCCGACATTGAACGCGCCCTGCAAGTGCTGCAGCGCAATGACCCACGCGGCAAGCTGCCGGGCATCACCCGCTCGGTCAGGGTGTCGCAACGGGAGCTGGAACTGCTGCTCAACCTGGCCGGCCGGCGCTATGGTGAGCCACGCGCCCGGGTGGATTTGCAGCCTGGCGTGGCCACGCTGCGCACCAGCCTGGCGCTGCCGGCCAACCCCATCGGCAACTGGCTCAATGTCACGGCGGTGCTGCACCAGACCAGCAGCCTGCCCACGCTGCAGCGCCTGCAGGTGGGCAGCGTGCCGGTGCCGGGCTGGCTGGCGGAGGCGCTGTTGCCTCGGGCGCTGGCAAGCCTGCGCCTGCGCGGCCAAGTGGCGCTGGTGCAGCGCATGGTCAGCACCGTGACCTTTGGCAGCCAGCACATTGCGCTGGACTACGCCTGGCCTGACAACCCGCAACGCGACCTGGCCAACAGCCTGCTGCCGGCGGCTGAGCAAGCGCGGCTGCAGGTCTACTCTGACCAATTGGCCCGCCTCTCAACCGAATTGGCGCCCAGCGGCCCGGTGTCAATGGCGCGGCTGCTGCCGCCGGTGTTTGCGCTGGCCCAAACCCGGTCCACCGACCAGCAGATGGCCGTGCTGGAAAACCGCGCGGCGCTGGTGGCGCTGGCGTTTTTGGTCAATGGCAAAGGGGTGCCGGCGTTGCGGCTCAATCCCGTGGATGCGGACAACAACGCCAACCAGCGCGCCATCAATGTCACGCTGATGGGCCGGCAAGACACACCGCAGCATTTTTTGGTGTCCGCCGCGCTGTCGGCTGAGGGCGGTGGGCCACTGTCTGACGCCATCGGCCTGTACAAAGAAGTGGCCGACTCCCGCGGTGGCAGCGGCTTCAGCTTCAATGACCTGGCGGCTGACCGTGCCGGTACGCGCTTGGGCCTGCTGGCCGCACGTGACCCACTGGCCTTGCAGGCCAGGCTGGCAGCCGGTGTGCAAGAGGCCGACCTGATGCCCAAGGTGAGCGACCTGCCCGAAGCCATGACAGCGCAAGATTTTCAGCGCCGTTTTGGCGGTGTGGGCGGCCCCGCTTACCTGCGCATGATGCAAGACATCGAGGCCAGGCTGGACCAGATTGCGCTGCTGGCGCCGCAGCGCTGACGCCCTGTCAGTTGGACGCAGCTGACGCCGGCAGCGCCGGCACAAGCGCCGATGCAGCTGCTGTGGCGGGCGTGGCGTGCTCGGTGTCCATGCCGTGCTTTTCACCGCCCATGTCGATGTTGCCACCGGCCTTTTTCAGCACAAACAAGGCCACCGCCGCAAACACGATGAAGCCGACGATCAATTTCCACATGGTGGGTCCTGTTTCAGTTGGAAGTGCAAAAAAACGGGCGCCCGCAGGCGCCCGTTCAGATCAGACGCGCGTTTGACGGCGCACTGGTTTGAGGCCCATCAGTCCCGGGCGTAGATGTCCACGTCCTTGGTCTCTTTGACAAAGACCATGCCGATCACAAAGCAGGCCGCCGCGATGACGATGGGGTACCACAGGCCGTAATACATGTCGCCGTTGGACGCCACCATCGCAAACGTGACCGACGGTAGCAAACCACCAAACCAGCCGTTGCCGATGTGGTAAGGCAGGCTCATCGAGGTGTAGCGGATGCGCGTGGGGAACAGCTCCACCAGCATGGCCGCGATGGGGCCGTAGACCATGGTCACATACAACACCAAGATCGACAGAATGGCCACGATGCTCCACCACTGGCTGCCCATGAAGTCAATCGGCTTGGCCTTGGGCGGGTAGCCGGCGGCTTTGAGCGTCTCCGACACATCCTTCTTGAAGGCGGCGATGGACTTGGTGGAGGCCTCGTCAAACTTGTGGCCACCCGGCAAGGTGGCGGCAGTGGGCGGGGTGATCTCTTTGTCGCCGATCCTGATGGTGGTGGGTGTGCCGGCCGGTGCAGCCTCGTTCTGGTAGCTGGCTGAGTTTTGCGTCAGTGAACGCTTGGCGATGTCGCAGCCGGACAAGAAATCAACCTCACGTGCAACCGGGCTGCCCTGGAACGAGCAGGTGGCCGGGTCCGCCTTGACAACAATCTTGGCCGTGACTTGCGCCCGTGCCAGCTCGGGGTTAGCGGCAGCTGTCAGCGCTTTGAACAGCGGGAAGTAGGTGACCACCGCCAAGGCCAGGCCCAGCATGATGATGGGCTTGCGGCCGATCTTGTCCGACAGGGTGCCGAAGATCACGAAGAACGGTGTGCCGATGATCAACGAAACCGCCACCAGGATGTTGGCGGTGGCGCTGTCCACCTTCAGCACGTTGGCCAAGAAGAACAGTGCATAAAACTGGCCCGTGTACCACACCACGCCCTGGCCCATGACCAGGCCAAACAACGCCAGCAGCACGATCTTGCCGTTTTTCCACTGGCCAAACGCCTCGGTCAGCGGCGCTTTGGAGACCTTGCCCTCTTCCTTCATCTTCTTGAAGGCGGGTGACTCGTTCATCGACAAGCGGATCCACACGCTGACCGCCAGCAACAAGATCGAGACGATGAACGGAACACGCCAGCCCCAGTCGGCAAATGCGGTTTCACCCAGGAAGGTGCGCACGCTCAAAATCACCATCAGCGACAAAAACAAGCCCAGCGTGGCGGTGGTCTGGATCCAGGCGGTGTAGGCGCCACGCCGGCCGTGCGGTGCGTGCTCGGCCACGTAGGTGGCAGCACCGCCGTACTCACCACCCAGCGCCAAGCCCTGCAGGATGCGCAGGCCGACCAGGATGATGGGCGCAGCCACACCGATGGACGCATAACTGGGCAGGATGCCGACGATGAAGGTCGACAAACCCATGATCAGGATGGTGACCAGAAAGGTGTATTTGCGACCAATCATGTCGCCCAGGCGGCCAAACACCAGTGCGCCAAATGGCCGCACGATGAAACCGGCGGCAAACGCCAACAACGAGGCAATGAACTGGGCTGTCGGGTCCAGCGCGGCAAAAAACTGCTTGCCAATGAACACGGCCAATGAGCCGTACAGGTAAAAGTCGTACCACTCAAACACCGTGCCGAGCGAGGACGCGAAGATGACTTTCTTTTCCTCGGCGGTCATCGGCGCTGCTGCGCTGGATGCCTTGTAATTTACGGCTGAACTTGTCGCCATGCGGAGGTCTCCTGAATGCAAAGAATGGGCACCTGAATGCCCGCGTGGCCGCACTATTGGCAGCGCCACTGACCGCTTTCTGACGGCAAGCCAACACAAACTTACAAAATCAGGCGCAACCCTGAGGTTTTTCACCACCATGTGAAATCACAGCCCCGTTGGCGGAAAACCCCGAGGCGCCAACCCCGCAGACCCGGGGCTGCGGTGGTGGCTGGCGGGTGGGCTGGCGGGTGGACGGCGGATCGCCCGTCAGCCCACCGGGCGCTGCAGGCCGGGGGGCTGGTTGCCGGCGTCCTGCCAGGCAGGGCCATCAAACCAGGGCTCACCACGCAGCGCTGCGGCCAGCATGGGCAGCGCGTCCTGGCCAAAAAAGGCCCGGCCATCACACACCAGCGTGGGCACGCCAAACAGGCCATCGGCGGCGGCCGCTTCGGTGCGCTGGCGCAGCTCGGCCTTGACCTGGGCGCCGGCTGGGTCGCGCGCTGGCGCCACGGCTTGGGCCAGGGTGGCCAGCGCAGCGGGCGCATTCGGGTCAGCACCATCGCGGCACCAGACATGGCGGAACAACAACTCCACCACCCGGCGCGGCGGTGTGCCACCCAAGGGTGCCGCAGCCAGCGCCAGGCGTTGCAGTGCCAGCGGGTTGAACGGGTGGGGCTGCGGCAGTTGCAGGGTGCTGCCCTGCTGGTCGGCCAGCCAGGCGGCCTGGCGGTAAGTCCAGGCCCGCTTGGGCGCGATCTCGGCCGGGCCTTTGCTGCCCCAGTGGCCCAGCAGCCCGGCCAACAGCACCGGCTGGTAATCCACCACCACGCTGTGGCCGGCCAGCACCTGCGGCAGGCGCTCAAACGCCAGCCAGGCGTAGGGCGAGATCACGTCAAACCAGAAGTTGATGCGGGTCATGCGGGGCCTGCGGGTGTGGTGGCTGTGGCGGCTGTGACCGCTGGCGAGACTGACACCGCCCGGCGCGGCGGCAGGCCTTGCAGGATCTGCAGCTTGCTGCTGTCGTCCAGCCGGCCCCAGCCGGCAATCTCGCTGATGGTGCGGTGGCAGCCCAGGCACCAGCCGGTGGCCGGGTCCATCTTGCACAGGTTGATGCAGGGGCTGGGCACGGTGGCCGGGGTGGCAGGTGTTGTCATGCAGTCGCACCGGTGGCGGCCGCCGTGTCATTGGCCAGGTCAGCCACCACGTCCACCACCGGCGCACCTGTCATTGCCACCAGTTGTGCAGGGGTCAGGCAGAACACACCGTTGGGGTGGCCGGCAGCGGCCCACACCTGCGCAAAGCGCAGCAGCGTTTGGTCGATCAACACCACCGGCGGTTGCAAATGGCCCACTGGCGCCACGCCGCCGATGGAAAAACCAGTTTGTTGTTTGACAAACGCCGCGTCGGCCCGGCCGATTGCGCCCACCCGGGCGGCCACCTTGGCCTCATCCACCCGCTGGTCACCGGCGGCCACCACCAGCACAGCCTGTGCATCGGCCCGGCGTTTGAAGATCACGCTCTTGGCAATCTGGCCCGTCTGCAGGCCCAGCAGTGCTGCAGCCTCGGCGCAGGTGCGGGCGGGGCTGTCCAGCCACTGCGGGGTGAACGGGTGGCCAAGCGCTGCCAGCAGGGTGGTGACGCGGCAGAAGCCTTCGGGTCGGCCGGCTGGCTGATCGGCCTGCGGGCCGGCGGCGGGCACGGCCATCATGCAAACACCTGGCCACGTTTGATGAGCAGCGCTTTGCCCGCGCGTGACACCGGCGGGCGGCCAAGCACACCGCTGATGAAACCACCGGCGTCCACCAGCGCGGCCAGGTCAATGCCGGTGTGGATGCCCATGCCGTCCAGCATGAACACCACGTCCTCGGTGGCCACGTTGCCGGTGGCGCCTTTGGCATACGGGCAGCCGCCCAGGCCAGCCACGCTGACATCGAAAGTGTGGATGCCCAGTTGCAGGCAGGCGTGGATGTTGGCCAGCGCCTGGCCGTAGGTGTCATGGAAATGACCGCTGACCTGGGCTATTGGGTAGTGTTTCAAGGCCCGCTCCATCACCGCTTGCACCCGACGCGGTGTGCCCACGCCGATGGTGTCGGCCACGCCGCAGTGGTCCACCCCGATGGCTTTGAACAGCTTGACCAGGTGCTCCACTTCGTCCGGTGTCACCTCGCCCTGGTAGGGGCAGCCCAGCGCACACGAGATGGCCGAGCGCACCTTCAAGCCGGCCGCATGGGCCGCCGCCACCACCGGTGCAAAGCGCTCGATGCTGGTCTCGATGCTGCAGTTGATGTTGCGTTGGCTGAAAGCCTGGGTGGCGGCGCCAAACACCACCACTTCGTCGGGCTTGGTGGCTGCACCACCGGCCAGTGCGGCTTGCAAGCCCAGCATGTTGGGCACCAGCACGCTGTGCCGCACACCTGCCGGGCGCTGGATGGCGGCCATGACCTGGGCGTTGTCGGCCATCTGCGGCACCCACTTGGGGCTGACGTAGCTGGTGACCTCAATCTCGCGCAGGCCGGCGGCCTGCAGCCGATGCACCAGCGTGATCTTGTGCGCTGCGGCCACCGGCTGGGCCTCGTTCTGCAGCCCGTCGCGGGGGCCGACTTCTACCAGGGTGACGTGGTCAGGGATCATGTTGCTTGGCCTTTGCAGAGGGTTGAATTATCGGGTTCGGGCTGGCCTGCTGGGCTGCCGCACAATCGGCGGGGTAGCCGGCGCTGCCGGCTTGCCCAAGCCGCGCCGCCAACCTGCCAACCCGCCGCACGATGCTGTCCAACCGCCTGCTCATCGCCCGCCAGCTGCAAGCCGTGTTGCAGGCGGAGCTGGAGCATGTGATCGAGATTGAGCGCTTGCTGGACGACGCGCACTACGCCCGTGATGTGCTGCTGGTGTGTGACGCCTTGCGCAGTGAGGACTTGGCTGCATTGGCGGCGCAGTTCCGGGCGGCGTCGGCAGGCCAGGCGCCGGGCCAGTTGCCGGGCACAGCCCGCTGACCTGGCGCTGCGCGGCGCGGCATGGTCATCACGCTGGCTGCAGCCGCAGCAGCTCGGCGCCGTCAGCCACCGGGTCACCCACGGCGTACAGCAGCTCGGCCACCACACCAGCGCGTGGGGCGTGCAGGGTGTGCTCCATCTTCATTGCCTCCATCACCGCCAGCGCCTGGCCCTGGGCCACGCTGTCGCCCACCTGGGTGAGAAAGGCGATGACCTTGCCGGGCATGGGCGCGGTCAGGCCGCCAGTGTCCGCCGTGCCTTCACCGGCCTGGGCAATGCTGTCGATCAGGCGCAGCACGGCGCTGCCCTCGGGGGCAAACACCGCCACCCGTTCCCCCGTCACATGCACATCCAGGCGCAGGCGGCGCTCGCCCAGGGTGATGTCGTGCTCGGCGTTGGTTGTGTGCGCACCCGTGTGGGCACCCGCGTTCCCAGCCACTGCAGCAGCGCGGATGGGCCAGCTTTGCGCGCCGATGTGCAGCACGCTGCGGGCGTCCGCCGCTGTGCTGTGTGGCCTGGCCAGCACCAGGGTGTGCAACTGGCCAGCGTGTTCGATCTCGATGTGGCGGCGCGCACCACCGTGCAGGCGCCAGCCGTCGCGGCGTGACCACGGGTCAGCGCCCGACAGCGCCGCGTCATCGGCCAACACGTGGGCCACCACGCCGGCGGCGGCCACCTCCAGCGCCAGCGGCGGCTGGTCCAGCAGCACCGCGCGTTCACGCTCGATCAGTGCGGTGTCCAAATCAGCGGTGGCAAAGGCGGTACTGGCCACCACGCGGCGCAAAAACGCCACGTTGCTGTGCAGGCCAACGATGCGGGTTGCATCCAGCGCGGCGCCCAAGCGGGCCAGGGCCTGGGCCCGGGTGTCGCCATGCACGATGAGCTTGGCGATCATCGGGTCGTAATGCGGGGTGATGGCGTCGCCCTCGCCCACGCCGGCGTCCACCCGCACCGGGTTGTCGGGACTGCCACGTTGAAACTGCACATGCGCCGGCCAGCGCAACACGTCCAGACGGCCAGTGGCGGGCAAAAAACCGGCATCGGGGTTCTCGGCGCAGATGCGGGCCTCAATCGCATGGCCTGTGATCTGCAACTGGTCTTGGCGCAGCGGCAATGGCTGGCCGGCGGCCACGCGCAGTTGCCACTCCACCAGGTCCAGCCCGGTGATGGCCTCGGTCACCGGATGCTCCACCTGCAGCCGGGTGTTCATCTCCATGAAATAGAACTTCAGGTCACCGTCGCCAATCTCTTCAGCGATGAACTCCACCGTGCCGGCGCCCACATAGCCCACCGCTTTTGCAGCGGCCACGGCAGCGGCACCCATCTCGGCACGGCGCTGCGCGCTCATGCCGGGGGCGGGGGCTTCTTCCAGCACTTTTTGGTGGCGGCGCTGCACCGAGCAGTCACGCTCAAACAGGTGGATGCAGCCGCCCAGGCTGTCACCAAACACCTGGATCTCGATGTGGCGCGGCCGCAGCACATAACGCTCCACCAGCACATGGTCGTCGGCAAAGCTGGATTTGGCCTCGCGTTGGCACGAGGCCAGTGCGGCGGCAAAGTCGGCGGCCTTGTCCACCCGCCGCATGCCTTTGCCACCACCACCGGCGCTGGCCTTGATCAGCACCGGGTAGCCGATCCGGGCGGCCTCGCGCGCCAGCAGCGCGGGGGTGTTGTCTTGGCCGTGGTAACCGGGCACCAGCGGCACACCGGCTTGTTCCATCAGCGTCTTGGCGGCGGATTTGCTGCCCATTGCGGCAATCGCGTCGGGTGGCGGGCCGATGAAGGTGATGCCGGCGGCAGCGCAATCGCGCGCAAATGCGGCGTTCTCGGACAAAAAGCCGTAGCCCGGGTGGACTGCCTGTGCGCCGGTGGCCAGTGCTGCGGCCAGGATGCGGTCGGCGCGAAGGTAGCTGTCGCGTGGGGATGCGCCGCCGATGGCCACGGCGTCATCACAAGCCCGCACATGTTGGGCATTGGCGTCCGCCTCGGAATACACCGCCACGGTGCGGATGCCCAAACGGCGTGCGGTGGTGGCGACGCGGCAGGCAATCTCGCCCCGGTTGGCAATGAGGATTTTTTTAAACATGGCGCACCTCGCACAGGGTCAAGATCGCCTGTGTGCGCTGCGCGCACCAGGCAATCTGGCTTCGCCGCAACGGGCTGCGCCCGCTGTCGCCCCGGTTGGCAATCAAGATCTTTTGGAACATGTTGGTTCTCCAACTCAGCCCGCAGCGCGCACGCCGCCAAATCGACCACGCACGTTGCGGATCAGCGTTTTCAAGAACTTGAACAGCAGCACGGTGGCCAGCACCATCACCACCAACGCCAGCACCAGTGCTGCGGCAAACCAGGCCGGATGGGCCCAGGACAACCACAACATGCCGGGCACTGCGGCGTCTCCCAACAGCGACAAGCCGATGTTAGAAAACGGCTCGGGTGAGGTGTTGGCTGCCGCCCGGGTGGTGGCTTTGGCCACATGGCTGGTGGCGGCCAGGGTGCCGCCCATCAGGCCGGCCACTGTGGCCCAGCCGGCTTGGTCGCCGCCAAACACCGCCGCTGCCAGTGCGGCACCGGCGGGGATGCGCACAACGCTATGCAGCGCGTCCCACAACGAATCGAGACCGGGGATCTTGTCGGCAAAAAACTCCACCGCCAGCATCAGGCCGGCGCCGCCCAGCACCAGCGGGCTTTGAAGAATCTTCAAGCCCGCCGGCAATGGCACCCAGCCCAGTGCGCCGGCCAGGCCGGTCAAGAACACCACGGCGTACAGCCGCAGCCCGCTGGCCCAGCCCAGGGCGGCGGCAATGGCCAGCAGGTGGCGGGTGTCCAGGATGTCCAGGGTGTCGAGGCTCATGGGTTTGTGTTTGTGGGTGCGCTCAAGCGGTCACTCAGCCGCCCAGACCACGCTGTCGTCCACCGCATACAGCTTGCAGGTGTTGACGCCGCCACCCGCATTGCGGGCGCAATTGGCCAGGGCACGCGCCAGCGGCTGCTCACCGCCCCAGGCCGAGCTCCAGGCGCCGCTGGCCGCATGCACGGCAAAGGCACGTGGGCTGTCGGCCGCCAGCCAGGCGCGGTAACCGTCGCGCGCGCGGTCGGTTTTGACGGGTAGGCGGGCGGTGTCGTCCAGCGCGGCAAAGCCGCTGGGCGGCGGCCGCGGCTGGTCGTCCGCGCCGGCCAGGGTGTGCAGCACTTTCACGGGCAGACCGGCCCCATCCATCGCCGCCAGCACCCGGGGCAGCCAGATGGGCAAACCGGCGCGGCTGCCAAACAGTTGGTGCGCGTCACTGCCAAAGTTGCCAAAAGCCACCAACTCAGCACGGCCACCGGCCTGCACAAAACGGGCATGCGCTTCTTGCCAGACAGCGGGGGCAAAGTAGCTGTCGTTGTCGCCATAGAACCAGAGCGCCGGCAGGCGCGATGCCTGGCCGTATTGGCCGATGGCGTCCACCAGGCCGGCCTGCCAACTGCGGCAGTTTTCTTGCCGCAGGCCACCGGCAAAGTTGACCAGCAGCCGGCTGCCCGGGTGGGGGTCAGTGCCGTAGGCCAGCGTGGTCAGGCCGCCGTGGGATTGGCCCAGCACCACATTGCGTGGCACATCGGCCCAGGGTTGGGTGGCCAGCCAGTCCAGCGTGCGGCGCACCGACTTGGCCTGCTGCAGGCCGTTGCTGTAAACATTGCAGCCACCGCTGATCTCATTGCCCCCGGACTGGCTGAAACCTTGGCGCATGGGCACCACCACAGCGTAACCCCGACGCACAAATTCACGCGCAGCCAGCACCGGCCGAAAACGCGGCTGCAGCTTGGCCAAGCCAGGCGCCCGGCCGTGGTTGATCAGCACCAGCGGGAACGGGCCATCACCCGGCGGCCGGTACAGCGTGACCTCCAACGCCGGCTCGGTGAAGCCACTGGCCGGGATCATCTGCACCACCTCGTCAAGCGCGGTGTCCAGGCTTTGCGCCTGGACCGGCAGGGCCAGCAGTGCCAACACGGCCAACACAGCCGACACGACAAACATGGCCGATAAGGCCAACCGGCAGCGCCGGGCAAGGTGGTGGTGCATGGCGGGTCTGGATGCCTCAGTGGCGCCAGGCGCGCAGGCCGCGGCTGGTCTCGAAGGCGTCAAAGTCACGGTCGGCATGCAGCAGTGAATAGCCCCGTGCGATGCAAAACGCCGCCACCAGCACGTCGATGCTGCTGCGCACCGTGATGCCGGCCGCGCGCAGGCTGCGGTAGTGCTGGGCCGCCAGGCGGGCCAGTGCGGCGCCGCCGGTGGGCTCCACCGTCATGGTCTGCATCAAGGCCTCGGCCTGCAGGTAGTCCCGCTCGTGG
>JAYVLI010000077.1:0-4622 GCA_043759535.1 Betaproteobacteria bacterium | reverse complement strand
GCAGGTGGCCGCGTTGATCAATGCCGACCCGCGCGAGATCGTCTGGACCAGCGGCGCCACCGAAGCCATCAACCTGGCGATCAAGGGCGCGGCGCAGTTCTACAAGAGCCGCGGCAAGCACTTGATCACCGTCAAGACCGAGCACAAGGCCACGCTCGACACGGTGCGCGAGCTGGAGCGCCAGGGCTTCGAGGCCACCTACCTGGACGTGATGGCCAACGGCCTGATCGATCTGGACCAGTTCAAGGCCGCGTTGCGGCCCGACACCATCCTGGCCTCGGTCATGCTGGTCAACAACGAGATCGGTGTGATCCAGGACGTCACCGCGCTGGGCACGCTGTGCCGCGAGCGCGGCATCATCTTCCACGTCGACGCGGCCCAGGCTACAGGCAAGGTGGTGATCGACCTGGCCCAGTTGCCGATCGACCTGATGAGCCTGTCGGCGCACAAGACGTACGGCCCCAAGGGCATGGGCGCGCTGTACGTGCGGCGCAAGCCGCGCATCCGGCTGGAGGCGCAGATGCACGGCGGCGGCCATGAGCGCGGCATGCGCTCGGGCACCTTGCCCACCCACCAGATCGTCGGCATGGGCGAGGCCTTCCGCATCGCGCAAGAAGAGATGGGCAGCGAGCAAGAGCGCATCCGCATGCTGCACCACAAATTGCTGAACGGCCTGAACGACATTGAGCAGGTCTTCATCAATGGTGACTTGACGCAGCGCGTGCCGCACAACCTGAACATGTCCTTCAATTATGTCGAGGGCGAGTCGCTGATCATGGGCGTGAAGGGTCTGGCGGTGTCGTCGGGGTCGGCCTGCACCTCGGCCAGCCTGGAGCCCAGTTATGTGCTGCGTGCCCTGGGCCGCAGTGATGAGCTGGCGCACAGCAGCCTGCGCATGACCATCGGCCGCTTCACCACCGAAGCCGAGATTGACTACGCGGTGGCCACGTTGAAAGACCGCGTGGCCAAGCTGCGTGAGCTTTCCCCGCTGTGGGACATGTACCGCGACGGCATCGACATCAGCAGCATTCAATGGGCCGCCCATTGAACCGCCGCCCACATTTGGAGAACTGACATGGCATACAGCGACAAGGTCATTGACCACTACGAAAACCCACGCAATGTGGGCGGCTTTGACAAAGGCGACGACAGCGTGGGCACCGGCATGGTGGGCGCACCCGCTTGCGGCGACGTGATGAAGCTGCAGATCAAGGTCAACCCGGTCACCGGGCTGATTGAGGACGCACGTTTCAAGACCTACGGCTGTGGCTCAGCCATTGCCAGCAGCTCACTCGTCACCGAGTGGGTCAAGGGCAAAACCCTGGACCAGGCGCTGGAAATCAAGAACACCAACATCGCTGAAGAGTTGGCGCTGCCGCCGGTCAAGATCCACTGCTCCATCCTGGCCGAAGACGCCATCAAGGCGGCGGTGCAGGATTACAAAACGCGGCATGCCGACACGGCCACGGCCACGGCTGCGGTGCAAGCGTCGGCCGACCAGGCAACTGTGGCGCACTGACACCATGGCTGTCACCCTGTCTGAAGCCGCAGCGCGGCATGTGACGCGCTACATCAGCAAGCGTGGCAAGGGCGTGGGCGTGCGGCTGGGCGTCAAGACCACCGGCTGCTCCGGCCTGGCCTACAAGCTGGAATACGCTGATGACGTGGCGCCCGAAGACCACATCTTCGAGATGCACGGCATCAAGGTGCTGATTGACCCCAAAAGCCTGCCTTATCTGGACGGCACCGAGCTGGATTTTGTGCGTGAAGGTCTGAATGAAGGCTTCAAGTTTCACAACCCACGCGAGAAAGACCGCTGCGGCTGTGGAGAGTCCTTCCGCGTTTAAACCGTTTCACCGACCCGCTGGCACGGGACAAGCACAAGGCGCGGCGCCCTCTACCGCGCCTTTGTTTTGAGCTCCGCCTGATCCCCGCGCATCACCACCTTCTGGCCCACCCGGCATGACCCTGTCCGACGACGACTTCACCCTGTTTGGCCTGCCACAGCGCTTTGCGCTGGACTGTGCGGTGCTGGACAGCAGTTGGCGCGCGTTGCAGGCCCAGGTGCATCCGGACAAGTTTGTGGTCCAGGGTGCTGCCGCACAACGGCTGGCCATGCAGTGGGCGGTGCGGGTCAATGAGGCTTACCAGCGTTTGAAAGACCCACTCCAACGCGGCGCCTACCTGTGTGAGCTGCGCGGCGCGCCCATCCAGGCCGAGAACAACACCGCCATGCCGGTGGATTTTTTGATGCAGCAGATGGCCTGGCGCGAAGCGCTGGACGACGCCACTGGCCTGGCCGATGTGGAGGCGCTGGAAACCACCGTGGCCGCCCACCAGGCCACGCTGGTGGCCACGCTGGGCCAAACGCTGGACAGCCACAGTGATGCTGCGGCAGCCGCGCAACAGGTGCGGGCGCTGATGTTTGTGGCCAGGTTTCGCGACGACATCGGCCGCCGGCTGGAGGCGTTGGACGCCTGAACACCGCCAGGCCTTGCTGTGCCGCCTGCACGCTGGTGCAGCACACACCAACACAGCGCCCGGCACCCCACTACGACAACAACAATCCAACATGGCCCTGCTGCAACTCTCTGAACCCGGCCAGACGCCTGACCCGCACAGCCGCCGCATTGCCGTGGGCATTGACCTGGGCACCACCCACTCGCTGGTGGCGGCAGTGCGCCACGGTGTGGCCGAGTGCTTGCCTGACAACCAGGGCCGGGCGCTGCTGCCGTCGGTGGTGCGTTATCTGGACGGCAGCGGCCGCCAGATCGGCTTTGAGGCCCGCGAACAGCAGGCGCAAGACCCGGAAAACACAGTGGTCAGCGTCAAGCGCCTGATGGGCCGTGGCCTGGCCGATGTGGTGGGCCGTGCGCGCCTGCCCTACCAGTTTGTCGACCAGCCCGGCATGGTGGCCATCCAGACCCGGCAAGGCATCAAGACGCCGGTAGAGGTGTCGGCCGAGATTTTGGCCACGCTGCGTTTCCGCGCCGAGGACACCTTCAACGACGACATTTACGGCGCCGTCATCACCGTACCGGCCTATTTTGATGATGCCCAGCGCCAGGCCACCAAAGACGCGGCGCAACTGGCCGGCATCCCCGTGCTGCGCCTGATCAACGAGCCCACTGCAGCGGCAGTGGCCTACGGCCTGGACAACGGCAGCGAAGGCTTGTACGCGGTGTATGACCTGGGCGGTGGTACGTTTGACATCTCGCTGCTGCGCTTGTCGCGCGGGGTGTTTGAGGTGGTGGCCACCGGTGGGGATGCGGCGCTGGGTGGGGACGATTTCGACCAGATGCTGGCCGATTGGGCCTTGGCCCAGGCGGGGCAAGTGGCCGAATCTGCCCATGACAAACGCGCCGTGCTGGTGGCGGCCCGCGCTGCCAAAGAGGCGCTGACCAGCAGCGACACCGCCACCTTGGCCTGCAGTCTGGCCGGCGGTGCGCTGCAGTTGCCTGTTAGCCGGGCCCAGTTTGATGTGCTGGCCCAGCCGTTGGTAGACCGCACCCTGGCGGCAGTGCGCAAAGTGCTGCGGGACGCCAAACTGCCCAAAACCGATGTGCAGGGCGTGGTGATGGTCGGTGGGTCCACCCGCATGCCGATCGTGCAGGCAGCGGTGGGCGCGCTGTTTGGCCGGCCGCCGCTGGTCAACCTCAACCCCGACGAGGTGGTGGCCGCGGGTGCGGCTATCCAGGCCAACGCACTGGCCGGCAATGCGCGCGATGGTGAATTGCTGCTGCTGGACGTGATCCCGCTGTCCTTGGGGCTGGAGACCATGGGCGGCTTGGTAGAGCGCATCATCGAGCGCAACACCACCATCCCCGTGGCCAAGGCGCAAGACTTCACCACCTTCAAAGATGGCCAGACCGCGATGGCCGTGCATGTGCTGCAGGGTGAACGTGAACTGGTGGCCGACTGCCGCAGCCTTGCCCGGTTTGAGCTGCGCGGCATCCCGCCCATGGTGGCCGGTGCAGCGCGCATCCGGGTCACGTTCCAGGTGGATGCCGATGGGCTGCTCAGTGTGTCCGCCCGCGAGCAAGGCTCGGGCGTGGAGGCAGCGGTGGTGGTCAAACCCAGCTACGGCCTGGCCGATGACCAAATTGCCAACATGCTGAAAGACGGCTTTGCCAGCGCCGAGAGCGACATGCTGGCCAGGGCCTTGCGCGAAGCGCGGGTGGAGGCCGAGCGCATGACCCTGGCCACCCGCGCCGCGCTGGCGACCGATGGGGATTTGCTGGACGCCGCCGAGCACGCCACGATTCAAGCCTTGCTGACCGACCTGGCCACCATCGCCGCTGGTGACAACCACGGGCAAATAGACGATGCCGTCAAGCGCCTGGCCGACGGCACTGAAAATTTTGCCGCCGTGCGCATGAACCGTGGCATCCAGGCCGCGCTGACCGGCCGCAGCTTGAACGACATCTGAGATCACTGTCATGCCCATCATCAAAATCCTGCCGCACGCTGAGCTGTGCCCCGCTGGCCAGAGCATCACCGCACCGCGTGGCACCTCCATCTGTGAGGCCTTGCTGGACAACGGCATCGCCATCGAACACGCCTGCGACATGAGCTGCGCCTGCACCACCTGCCACGTGATCGTGCGCCAGGGCCAACGCAGC
>JAYVLI010000076.1:0-11648 GCA_043759535.1 Betaproteobacteria bacterium | reverse complement strand
AGCGCCGCTGGGCGGTGGTCGGATCAAAACCCGGCCGCCGCGTCAGTGCGGCGCGGGCCTGCAGCAAGGCGTCCCGCACTGGCTCCACCAGGTCTTGCGCCAGCGGCGTGAGCATGAGCTGGCGGCCAACCGGCACCAGCAGTTCGTCACCAAAAAATTCGCGCACCCGCGACAGCGCGGCGCTTGCGGCCGATTGCCCGATATGCACGCGCAAGCTGGCGCGGGTGACATTGCGCTGCTCCAGCAATGCATCCAGCACCAAGAGTAAATTGAGGTCAAAACGGTCGGGTCGCACGGTGTGGCAGTGGTGTGGGTTGCAGGACGCGGAGGAGGCCAAGGCTGACTGCATGGAGTGACTGCATGGTATTGATCGGCTTGATGCCCATCGTCAACGCAATCTGTTTTTCACAATCGCGCGTCCGACCTAGAGTGCGCTGCGATCACGAGGCGGTCAGGCGGCGGGGCACCAGCCCAGACCCGCACAGCGCGCGGCAACCTGGAGACTTCTGCACGACCAATCCCAGCACCACAGGCGGCAAGGCCGTGCTGATCCTGGCCCACGTGGCCGGCATGATCGACATGGTGGCGCTGCCGGTGTGGGCAGGCGCACTGCTGCAGCACTACCGCCACAGCGCGCCACAGGCGGGCATCACGGTCACCGTATTTTTGCTAGCGGCGGTGCTGGCCACTGCTTTTTTGCACCACGCTTCAACCGGCTGCCCCGGCGGGCGCCGGTCACCGCCGGTTTTTCGTTAGCGGCCATGGCTTTTGCGCTGGCCACCCGCCAGCCTGTGGACGTTGCCAGTTCTGCAGCACTTGCTGCGCTGCACGCCTTGGCCGGGCTGGGCATGGGCTACGCGCTGTCGTTTACCCACGGCAGCATTGGCCGCAGCACCAACCCGCACCGGCTGTTTGCGCAGGTCAACATCGCGCTGGGCGGGTTTGCAGTGCTGTTTCTGGGTGGCATGCCGCCAGTGATGGCGGCCACCAGTGCGGCCACCCTGTTTGTGGAGATGGCCGGCGTGATGGCCACTGCCACGCTCGCGGTTGGGCTGCTTTTCCCTGATGTGGATGGCCCACAAGCCCATGCCGACGGGCTGCTGACGGCCGGTGCGGCCACCCGCATCCTGCTGGCGGCCTGGTTTGTCATTGGGCTTGTCATCTGCCTGGCGATGAACCAGGCGATGGTGTTTGCCTTTTTTGAGCGCATCGGCGCTGACCGTAGTTTTGGTGCGGAGCGGGTCAATGGCGTGCTGATTGCGCTGGGCCTGGTCAACTTGATGCCCGGCCTGCTGGCCACCTGGCTGCAGAAAAAGTGGTCGCCGGTGGCGGTGGGGTTTGCCGGGCCGGCGTGCCAGGCGGTGCTGGCGCTGACAATGTCCAGTGCCGCCAGCTTTTTGCCCTAAGCGGTGGCCGCCAGCCTGTATGTGTTCATGGTGATCTTCACCCACAACGTTCTGTTTGGCCTGGTGACCCGGCTGGATGCCAGCGGCCGGGCAGCGGCGGCCACACCGGCCATGATGATGGTGGGTGCCTGCATTGGGCCGGCGCTGGGCGGGGCGGTGGTTCAAGGCCTGGGTTACCCAGGACCGGGTTGGGTGGCCTGCGGCATCGCCGCCGTAGCGGTGTTGGGCATGACGCAGGTGCGCCGGCAGTTGCAAGCCACACCCCTGTTGGCGCCCGCTGTCACCCCGGCAGTGGCTTGACCGGCAAACCATGATCACGCTGTATGGCGCCATGGCCTCGCGCGCACACCGCACGGTGTGGATGTTGAAGGAGTTAGGCCTGCCGTTTGTGCATGTGCCAACCCAATCCATGGACGGCAGCATGCGCCGCCCCGCGTTTTTAGCCCTCAACCCGAACGGCCGCGTGCCGGTGTTGGATGACAACGGTTTTTTGCTGCTTGAGTCGATGGCCATCAACCTGTACTTGGCCAAAAAGTACGGCGACGCACTGCGCCCACAAGACTTGCAGCAAGAGGCCCAGGCCATCCAGTAGAGCTTTTGGGTGGTCACCGAGGTGGAAAAGCCCTTGTTGTTTGCCAGCGCCAACCGCGCCCTGTTTGCGCCCGAGGCGCGCAATGAAGAACAGGCCATCCAGCACAACCCAACAGCACCCGACGGCGCCGAGGGCTTGATGGGGCTGGTCAAGTTCTTGAAAGAGAAAGACCCGCAACGCAGCAGCAGCATCAAACGGGTCATGGCCGATGGCGATTTGGTGATGGTGCATGTGCATTCCAAGCCCACACCGGACGACCGTGGCACTGCCATCGTCGATATCTTCCGCCTGGAAAACGGCAAGATCGTGGAGCACTGGGATGTGATGCAGGCCGTGCCAGAGACCGCCAAGAACAGCAACACCATCTTCTGAGCGTCGCTCAAACTGCGCGTTGGGTCAGCGCGTTGGGTCAGCGCGGTCAATCAGCGCGGTCAATCAGCGCTATCAATCAACGCCGCCGATGCCAGCGGGTCAGTCAGCAGGTCAGTCAGTAACGCCAGCGGCCAGCATGCGGTCCAGGCTGCTGGCCAGCAGCTTCAATTCATCGGCGCTCAAGCCAGCCAGCAAAGCACTGTTGATTTGCAAGCGCTGCGCCGCCATGCGGCGCTCAATGCGGCGGCCACTGTCAGTCAGGCGCAATTCCAGGCGGCGTTTGTCCTGCTCGGCCGGGGTGGCCGCCAGCAAACCACGCACCAACAGCGGCCGCACCAGGCGTGCCACTTGGGCCTTGTCGCGCCCGGTGTGGGCCACCAGTTCAGACGCGGTGCTGCCGGGGTGACGCGCAAAAAATGCCAAGGCCCGCACCTCCGTTGGCGCCAGCCCTTCAGCCTGGGCTTGCGCAGTCTGCTGCAGGCTGCGCTTCAAGCGGTGCATCAGCGCGTGCAGGCGCTTGACCGCGCACCACGCCATGTCAGCCAACCCAGTCCCATTTTTGCCGTCCGGCACAACGCCTCCCCGTGTGGTGCAGCGGCTGCGCCACAGCCTGCAGGTGCGCCGTCTCAGCGTGCTGCGCAGCCAGCAGCTCCACCCGCATTTTGTGCGCATCACCCTCGCCAGCGATGACCTGCAAGGCTTTGTCAGCACATCGTTTGACGACCATGTGAAGCTGATGCTGCCGGCCACGCCGGGCGCAGCGTTGCTGCTGCCGGTGGCCGGGCCAGCCGAACCTGGTGGGTCTGGCGGCCCCACCTGGCCGGCAGGCGCTGCACGGCCGCTGATGCGTGACGACACCCCCCGCCGGTTTGACGCCGCCGCCGCTGAGCTGGACCTTGAATCTGCGCCGCACGGTGACGGCCCCGCCGCCGCCTGGGCTGCGCAGGCCGCACCTGGCGACGTGGTGGGCGTGGCTGGGCCACGCGGCTTGTTTGTGGTGCCGCTGGACTACGACTGGCATGTGCTCAATGGCGACGAAAGCGCCCTGCCCGCCATCGCCCGCCGGCTGGAGGAGTTGCCGGCCGGTGTGCAGGCCTTGGTGCTGCTGGAGACTGGTGATATGGCTAACCGCCGCGCCCTGCCCAGCCGCGCCAACCTGCATTTGCAGTGGCTGGCTAGATGGTGCTGCCGTGACCGCGCCGCAAGCCGTGCAGGCGCTGCAGTTGCCGGCGGGTGAAGGTTATGCCTGGGCCGCCGGTGAAGCCGCTGTGATGGCCGCCAATCGGCAGGTGTTGGCGGCCACCCACGGCTTGGACAAAGACCACATCCGCGCCGCCTACTGGAAGCGCGGCGCCCAGGCTCACCACGAAAATTTATGGGCCTGTACTGACACTCACTGTGCGCAAGACCCGGGCTTGCTGTGCTTGCGTGGGCTATTGCCTCGTGCGGTGGGCGTGATGGACGGTGAACGCACGCCGCTCCAGTGAGCGCCAGCCTGCAGCGGTTGGCGCCGCTGGCCGACATCTCGCCCCGGCTGCCGCCGTTTTGTTGCATCCGCAGTGCGTGTTGGTGGGCCGATTCTTACCGCGGCTTTATTCGCCACCCACCGGAGTCACCATGAACGCACTGCGCACCACCACCTGCGTTGCCGCCCTTGCGCTGCTGTCGTTCAATATACCGGCACAGGCTCAAGCGCCGGGCGGCTGCGCAAAGGTTGAGGTGCAGAACCTGCATACCGGCCAGGGGCCGTTGATGCTGGTGGCTAATGCGGATGCCGCCAGTTTCCGCAAGACTGCAGTAAGCCAGCTGCAATTGGCCGTGACCGGCGAGATGATGGCCTTCCAGGTCTGTGGCCTGACCGGCAACGCCGCGGCGCTGATGCCGTACCAAGACCTGAACAGCAGCGGCACGATGAACGCCAATCCGTTTGGCATGCCAACCAAATGCTGGAGCGTCTCGGGCAAGGCCGCGCCGATGGGTCCAAGCTGGGACTCAGCGCAAGTGCCGCTGAGCACCGAGACGATCACCGTCAAGCTGTCCAAATAATCAGCAAACGGGTCGGAGCACCACCATGCAACACCATGAATTTCTTCGTGCCTTCTCTTCTGTGGCTGCTGCCGTCACCGCCGCAACCAGCAGGCCTGCCCGCGCCCTGTCGCCCGACGGCAAAGCCTCTGACATCGCGGTGGCCGGCCAACCGTGGTTCAAGCCATTCAAGGGTGTGGCCGATCAAGACCCGCACCGTGATGCGCCGGCAGCGGCGCGTGTTTGAGCTGCCATCGCAGATGGTTTTCCAGGTTGGCAATGCGCGCGAGCACGCCGATGGCAACATCGTTTTGAGCTTTATGGCGCACCGACGCCCGACTTCGTGATGCATGCAGCACCCAAGCTGCTGGCAGGGCAAGCAGCCAGCTTTGGCAGATCAAGCACGCAACTCGCCGTGCTGGACATGCGCAGCGGCACAGTGCGGGTAGACAGCACGGGCGACATGGTGGAGTTTCTGCGGGTCCACCCCATGCGCAATGGCCTGCACACGCGCTACCTGCTGACCGCCGCCACCTGGGGCCGCAGCGGCCACACGCCGCTGTGGTTTCACGGGCGGCAACTGCGCGATGTGCAGACGGGCCGCACGCCACGCGACGACTACGGCCCGGGCACGGTGGTTGAGGCGCACATCATCGTGCCCAAGCCGGGCGGGCGCGGCGAACTGGATGCGTGGTCGCTGGGCACCACCTTCGACACGGCCCAGGGCGCAACGCGTCGGAACTTGCTGGATGCCCGCCACATCGCCGACGGGCCTGTTGTGCAAGCCACCCTGCCGTCGTGGTTGCCATACGGTCTGCATCGCAACTTCACGGCGGCATGACAGGGCCGGGCTCACATGGGCCTGAACATCACATCTGGTCGATCATCACCTGACCAAAACCGGAGCACGACACCTGGGTGGCGCCCTCCATCAAGCGGGCAAAGTCGTAGGTGACTTTCTTGCTGGCAATGGCGCGCTCCATCGACAACAAAATCAGGTCAGCCGCTGCAGCCCAGCCCATGTGGCGCAACATCATCTCGGCCGACAAAATCTCGGACCCGGGGTTGACGTAATCCTTGCCAGCGTACTTGGGTGCGGTGCCGTGGGTGGCCTCAAAACAAGCCACTGAATCTGACAAGTTAGCGCCTGGGGCAATGCCGATGCCGCCCACTTGGGCTGCCAGCGCGTCGCTGATGTAATCGCCGTTCAAGTTGAGCGTGGCAATCACCGAATACTCCGCCGGGCGCAGCAGAATTTGCTGCAAAAAGGCGTCGGCAATCACATCTTTGATGGTGATGGTTTTGCCGGTTTTGGGGTTCTTGAACTGGCACCACGGGCCACCGTCAATCAGCTCGGCCCCAAATTCACGCTGGGCCAGCGCATAAGCCCAATCGCGGAAGCCACCCTCGGTGTACTTCATGATGTTGCCCTTGTGAACAATGGTCACGCTGGGCTTGTCATTGTCGATGGCGTACTGCACGGCCTTGCGCATCAAGCGCTCAGTGCCCTCACTGGACACCGGCTTGATGCCAATGCCGGAGGTATTGGGGAAGCGGATTTTCTTGACGCCCATTTCGTCGATCAAGAACTTGATCAGCTTCTTGGCCTTGTCGCTCTGCGCTTCGTATTCGATGCCAGCGTAGATGTCCTCGCTGTTCTCGCGGAAGATCACCATATCGATCTTGTGCGGCTCTTTGACCGGCGACGGCACACCCTTGAAATACTGCACTGGGCGCAGGCACACATACAGGTCCAGCTCTTGACGCAAGGCCACGTTGAGCGAGCGGATGCCACCACCCACCGGTGTGGTCAGCGGGCCTTTGATGGACACCACGTACTCCCGCAGGATGGCCAGGGATTCTTCCGGCAACCACACATCGGGACCGTAGATCCTGGTGGATTTTTCGCCCGCGTAAATCTCCATCCAGTGAATTTGCTTGGCGCCGCCGTAGGCCTTGGCCACCGCAGCGTCCACCACCTTGATCATCACCGGGGTGATGTCCAGCCCAGTGCCGTCACCCTCAATGAACGGGATGATGGGGTGGTCAGGGACGTTCAGCGAGTAGTCGGCGTTGACGGTGATTTTTTGCCCACCCTCGGGCACGGTGACGTGCTGGTACATGTGCATTGGCTCCGCGCGCTGCGCTGATTGAAAACATGAGAAGTTTATGCGAGTGGGGCTGTCAACCGACTGACAGCGCGCAACGTTTCGGGTAGGCCTTGCCGAGTGTGCAGGGCATTTTTCAATCTCTTGAGGACTCCCAAAATGAACAAGCTCCTGGCCACCCTGATCGCCGCCACCTTTGCCACCGCTGGTGCTTTTGCCGCCGACGCGAAGAAGGAAGAAAAGGCTGCTGCCCCGGCCGCCGCTGCCTCCAAGGCTGACAAGAAAGAAGACAAAAAGGCTGCTGCTCCGGCCGCCGCCGCGTCTGCCAAGAAGTAAATCAGCGCTTGGCAGCGCCCGGTGTGCTGCCCGCTTGAATCGCCTGGCCATTACCGGGCGTTTTTTTATCTGCATCGCCCGGCTCTTGCCGGGCGTTGTTGTGTTTGAACCGCCCGGCCCGTGCCGGGCGTTGTACGCGCGGCCGACATTCACCCAAAACACCAGGCCGCCACACGCATCCACAAGCCGTGTCCCAGGGCCCAGGCTGACGCCAAAGCCAAGGCCGCACCGGCCCAGCGCACCGCCAGCGTGGCTGGCAGCGCACCGCCCAGGCTGCGCCCACCCGACAAACGCAACCACAGCGCCGGCCCCAGCGCCAGGCCGGCGGCCGAGGCCACCGCAAACCCGGCCATCACCAAGGCGCCATGCCAGGGCGTGTTGGCCAGGGCGGCCACCAGCAAGGCCGACTGCAGCAGGCCACACGGCCACGCCACCCAGGCCAGCCCCAGGCCGGCCTGGCGTGCTGGCAGCTGGATGGCCTGCCAGGTGCTGCCCCGGTGGGCCACAGCGGCCGTGGCACGCGGCCGGCCCAGCCGCTCCATCCATGCTGGCTGGCGGCCTTGCCAGACGAGGTACAGGCCCAACACCAAGGCGGCCAGATGCACCAGCGTCCACAGCGGCCGCAGCGCGGCCACGGCCTGGCCCAGCACGGCCAGGCTGCCGATGCTGGCCGCAGCCAGCGCGCCGGCCAATGCGTAGCCCAGCAAACGGCCCAGGTGCAGCCACGCCAGGCCCAGTTGCCGGCCGCCGCTGGCCGCAGTGCATGCAGCGCCACACATGGCCAGGCAATGGGGTGTGCCCGCCAGGCCCATCAAGATGGCACTCAGCAGCAGCGCTTGGTCCATGGTGGGCTCCATGCTGCGCGACCGGCCGGTGCGCGGGTCAGGCTGGTGGGCCTGGGTGGCTGGCACAAGCGCACCACTGCGGCTGCGGCATGGTGGTTGGTGGATGGCGGCAACATCCCCCGCACTGTGCCAAAACATCCGGTGTCGGCCATGGTGAATCTCAAGCCAGGCGCAAGCTGCCGGCAGAACAGTGGCGCGCTGCGGCGCCAGGCTGACCGCTGCCCTGCCCGGCTGTCCCCATAATCCCCCATGAATCTGCCTGCCGAAGCCACCAAACTGCGCCTTGAGCCTTTCAAGCTTGCCTGCTCCAGCTGCAATCTGCGCGAGTTGTGCTTACCGCTAGGCTTGTCACGCGACAACCTGGAGCGGCTGGACAGCCTGGTGGCCAACCGCCGCGACCTGGCGCGCGGTGAGCCCCTGTTCAGTGCTGGTGACGCTTTTTTGTCGCTCTACGCGGTGCGCACCGGGTTTTTCAAGACCTGCGTCACGTCCGAAGACGGCCGCGACCAGGTGACCGGTTTCCAAATGGCGGGTGAGTTGCTGGGGCTGGACGGCATCAGCACCGACATCCACAGCTGCGATGCGGTGGCGTTGGAGGATTCCCAGGTCTGCGTGATCCCCTACAGCCAGCTGGAAGCGCTGTCGCGTGAGTTCACCGAGTTGCAGCACCAGTTCCACAAGATCATGAGCCGCGAGATCGTGCGTGAGCACGGTGTGATGTTGCTGCTGGGCAGCATGCGGGCCGAGGAGCGGTTGGCGGCGTTTTTGCTGAACCTGACGCAGCGCCTGCAGGCGCGTGGCTTCTCGGCCTCGTCATTGGTTTTGCGCATGACACGCGAGGAGATTGGCAGCTACCTGGGCCTGACGCTGGAGACGGTGAGCCGCACGTTCAGCAAGTTCCAGGACGAAGGCATCCTGGATGTGAAACAACGCCAGATCCGCATCCTGCACCAGGACAAACTGCAAAACCTGGTCAACGGCGTGAATTGTTGAAGCGGGATTGCTGAGGCAGGTCAGCGTGGCCAGGCGCCACGCCGCACGGGCTGGTGGTTGATGTCGTCGGCGCTCAAGTTCAGCAACTGGGTCAGCGCGCCGGCAGTGGCGATGACCCCCCAGAACACAAAAAACACCAGGGTGTAAACCGCCGAGGCCGACAGCGCCACCTGCTCACCGCCAAACCAGTGCAGGTTGGCGGGGTCAAGCAGCGCAAAAACCAGCATCTCCAGCACCCCGGCCATCAAGAAGGCGGGCCACAGAGTGGTCATCAACCGCAGGCGCCGGCTGGCTGTTGGCCGTGTGTTGCGGGTTGTCATGGGCGCACCGGTGCAGGTGGGCGCGCGGGCATGACTGCAGGCGCCAGGGCCGGCGCTGCGGTAGCGGCGTGGTTGCGGGCGGTCAGGGCAGGTGTCTGGCCGGTGGGTTGCACCGGCGCATGGCGGGCGGACGGCGTGTCGATCAACACCTCGTCAGCCCCCCAGTACGCCACCACCGCAGTGCCCAGGCTGGCCACCACCACCACCGCCGGGCCACCCACCACCAACCACACCATGCCCACCCGCCACCACGGCGTGGAGCTGCCAGCTTGCTGGCCTGGCGTTGGCTGAATGGCTTGGGAGAGATCAGGCTGGGTCATGGGTGGGGCTCCGGTGCAGCGCTTCAGCGCGGCACGATAAAAGTGGATTTTTCAGTCACCTCGGCACGCGTGCTGGCCTGGCCACGCACATCGGTATCCACCAGGCCCACCTCGAACTGGATGGCGTGCGCCCCCGGCCCAGCTTGCTGCGCGGTGGCCGCTGGCAGCCGCACACTGAGAGTGAGCCAGCGTGCCTCGGCCGAGGCCAGCGTGGGCTGCGACACGGCACCCAGCACGATGCCGGGCAGGCCCTGCACCGCCACGCGGTAGCGCTGCGGCGCTTCAGTGGCATTCATGATCTGCAGCCGGTAGACGTTTTCGACCTGGCCATCGTCCACCTGGCGCGCCAGTGCAGCACGGTCGCGCACCACATCCACCCTGAACGGATGGCGCATGGCCAGGCTGATGAAAAACGCCAACAAGATGACACCCAGCACCGCGCTGTACACCAGCACACGGGGCCGGAAGATGCGCGCCAGCCGCTGGCTGCGGGTCAGGTGCTGGGCCAGGCCGTTTTGGGTGTCATAACGGATCAAGCCCTTGGGGTACTGCATCTTCTCCATCACGCCGTCGCACACATCGATGCAGGCGGCGCAGCCGATGCATTCGTATTGCAGGCCATCACGGATGTCGATGCCGGTGGGACAAACCTGCACACACAGGCCGCAGTTGATGCAGTCGCCCAGGCCCAGCAGCTTGGGGTCGGCCTTGCGGGAGCGTGAACCGCGTGGCTCACCGCGCCCGCTGTCATAACTGATGATCAGCGTGTCCTTGTCAAACATGGCGCCTTGGAAGCGGGCGTAGGGGCACATGTACTTGCACACCTGCTCCCGCAGGAAGCCGGCGTTGCCGTAGGTGGCAAAACCATAAAACAGCACCCAGAACCATTCCCAGGGGCCGAAGCCCAGGCTCAGTGCCTCGGCCGCCAACACCCGCACGGGCGTGAAGTAGCCAACAAAGGTGAAACCGGTCCACAGGCCAATGGCCAGCCACACCGACTGTTTGGCCGATTTGCGCCACAGCTTGTTGATGGACCACGGTGCCTCGTCCAGCCGCATGCGGGCAATGCGGTCGCCCTCGATCTTCTGCTCCACCCACATGAAAATCTCGGTGTACACCGTCTGCGGGCAGGCAAAACCACACCACAACCTGCCAGCCACGGCGGTGAACAAAAACAGCGCGCAGGCACTGATGATCAACAGCCCGGTGAGAAAGACGAAGTCTTGCGGATACAGCACCAACGGGCCGATGTAGAAGCGCCGGGTGCCCAGGTCAAACAGCACCGCCTGGCGGCCATTCCAGCTGAGCCAGGGCAGGCCATAAAACAGCAGCTGGGTCAACCACACCAGCGCCCAGCGCCAGGTGGCAAACCAGCCACTCACGGCACGGGTGTAGATTTTTTTCTGCTTCAGGTACAGCGACACCACCGCCACGGCGGCGTCATCACCCACCAGGCTGCTGGTCGCGGCAGGTGTGGCTTGGGTGGCCGGGGTTTTTTGCATCGTCAGGACAGGTCTGGTCGGGTCAGCTACGCCAGTGCCGACCTCATTTGGCAGCCACGGCAGTGGCCTGCGACAGGCTCCACACATACGCCGCCAGCACCTGGATTTGCTCTGGATTGAGGCGTTGCGCAAACGCCGGCATCACATTGGTTTTGCCGTTGTTGACCATCGCAATCACCGCGTCTTCGCCCCAGCCGTGCAGCCAGATCTTGTCGCTGAGATTGGGGGCGCCCAGCGCCTGGGTGCCTTTGCCTTCGGGTCCGTGGCAGGCCGCGCAGGCGGCAAACTTGGGCTTGCCCAGTTGCGCCGCCAGGTTGTTGTGCGCGCTGCCCGACAGGCTGAGCACATAGTTGGCCACGTTCTTGACATCCTCTGGCGTGCCCACTGCAGCAGCCATCGGCGGCATCATGCCCATGCGGCCGGCGGTGATGGTTTTGGCAATGTACTCCGGCCCGCTACCACCCAGCCAATCGTTGTCGGTGAGGTTGGGGAATCCCTTGCTGCCGTGGGCGTCTGAGCCGTGGCACTGGGCGCAGTTGTTGATGAACAAGCGCTCACCAATGCCCATGGCTTGTGCGTCCTTGGCCAACTCGGCCGCCGGCATGGCGCTGAACTTGGCATACACCGGCGCCATGGCCAGCCGGGCTTTGGCTTGCTCGGTGTCCCACTGGCCGGCGCTGGTCCATTGCAGGGTGCCTGGCGCACTGCCCAGGCCGGGATACAGCGTCAGGTAGATGGCCGCAAACACCACCGTGATCACAAACAACCACGCCCACCAGCGCGGCAATGGGTTGTTGAGCTCTTGCAGGTCTTCGTCCCACACATGGCC
>JAYVLI010000075.1:0-4122 GCA_043759535.1 Betaproteobacteria bacterium | reverse complement strand
GAATACGGTTTGACGGCGGAGTAAATGCCCACCGGCAAGGCAATGGCCAATGCCAGCAATTGCGACGCACCAATCACCGCCAGGGTTACCGGCACCCGTTGCAAGATCAACGTGTCCACATCAATGCGGCTGATGAAGGAGAAGCCCCAGTCGCCATGCAGCATGGCCCACAGCCAGCGAAAGTAACGCTGCCAGACGGGGTCATCCAGGCCAAACTTGGCACGCAGCGCCTCACGCACCTGCGGCGGCACATTGGGGTTGAGCGCCATCTCGCCAAACGGGTCACCCGGCGCCAAGGCCAACACGGTGAACAGCACCACGCTTATGCCCAGCAGGCTGGGCAGCGCAATCAGCAGGCGGCGCAGGATGTAGGGGCCCAAGGCGTGCTCAGGCCGCTGTGACGGGGATCAAGACTCGCGATACCAGTTTTGCAGGCCGGAGAAATCGAGGTCCCAACCACTCAAGGGGCTGATCAGCTTGAGTGACACCCCCCGCACCCGCGGCCGGCTGATCAGCGGAATGATGTAGTGGTCTTTCACCGGCAAGTCATTGAGCTTGATGAACATGGCGGTGCGCTTGACCGGGTCCAGTTCCGATTCAGCAGCGGCATAGGTTTTTTCATACTCGTCGCTGGTCCAGCGGCTGATGTTGCGGAAGTTCCATTTGTTGGCCTTGGCCGACACCTCACGCTTCAAGTATTGGTCCATGAACCGCTCGGGGTCGGGCTGGGTCATGGTGGTGGTGTACATCTGCATGTCGCACCAGAACTTGCCGTAGGTGTCGGGGTTGCCCACGTCGCTGGAGAAAAACACCGAGCCCACGACAGACTTCAATTCCAGATCGATGCCGGCTTTCTGGCAGGCCTGTTTGATGACAGCCTGCTCTTTTTGGCGCAGTGCATTCACAGAGGTCTGGAACACAAACTTCAGCTTCTTGCCGGCCTTTTCACGCACGCCATCACCGCCCTTTTTCCAACCCGCTGCGTCCAGCACCGCGCTGGCTTTGTCGATGTTGAACTCAAAACTGGTATTGGGTGACTTGTACTTGGGCGGGTTGTTCAAGAAGTTGCTGGTGGCCACACCGGTGCGGCCGTAAATGAACTCTTGAATCGCCTTGCGGTCGGCCAGCATGGCCAGCGCCTCACGCACCGCCGGGTCACTGAAAGCAAAGTGTTTGGTCTTGGCGTTTGAGCGCTCACCGTCCACCTCGGTCCACGGGTCGGTGACGCTGAGCATCATGAATTCAATGTCGCCGCTGGGCACGATCACCGCTTTGCCCTTGCCGCCCACCTCCATGCGCTTGAGCACTTCGTCTTCCACCTGCAGGTTCCAGGCGTAGTCAAACTCACCACTCTGCAACACCGCACGGGCGGCGGATGGAGCGTCACCACCACCCTTCATTTCAATCGCGTCAAAGAAGGGCTTGTTGGCCATGTGGTAGTTGGTGTTGATCTCACCGCGCACCATGTCGCCCGGTTTGAAATCCACAAACTTGTAAGGCCCGGTGCCCACCGGCTTCAAGTTGGCCGGTGCGTCACGCGATTTGGACCCGGTGTAAGCCGCAAAGTGGTGCTTGGGGATGACCATGCCCTCAGCCGCCACAAAGGCCGTGGCCCAGAACGGTGTGGGCTTGGGGAAGCTGACCCGCACTGTGTGGCTGTCCACCTTCTCCACCTTCACGTCTTTGTAAACGCCGATGGTCACAGCCGCCGTCTCGGGGTTGCTGGCGTATTCCCAGGTGAAGACGCAGTCGTCGGCGGTAAAGGGCTGGCCGTCATGCCAGGTCACGCCTTTTTTCAACTTCCAGGTCACCACCTTGCCGTCGGCCGACAGGCCACCGTTCTCGCGCGACGGGATCTCGGCCGCCAGAATCGGAATCAGGTTGCCGTCGTTGTCCCAGCAGGCCAGCGGCTCATAAAAAATGCGCGAGCCTTCCTGGTCTTTGGTGCCGTTGGCAAAGTGCGGCTGCAGCAGTGTGGCGCCTTGCCACCACAAGGCTTTGAGCGTGCCACCACCACCCCGCTTGGTGGGTTTGTAGGTGGATGCAGGCTGGGCCTGGGCGATACCGGCATGCAGCAACAGCATGGACGCTGCCGGGGCGCTCAAGCCCAGCCCCACCAGTTGCTGGATAAAACCGCGGCGCGCCAGCCGGCCGGTGCGCACGTCCTCAATCAGGCTGCGCAATTGCTGCTCTTCTTGCATGGTGGGGGTTGTCCTGCGGTGAAAAGTGTGGTCGGCAGCCGCCGAATCGTTTGAAAAACGGTCTGGCGATACTAGCGATAACCGGGCCAGCGCCCATCGGGAATGGCCCGGTGTTGGTGCGCTGTGCCTGTGCGCCGCGCGCGGCCCATGATCCACCGCCAAAACCCCACCATGCACCAGCCCCTGTTGACGCTGCACGGCCCCGCTGACCCGGCCCACCCGCTGGTGCTGGATTCGCCCCACTCCGGCCGCTTCTTGCCGCCGGACATGCAGGCCAACGTGGACGCCGCCGCGCTGCGCGACGGGGAGGATTGCTTTATCGATGGGCTGTGGCTGCCCGCCACCACACGCGGTGTGCCGCTGCTGGCCGCGCAGTTTGCCCGCACCTACATTGACCCGAACCGCCACGCCGGTGACATTGACCTGGCCTTGCTGCAGGGTGGTGTGTGGCCTGATACCGAGCCAAACACCCACCAGCCCAGCGGCAAGGCCAGTATCGGCAAGGCCCTGGTCTGGCGCCTGTTGGACGACGGCCGGCCCATCTACAACCGGTGCCTGAGCGTGGCCGAAATGCGCCACCGCATTGCCACCTGCCACCAGCCTTACCACGCCGCATTGCAGGCTTTGCTGGACACCAACCACGCCAGGTTTGGCGTGGTCTACCACCTCAACTGCCATTCGATGAACCCCGTGAGCGGCGTGATGGGTGAAGGTGGCGACGGCCGCACACGGGCCGATGTGGTGCTGGGCGACCGTGACGGCACCACCTGCGCGCCCGCATTCACCGCCTTTGTGCGTGAGGTGCTGGTGGGCCTGGGCTACGGCGTCAAGGTCAACGACCCGTTCAAAGGCGTGGAGCTGGTGCGTGCTTATGCCAACCCCGCCGCCGGCCGCCACAGCCTGCAGATCGAGGTCAACAAGCGGCTGTACATGGACAGCGCCACGCTGCAACCCACGGCCGGCTTTGCCACACTGCAGGCAGATTTGATGACGTTGGTGGATGCCATCAACGAGCGCTTTGCACCGCCGGCCGGCCACGGCTGACGCAACCGCAACCGCACATGGCGGGTTGGACAGGCCGCATTTGCGGTCCAATGCCCGTCATGCACACGTCTAACCCCACCGACCGCCGTCTGACCGACCTGGAAGTCAAAGCCAGCTTCATGGAAGACCTGGTGGATCAGCTCAACACCGTGGTGGTGCGCCAGCAAGACCAGATTGATGCGTTGGTGCGTCAAGTGCTGCAACTCCGTCAGCAGGGGCCGGCCGATGAGCCCGGCGGCTTCAGAAGCCTGCGGGACGAGTTGCCGCCGCATTACTGAACTGCATGACTGAGCTGGAAGGCTGCATCGGCCCGCAGCGCGGCCAGCCAGCTCACAGCTTGGCACTCTCCCCCGCCTGGGGTTGCCACACCATCAAGTGCCGCTCCAGCCGGCCCACGGCCGCGTCCAGCGCCAGCGCAAAAGCGGTCAGCACCAAGATGCCGGCCATCACGGTGTTGATGTCAAACACGCCCTCGGCCTGGTGGATCAAATAACCCACGCCGCTGGCCGATCCCAGGTATTCACCCACCACCGCGCCCACAAAGGCCAAGCCCACGCTGGTGTGCAGGCTGCTGAACACCCAGCTCGTGGCGCTGGGCAGGTAGACATGGCGCAGCAGTTGGCGCGGGCTGGCCCCCAGCATGCGGGCGTTGGCCAGCAGCACCGGGCTGACCTCTTTGACGCCTTGGTAGACGTTGAAGAAGACGATGAAAAACACCAGCGTCATGCCCAGCGCCACCTTGCTGGCAATACCCAGCCCAGACCACACCGCAAAGATGGGCGCCAGAATGATGCGGGGCATCGCGTTCATGGCTTTGACGTAAGGCTCCAGCAGCGCGCTGGCCATGGGGCTGAGCGCCAGCCACAGCCCACCGCCC
>JAYVLI010000074.1:0-9609 GCA_043759535.1 Betaproteobacteria bacterium | reverse complement strand
TCGGTGATCAATCCCTTGCTGGCCAAGCGCTTTGCCGAGTCGAACGGCACGCGCAACAAGACAGACGGGGGTGACGCCAAGGGCCTGGCCCTGTTCTGCAGGGACAAGAAGCCGGCGCGCTGGGAGGCGCCCTCGCCGGGCGTACGCGCCCTGCAGGCGTTGGTGGGCCGGCTGGACACGCTGCTGGCGATGCGCCAGGCCGAATGCAACCGGCTCGATGTGGCCCACCCGCCGGTGGCGGACTCGGTGCGCAGCGTGATCGCCGACCTGGACGGGGCCATCACCCAGGTCAAGGCGCAGATCAGCAGCACCATCGACGATGACCCGGACCTGAAGAAACGGGCGGGCCTGCTGGACTCCATTCCCGGCTTGGGCGAGAAGACGATTCCGCAACTGCTGGCCTACATCGGGCGGCCAGAGCGGTTCAAGTCGGTCAAGGCGTTGATTGCCTATGCCAGCCTGACACCTTTCATCCGGAAGTCGGGCACGTCGCTGAACAAGCACCGTGGAACGCACCCGATGGGCCACCAGGAGCTCAAGCGGGCGCTGTACTTTCCGGCGATGGTGGCGGGCCAGCACAACCCGCTGGTGGCAGCCTTCTGGGCCCGGTTAAAGGCACAGAACAAGCCCGGCAAGGTGATCGTGGTGGCCTGCATGCACAAGTTGCTGGCCATTGCCTACGGCGTGCTGCGCTCGGGCAAGCTCTTCGATGCCAACCATCTAAAGCCCGCTGCGGCTTGACAAACACAACGGTGTCTCTACTTCCGGCAGCCGGTCACCCGACGCCCCAGGCCCACTCCGCCGCAGTGGTGTGCAGAGGTTCAAACCCGCATTGCATGGTGGCGGAGGGCGCAGGTCGGTGGAGCGCTGTGCGCAGGGGCATCAAGGAGGAGGCGGCAGCCTTTTTTGGCTGACGCCGGGGGACAGCCCCGGAGCACAGCGCCGCAGCGGCCTGTGCAAGCGCAACACCAGTTTTCCGCCTGCCACTTCAAGCCACACCCAACGCCGCCGCCTCACCCAGCAACCCAGTCAACTCCCGGCTGGCCTGCATCAACCGGTTGCCCAGTGCCGCCCGCCGGGCCGGGCCCAAGCGGGCCTCAATGGCGGCCAGGCTGAGTGAGGCCACTGGCCGGTTGTGCGCGTCGTACACCGGCACGCCGATGGCCCAACTGCTCTCCAGCACCAGGCCCGGGTTCAAGCAGTAGCCCTGGCTGCGGGTCTCCTGGATCAGGCGCTGGATGGCAATGTCAGTGCATCCCGGGTAGCGCTCGGCCCGCATCGCGGTATTGCGCGCCAGGATGCGGCCGATGTCGTCGTCAGCCATGGCGGCCAGCATGGCGCAACTGCCCGCACCCACCCCCAGCGGCCAGCGGTCACCGGCCTTGACCAACTGGTTGCGGATCGGAAAGTCGCCCTCGCTGCGTGACAGGCAAATGCTCTCGATGCCGTGCAGCACCGTAAAAAACACGGTGTCACCCGACTCCAGCGCCAACGCCCGCAAGGCCGGTGCGGCCAGGCGCTGCAGGGCGTAGCTGGGCTCGGCCGCCAGGCCCACCGCAAACGCCTCGGGCCCCAGCCGGTAGGCGCCGGTGGCCTGGTCATGCAGCACAAAACCTTCGTCCACCAGGGTGCGGGTCAGGCGGATGGCGGTGGATTTGTTGAGGCCCAATCGGCGGCCGATCTCGCCCATGCGCAGCCCGCCTGGGCCGATGCGGGTGAGCAGGCGCAGCACCGCCAGGCCGCGCCGCAAGGTCTGGGCGCCAGCGGTTTCGGTGGCGGGCGGCGTGGAGTCCGGGGTTGGGGATGGGGTGGTGAGCATGGGCATAAACCCGGATTTGGGTGTCCACATGATGAACCCCTTTTTGCGCTGATCCACCTTGGCAGGCGATGGCTGCCGCTGTGACAGGCTTAGCATCCGGGCAAAACCGTCCAGCCTGGCCTTTGGCGATGGCTTGTATTGGTCCGTATGTTGGACCTGCTGGCCGCAGCGGCAACCCACCGGAGATCGATCCATGAGCACCCCCCACATCATCGGCTGGGGCCACACGCCCTTTGGCAAGCATGACGCGCTGGACGCCGAGCAATTGATCCGTGACGCCGGCTTGCAAGCCATCGGCAGCGCCGGCCTGGCGCCCGAAGACATTGACGGCGTCTTCATCGGCCATTTCAACGGCGGTTTTGTGCGGCAGGATTTCAGCGGCGCGCTGGCGGCCATGGCTATTCCCCAGCTGCGCCATGTGCCTGCCGTGCGGCTGGAAAACGCCTGCGCCACCGGCTCCGCTGCGATCTGGGGTGCGCTGGACGCGCTGCAAAGCGGCCGCCTGAAGCGCGTGCTGGTGGTGGGCTTCGAGAAGATGAACACCTTGCCCAATGCCCAGATTGGCGAGGTGCTGCTGCGCTGCTCGTATGTGAAGGAAGAGGGTGATACGCCAGGTGGTTTTGCCGGTGTGTTTGGTCAGATTGCGGCCGGCTACTTCTCGCGTTTTGGCGACCAAAGTGACGCGCTGGCAGCCATTGCCGCCAAGAACCACGCCAACGGTGTCAACAATCCGGTGGCCCACATGCGGCGTGATCTGGGTTTTGAGTTTTGCCGCACGCCCTCTGACAAGAATCCGTTCGTGGCCGGGCCGCTGAAGCGCTCGGATTGTTCGCTGGTGTCGGATGGTGCGGCCGCGCTGGTGTTGTCGCTGGAGCCGGTTGCGGGTTCCGCTGCACCGGCGGTGCGTTGGCGCTCACGCACCCAGGTGAATGAATATTTACCCCTCTCGCGGCGTGACCCGACCCGGTTTGAGGGCGCGGCCCTGGCTTGGCAGCGGGGCCTGGTGAACGCCCAGGCCAGCCTGGCCGGCCTGCAGTTTGTCGAAACACACGACTGCTTTACCGTGGCCGAATTGCTGGAGTACGAAGCCATGGGCCTGGCGCCGCATGGCCAGGGCGCGCGGGTGATTTTGGACGGCGTGACACGCATGGATGGGCGGCTGCCGGTCAATCCGTCGGGGGGCTTGAAGTCGCGTGGCCATCCGATTGGCGCCACCGGTGTCTCGCAACATGTGATGGCTGCGATGCAACTGTCCGGCACCGCCGGCGCCATGCAGGTGCCGGGTGCCCGCCTGGGCGCGGTGTTCAACATGGGTGGTGCGGCGGTGGCCAACTACCTGAGCGTGCTGGAAGCGGTTTGAGGTGCTGCCTGACCTGACGACCAAGTTGCCCATGCACGCCGCCCAAACCACCAACCTGGCGCAACTGCTGCGCCACACCGCCAGGCTATGGCCTGCCCGCACCGCATTGATCCAGAGTGAGCAGTCTTGGACCTGGGCCCAGATCGACGCCCGGGTGGACGCGCTGGTGGCTGCGCTGCGGGCCCTCGGCTTGCAAAAAGGCGACCGCATCCTGCTGCAGTCCCGCAACAACCTGGCGCTGTTTGAAAGCGGTTGGGCGGCGTTCCGCATGGGCTGTGTCTGGGTGCCCACCAACTTTCGCCTGGCCCCTGCTGAGGTGGCTTATTTGGGCGCATCCAGCGGCGCCAAGGTGATGTTGGTGGAGCCGCTTTTTGCCGCGCATGCAGCAGCGGTACAGGCCGAATCACCCGCGCTGCAGCAGGTGGTGTGGTTGGGTGAGCCGCCGGTGGATGCAGCACCGAGCAACCACCGCTACAGCGCGCTGATTGATCAACATCTGGGCCCCGCCCCTGCCGTGCCTGTCGACATAGCCGTGGCGCATGACGACCCGCTCTGGTTCTTCTACACCTCCGGCACCACCGGCAAGCCCAAAGCCGCAGTGCTGACACACGGCCAGATGGGTTTTGTGGTCACCAACCACCTGGCCGATCTGATCCCCGGCACCACCGAGCAGGATGTGTCCATCGCGGTGGCGCCGCTGTCCCACGGCGCTGGCATCCACGCGCTGCTCAACGTGGCGCGGGGTGCCGCCACCGTGTTGTTGCCGTCTGAAAAGCTGGATCCGGCGGTGGTGTGGAAGCTCATTGAGCAACACCGGGTCAGCAACCTGTTCACCGTGCCCACCATCGTCAAGATGCTGGTGGAGCATCCGGCGGTGGACCAGCACGACCACAGCTCGCTCAAGTTCATGGTTTACGCCGGCGCGCCCATGTACCGCGCTGACCAGCGCCTGGCGCTGAAAAAACTGGGGCCGGTGATGGTGCAGTACTTTGGCTTGGGTGAGGTGACCGGCTGCATCACCGTGCTGCCGGCCCGCCTGCACTCGGCCGACGACTCCCATCCCAACGCCCATATTGGCGCTTGCGGCTACCCCCGCACCGGCATGGAGGTGGCAGTGCTGGACGAGGCTGGTCGGGCCGTGGCCAGCGGTGAGATTGGCGAGATTTGCGTGCGTGGGCCTGCGGTGTTTGCGGGTTATCACAACAACCCTGAAGCCACCACCAAGGCGCTGCGCGGTGGCTGGTTTCACACCGGGGACTTGGGCCGGCTGGACGCGCGTGGCCTGCTCTACATCACCGGCCGTGAGAGCGACATGTACATCTCGGGCGGCAGCAACGTCTACCCGCGTGAGGCTGAAGAAGTGCTGCTGACCCACCCGGCCGTGGCTGAAGTTGCGGTGCTGGGCATGCCCGACCGGCAGTGGGGCGAGGTGGGCGTGGCGGTGGTGGTGTGCCGGCCCGGCGCTGCTGCCGTCACGGCCGAGGCTTTGATTGCATTCCTCGACGGCCGTCTGGCCCGCTACCGCTGGCCGCGCCAGGTGGTGTTCTGGGACGCCCTGCCAAAATCCGGCTACGGCAAGATCACCAAACAAGACGTGCGCCGCTTGCTGCTGGAGCGTTGCGAGGTGCAGCCGGTGCAGGCTGACTGAAGTCCTTTCATCCCTCAAAAACCAGATCCCCACGGAGACAACCCATGACCATCACCCGCCGCCACCTCATCACCAGCGCCAGCGCGTTGGCCCTGCCTGCACTGTCTGTCCGCAATGCCCATGCCGCGCCAGAGTTCAGCTTCAAGTACGGCAACAACCTGCCACTCACCCACCCGATGAACGCCCGCGCCGCCGAGATGGCTGCCGCCATCAACGCCGAGAGCAAGGGCCGCATTGACTTTCAAGTTTTCCCCAACAACCAGTTGGGCAATGACACCGACATGCTGTCGCAAGTGCGCTCGGGCGCGCTGGACTTTTTCACCCTGTCGCCGTTGATTTTGGGCACGCTGGTGCCGGCCGCGCAAATCAGCGGTGTGGGCTTTGCGTTCAAAGATTACAGCCAGGTGTGGGCGGCGATGGACGGCGACCTGGGCGCCCATGTGCGCAAGCAGATTGCCGCCAGCAGCAGCCTGATGGCGTTCGACAAAATCTGGGACAACGGCTACCGCCAGATCACCACCGGCACCAAGCCCATCAACACGCCGGATGATTTGAAGGGTCTGAAAATCCGCATCCCGCCCAGCCCGTTCTGGGTGTCGATGTTCAAGGCGTTTGAGGCCTCACCGCTGACCATCAACTTTGCCGAGGTGTACTCAGCACTGCAGACCAAGGTGGCCGACGCGCAAGAAAACCCGCTGGCCATCATCGCCACCGCCAAGTTGAACGAGGTGCAAAAGTTTTGCTCCATCACCAACCACATGTGGGACGGCTTCTGGTTTTTGGCCAACAAAAAATCGTTTGAGCGCCTGCCGCAAGACTTGCGTGACCTGGTCACCCGCAACATCAACGCCGCCGGCCAAAAAGAGCGTGACGATGTCAAGAAGCTCAACGATGGCCTGCTGGCCGACCTGAAGGCCAAGGGCATGGCCTTCAATACCACCGACGCTGAAGTGTTCCGCGCCAAGCTGCGCGTTGCCGGCTTCTACGCCGAATGGCACAAGAAGTTTGGTGACGAGGCTTGGGCCGTGCTGGAAAAATACACCGGTAAATTGGTGTGAGTGGTGGCCATCGGGTGATGGCCACAGGGTCTGACAACAAGCGCGACAACAACCGCGACAACAGCCTGCCCGCCAAGCTCGACCGTTGGCTGGGCTGGCTGGTGGAAGTGCCCGCCGCGCTGCTGGTGCTGGCCGATATTGGCGTGTTGTTTGCCGGTGTGGTGTCGCGCTACCTGCTGCACAGCCCGCTGCTGTGGTCTGACGAGCTGGCGTCCATCCTGTTTTTGTGGCTGGCCCTGCTGGGCGCCGTGGTGGCGCTGCGGCGCGGTGAACACATGCGCATGACCGCGCTGGTCAGCAAGGCTGCGCCTGAACGGCGGGCTTTGCTGGAGGCGCTGGCCACGGCGGCCTGTTTGGCGTTTCTTGCGCTGGTGGCCTGGCCGGCCTGGGAATACGCGGCCGATGAACGCGCCATCACCACCCCGGCGCTGGAGTTGTCCAACCTGTGGCGTGCAGCTGCTTTGCCGGTGGGGCTGGGGCTGATGGCGGTGTTCAGCGTGCTGCGCCTGTGGCGCCAGGCCGGACAGATGGAGGACGGTGGTGCCAAGCCGGTGCTGCAGGCGCTGGCGCTGATCACCGTGCTGGTTGCCGCCTTCTGGCTGGCTGCACCGCTGTTCAAAGACCTCGGCAGGCTCAATCTGCTGGTGTTTTTTGTGGGTGTTGCCGGTGGCTGCGTGTTTGCCGGCATCCCCATCGGCTTTGGCTTTGGCCTGGCCACTTTTGGCTACCTGGCGCTGGCCACCACCACACCGTTGCCGGTGATCGTGGGCCGCATGGACGAGGGCATGTCGCACCTGATTCTGCTGGCCGTGCCGCTGTTTGTGTTTCTCGGCCTGCTGATCGAGATGACCGGCATGGCGCGCGCCATGATCGCCTTTTTGGCCGCGCTGTTGGGCCATGTCAAGGGCGGGCTGTCGTATGTGCTGGTGGGGGCGATGTACCTGGTCTCGGGCATCTCAGGATCCAAAGCCGCCGACATGGCCGCCATCGCCCCGGCGCTGTTCCCCGAGATGAAAGCCCGTGGCGCCAAGCCGGGGGATTTGGTGGCATTGCTGGCCGCCACCGGCGCGCAGACCGAAACCGTGCCGCCCAGCCTGGTGCTGATCACGATTGGCTCGGTCACTGGCATCTCGATTGCAGCGCTGTTCACCGGCGGCTTGCTGCCTGCGGTGGTGCTAGGTGCGTTGTTGTGCGCGGTGGTCTGGTGGCGCTACCGGCATGAGGATTTGAGCCAGGTGCAGCGCACACCCAAAGCCCAGGTGCTCAAGCTGTTTGCGATTGCCTTACCCGCACTCGCGTTGCCATTCGTCATCCGCGCAGCGGTGGTGCAGGGTGTGGCCACCGCCACCGAGGTGTCCACCATCGGCATTGCCTATTCGGTGATTGCCGGGCTGCTGGTGTACCGCCAGTTCCCGTGGCGGCGGCTGGGGCGGATGTTGGTGGATACCGCAGCGCTGTCTGGCGCCATCCTGCTGATCATCGGCACCGCCACGGCCATGGCCTGGGGTTTGACGCAGTCGGGCTTCTCGCGCTTGCTGGCGCAGACCATGGCCGGACTGCCGGGTGGCGCGCCGATGTTCTTGGTGGTGTCCATCCTGGCCTTCACCGTGCTGGGTTCGGTGTTGGAGGGCATCCCGGCCATCGTGCTGTTTGGCCCGTTGTTGTTCCCCATCGCACGCCAGTTGGGCATCCACGATGTGCATTACGCGATGGTGGTGATTCTCTCGATGGGCCTGGGCCTGTTTGCGCCACCGCTGGGTGTGGGTTATTACGCCGCCTGCGCTATCGGGCGGGTCAACCCGGACGAGGGCATTGGCCCCATCGTGGGCTATATGCTGGCGCTGCTGGTAGGCACGGTGGTCGTGGCGTTTGTGCCTTGGATTTCGATCGGTTTTTTGTGATGGCAGTTTGACGCCGAGCGCGGGGGCTTTCAGTCCGGCTCCAGCACCAGCTCAAACGTCACCAGCACCGCGTTGTGGCCACGCGCCAGCCGGCCGCTGGCCTGGCCACCGGTGTGGTTCACCATGCTCACGTCGATGTCGGCCTGCGGCTTGCCATCAAGCCCGGGCCGGATGCAACCGCGCCGCACCAGCGTTTCGGTGACAAACGGCTGCATGCACCGGCCGTCGTCAAACATGGCGCCCACGGTGCTGCCCACACCACCACGCACCTGGGCGTGGGTGATGCCGTGTTGCTGGCAGATGGCTTCCAGCGCGCTGCACACGTCCTCGTTGGGCGCCAGACGCACCAGCAGGGCAGGGCGGCCGGTGCTGACCGTGGCGGGCACGGGCACTGGCACAGGCACAGGCTGGAACAGCGTGAAACCTGTTTCGGCGTCTGCCTGCACCGCAAATGCGGCGCCGTCCAATAACCAGGCAGTGGCTTGCATCGCTGTGGCCAGCACCACATCGTCGGGCAGCAGGTGGCCGGTGTGTTGCTGGTCGGCGGCGTCGGTCCAGGTGGCGTGGCAGTGCAGCCAGGGAGTGCCATCGCGCCAGCCCAGCGTCACGGTGGCGGCTTGCAACTGCACCGGCTGATCGGCCACAAAGGGGCGGCTGAAATACACCGCGTGATCGGCTGAGCTGGACAACGCCGGCATCACATGGCTGAACGGAAACAAGCGGCCACTGCCGAACGTCAACACCGCGCTGGCGGCACCGCTGCCGGCCAAGGCGGTGGCCAGCGTTGTGCGCAGGGTGTCACCAGCAGGCAGCAACCAGTCCTGCCGCCGCACCTGGGCAGCCACCACGCTGTGGCGTTGGGCGGCCACCGGCCCGGGATGCTCAATGCGGCGCATCGTGCCAGCCACGGCCATCAATAAATCAGCCGGTCGGGCCGGATGTCGCGCAGGATGTGGTGGCGATCTCCTCGATCGACTTGTGGGTGGAACTGAGCCAGGCCACACCACTGCGCCGCATCATGGCCTCGGCCTCACGCACCTCGTAGCGGCAGTTGTCCAGCGCGGCATATTTGCTGTTGGGCCGGCGCTCATTGCGGATTTGCGACAGGCGCTCCGGGTCAATGGTCAGGCCAAAACACTTGCTGATGTAGGGCGCCAGCGAGGACGGAATCTTGTGGCGCTCAAAGTCCTCCGGGATCAGCGGGTAGTTGGCCGCTTTGATGCCGTGCTGCATGGCCAGGTACAGGCTGGTGGGCGTTTTGCCGCTGCGGCTGACGCCCAGCAAAATCACATCGGCACTGGCCAAGTTGCGGGCCGATTGGCCATCGTCGTGGGCCAGTGAGAAGTTGATGGCCTCGATGCGCTCGTTGTACTCACTGCTTTTGGCGGCGTCTGAGAACCGCCCAACGCGGTGGTTGCTCTTGACGCCAAATTCAATCTCCAGTGGCTCCACAAAGGCCCGCAGGATGTCCAGCACCAAGCCGCGGCAATCGGTGCTGGTGATGATCTGGCGCACCACGTCGTCCACCAGCGTGATGAAGACGATGGGCTTCTTGCCCTCGGCGTCGGCCACCTGGTTGATCTCATCCAGCACCACCTGGGCTTTGTCCACCGTGTCAATAAACGGCCGGCGCACATGGCGCGGCACACCAGGAAATTGCGCCAGGATGGAATTGCCAAAGGTCTCGGCAGTGATGCCGGTGCCGTCAGAGACAAAGAACACGCTTCGGTTGGGCATGGCGTCAGTATTTGGCGTTTTGGGGCTTGGGTGGCGGGTCTGGCGGCAGGGCTGTCAGGATCATAGAGGTGATGTCCGTAGAATCC
>JAYVLI010000073.1:0-25953 GCA_043759535.1 Betaproteobacteria bacterium | reverse complement strand
CAACCCGCGCACTGCAAACGCGGCCAGCGCCTGGGCAATCTCGTCCACCGCTTCAGCGCTTTGCAGTCGGCGTGGGCTGTACCACAGCGTGGCCCAGTTCAGCGCGCCAAAAAACGGCTTGGTGGCCAGCCGGGGCGGCAGTTGGATGAACAGCCCCTCACGCATGCCGGCGTCCATCAGCTCGGCATACAGGTTTTCGTAGTCATCCCGCATTTGCACCACCGCACGCAGCCGCTTGTTGGTGGCCGATGCACGCAGCAATTGGCGCTCCAGGCCTTGCACCGCCACCTTCTGCATCGGCAGCTCGGTCAGGATGATCTGGATGTGGCGCAGCGCCATGGCCTGCAGCCGCTGCAGCACCGTGCCGGGGCCACGCGCAATCGGCCCCACGGCGTCCAGCTGGCGCTGCATGGCGGCCACTTGCACATCCAAAAACAGATCGGCCTTGCTGCGGTAGTGGTGGTAAACGCGGCCTTTGGTGGCGCCCAGCCGCTCAGCCACCGCGTTGATGGACGTGGCGGCGTAGCCAAACTCCATGAACAACTCGGCGGCGGCGAGCAGGATTTGATCGCGCGATGTGGTGGCTGCGGGTGGGCTAGATGCCGGCGCGCTGGAGACAGGCGTGCTGGAGACAGGCGTGCTGGCTGTGGCTGTGGCTGTGGCCTTGGCGGTCAGCTTGGCCGGTGCGGCGGCCGGGGTCTTGGCTTTGGCCGTGCTGGAGGGGCTGCGCATGGGTGGGTGGCAAGTGGGTGCGGGTGGTTTCTCGGGTCAGGACGGCTGGTCTGTCGGTGCGCTGGCCACAACATACCAGCACGTATGCAACATGGTCAACCTGGGCGACTACGCATGCTCTGCACCCTTGCCAGCCGCATTCGCATCAGCACGGTTGCAGTGATACCCGGCGGTATGTAGCATTCCGCCCATTGCAATTCAACCGGAGTTTTGCGCAATGAACACAGCAGGCATCACCGCCTTGGTCACCGGCGGCGCGTCGGGCCTGGGCCTGGCAACGGTCAAGCGCTTCTTGGCCGGGGGCGCGCGGGTGGTCATTGCCGACCTGGCCACATCCAACGGCGCTGCAGTGGCCAGCAGCCTGGGCGACGCGGTGCATTTTGCCGCCGCCGATGTGGCTGATGAAGCCGGCATGGCCGCAGCCTGTGACCTGGCGGCGTCGCTGGGTGAGTTTCGCGCACTGGTGCATTGCGCCGGCCGCGGCGGCCCGGTGCGGTTGCTGGACAAAGACGGCAAGCCCGGCTCCCTGGCCACCTTTGAGGCCATCATCCGCACCAACCTGGTGGGCAGCTTCAACGTGCTGCGCCTGGCCGCATCGCGCATGGCCAAAAACGAGTTGACAGCAGAAGGTGAGCGCGGCGTGTGTGTGCTCACCGCCTCGGTGGCGGCGTTTGAGGGCCAGATTGGCCAGATCCCCTATTCAGCCTCCAAAGCCGGGGTGGTGGGCATGACGCTGGTGGCAGCACGTGACCTGGCCACCCGCGGCATCCGCGTCTGCACCATCGCGCCGGGCATTTTTGACACGCCCATGCTGGCGCGCTTGCCCGAGCCGGTGCGGGTGTCGCTGGGTGCGTCGGTGCCGCACCCATCGCGGCTGGGCGCACCGGATGAATTTGCCCAACTGGCACTGCACATCGTGGCCAACCCCATGCTCAACGGCGAGACCATCCGGCTCGATGGCGCCCTGCGCATGGCGCCGCGTTAATCCCCATTTTTCAATCAACACACCCCACCCGGGTGCAACGGAGACCCCACCATGACCATGCGCGCTGTGCTTTGCAAACACCACGGGCCCCCTGAGAGTTTGGTGGTGGAGAGCATGCCCAATCTGGTGGCCGGGCCCGGCCAGGTGGTGGTGGCGGTGCAGGCCTGTGGGGTCAACTTTCCGGACACGCTGATCATCCAGGGTGCCTACCAGTTCAAGCCCGAGCTGCCGTTTTCACCTGGCGGTGAGGTGGCCGGTGTGGTGCAGTCCATCGGCGCAGGCGTGACCAGTTGCGCCGTGGGTGACCGGGTGATTGCCACCAACACCTGGGGTGGTTATGCCGAGGAGATGCTGGCCGACGCAGCCCGGCTGATCCCCATGCCGGCCGGCATGGACTTCAACACGGCGGCAGCCTTTGTGCTGACCTACGGCACCTCACAGCACGCCCTCAAAGACCGCGCCCAACTGCAGCCCGGGGAGACTTTGCTGGTGCTGGGCGCGGCCGGTGGTGTGGGTCTGGCTGCCGTGGAGCTGGGCAAGGCCATGGGCGCCCGCGTGATTGCCGCCGCGTCCAGCGACGACAAGCTGGCGCTGTGTACCGCCCACGGCGCTGACGCCACCATCAACTACGCCCGCGATGACCTGCGCAGCCGCATCAAGGAGTTGACCGACGGGCGTGGTGTGGACGTGGTGTATGACCCGGTGGGTGGTGATTACAGCGAGCCGGCGCTGCGTGGCATGGCCTGGAACGGCCGCTTTTTGGTGGTGGGTTTTGCGGCAGGCCGCATCCCCAGCGTGCCGCTGAACCTGGCGCTGCTCAAGGGCTGCGCCATCGTCGGGGTGTTCTGGGGCGCCTTTACCCGCAATGAGCCGCAGCGCAATGCCGCCAACCTGGTGGAGTTGATGGGCTTGTTTGCAGACGGCAAGCTCAAACCGCATGTGTCGGCGGTTTACCCGCTGGAGCGCGCGGCCGATGCGCTGAATGATTTGCTGCAGCGCCGGGTGCAGGGCAAGGCGGTGTTGACGACCGGGCGGGTTTGAAAGACGGGCGGGCTTGAAAGCAGGGCGGGGCTGAAAAACCAGCCGCGCCGCTGCGGCGTTATTCCGCCTTGATGTTGCCGCGCTTGATCAGCTCAGCCCACAGCCGGCTTTGCGCCAGGGTGGTGCTGCGCAGCTCGGCGGGTGAGCCAGGCTTGGCTTCATTGCCGATCTTGCGCATGGCCTCGCCAAACTCGGCACTGGCCACAATCTTGCGCAGGGCCGCACCCAGCTTGTCCAGCACCGGTTTGGGTGTGCCGGCCGGCGCAAACACCGCATACCAGGTGTCGCCCACGATGCTGGGGTAGCCCAGCTCTTTGAAGGTGGGCACATCGGGCAGCAGCGGTTGGCGCTCAGCGCTGAGCACGGCCAAAGCGCGGTATTGGCCGGCCAGCACATTGGGTACGGCATTCGTCAGGGCCTCGACGTTGGAGTCGATCACACCGCCCAGCATGTCAGTCATGGCGGGCACTGCGCCTTTGTAGTGCACCTGTGTCAGCTTCACGTCCAGGCCCAGCGCAATCAGCTCACCAAACAAATGCACCAGGCTGCCCTGGCCGTTGGTGGCGTTGTTGATCTTGCCCGGGTTGGCTTTGGCATAAGCCGCGTAGTCGCGCAGCGTGCGTGCCGGAAAGTCTTTCTTGACCACAAACGCAAACGGCGCGGTACACACCGTGCCCACCGGCTCAAAGTCGTCTAACTTGTAGGCCAGCTTGTCATTCAGATTCGGGTTGACGGTGAAGGTGGTGCCGGCCGACAGCAGCAGGGTGTAGCCGTCTTTGGCGGCCCGTGCCACATGGGTGGCGCCAATGGCGGTGGCCGCACCGGCCTTGTTGTCCACCAACACGGTCTGGCCCAACTCAGCCTGCAGGCGTTGCGCCAGTTGGCGGCCCACCACATCGCTGGTGCCACCGGGTGGATAGGGCACCACCAGTGAGACCGGCCGGGTGGGCCAGGGCTCCGTGGTGGCTGATGTTGCAGACGTTTGCGCCACCGCCCAGCCGGGCAGGGCGCTGAGCATGGTGGCCAGTGCCAGCAGTTTGAGTCGCATGCGCAACAGGTTCTCCTAGTGGTTTGTGGGGGCTGACTGCCGCTGCGGCAGCCTGCAAGATACCAGCCAGTATGTTGCCTTGCCAGCATGCCGCCGGTGCCAGGGCATACCCCGTGGTTTGCCGCCTCGGTTTGTCGCACCCCTCACACATCACCCCCACCACCCCAGGAGTGTTAGCCCATGGACTTCAACCTGCCCGACGGCCTGCCCGATTACCTCGCCCGGCTGGACGCCTTCATCAGCGCCAAGATCAAGCCGCTGCAAGCGCAAGACGACAACGAGCGCTTTTTTGACCACCGCCGTGAATGGGCCCGCACCGATTTTGATGCCGGTGGCCTGCCCCGCCCGGAGTGGGAGGCACTGCTGGAGCAGGCCAAACAGCTTGCCGACGAAGCCGGCTTTTTCCGTTTTTCGTTACCCACCGAGTTTGGTGGGGATGGCGGTGGCAACCTGTGGATGGCGGTGATCCGCGAGCATCTGGCCGCCCAAGGTCTGGGCTTGTTCAACGACCTGCAAAACGAGCATTCGGTGGTGGGCAACTTTCCACTCATCGTGATGCTGCGCGACTTTGGCACCCCGGCGCAAAAGGAGAAGTTCATCCGGGGTTCATTGGCCCGCAAGGTGCGCATCACCTTTGGCCTGACCGAGCCCGAACACGGCTCAGACGCCACCCACATGGAGACCCGTGGTGTGCCCGAGGTGCGCAACGGCCAACCCGGCTGGCTGCTGAACGGCGAAAAGATGTGGACCACCGGCATGCACACCGCCAGCCACTGCTGCCTGTTTGCCCGCACCAGCGGCGTGGCCGGCGCGGCCAAAGGCATCAGCGCGTTTTTGGTGCCGGCCGATGCGCCCGGCGTCAAGATCGAGGAATACCTGTGGACCTTCAACATGCCCACAGACCACCCCCGCGTCAGCTTCACCAATGTGTGGGTGCCGGAGGACGCGCTGTTTGGCGCGCTGGACCACGGCTTGGCGCTGGCCCAGGCCTTTGTGCATGAAAACCGCATCCGCCAGGCCGCCAGTTCTTTGGGCGCGGCGGCCTTCTGCGTCAACGAGAGTGTCAAGTACGCGCGCCAGCGCAAGCCCTTTGGTGAAGATTTGGCGCGCAACCAGGGCATCCAGTTTCCGCTGGTCGAGCTGGCCACCCAGGTGGAAATGCTGCGCCTGTTGATCCGCAAGACGGCCTGGGAGATGGACCAGATGCCGCACCCCGAGGTGGAGAAAAAGCTGTCCGACAAAGTGTCGATGTGCAACTACTGGGCCAACCGCCTGGTGTGTGAGGCAGCCGACCGGGCCATGCAGGTGCATGGCGGCATTGGCTATTCGCGGCATAAACCCTTCGAGCACATCTACCGCCACCACCGGCGCTACCGCATCACCGAAGGCTCGGAGGAGATCCAGATGCGCAAGGTGGCCGGTTACCTGTTTGGCTACATGGGGCCTAACAAAAGCGCATGAATCTTTCTGCTGCGCGGGCCGATCTTGCGTCTGCGGTGCTCTCCGTACAGGTGTACGGCTGTGCTCCTCAACGCAAGCGCAGCCCGCTCGCGACGAAATCTTCACGCGCTTTTCGTGGCGACTGGACCTCAATCATTCAACCAAGGACACAAGCATGACCCACCCCACCCGCCGCGCCCTGGTGTTGGCGCCGTTGGCCGCCGCTGCGGCTGCCGCATTGCCCAATGTCGCCCAGGCGCAGAAAAAATACGGCCCCGGCGTGACTGACACCGAGATCAAGATTGGCCAGACCATTGCCTACAGCGGCCCGGCATCGGCCTATGGCCAATTGGGTCGGGCCGAGGCCGCGTACTTCAAGTTCTTGAATGACAAAGGCGGCATCAACGGCCGAAAGATCACGTTCCTGTCGCTGGACGATGGTTTCAGCCCGCCCAAGGCGGTGGAGATGACCCGCCGCCTGGTAGAACAAGACGAGGTGGCGCTGATGTTTGGCATGCTGGGCACAGCGCTCAACACCGCGACCAGGCCGTATTTGAACGGCCGCAAAGTGCCGCAGTTGTTCATCGCCGCAGGGTCTGAGACCTTTGCCAGTGCCGACAAATTTCCGTGGACCATGGGCTGGCAGCCCACGCTGCGGCTGGAGGCCACTTTCTACGCCAAGAGCATTTTGGCCAGCCACCCCGGCGCCAAGATCGGCGTGCTGTACCAGGACGATGACTTTGGGAAAGAGCTGCTGGCCGGCCTGAAAGAGGGTTTGGCGACTGGGACAAATTCGCAGGCGGCTTCGGTGGTGGGGGCAGAGAGCTTTCAGGCCACCGACCCCACAGTGGATTCACAGCTCATCTCGCTCAAAGGCACGGGCGCGGACACGCTGATGCTGTTCACCTACGCCAAGCAGGCCGCGCAAGCCATCCGCAAGGTCTCCGACATGGGCTGGAAGCCAGACACCTATTTGCACTTGGGTTCGGCGTCGGTGGGCGCCACGCTGATCCCGGCCGGGCTGGACAAATCGGTGGGCATCAAAACCGCCGGTTTCATCAAGGACACCAGTGACCCGCAGTGGGCCAACGATGCCGAGCTGGCGCCGTTTTTTGACTGGATGAAAAAATACCAGCCTGAGGCCAAGCTGGAGGATTCACTCAACCTGGCCGGCTGGGCTTATGCGCAGACACTGGAGCAGGTGCTGCGCCAGTGTGGGGATGACCTGACGCGCGAGAACATCTTGCGCCAGGCCACCAACCTGAAAAACTGGCGCAACCCGGCCCTGCTGCCGGGCAGCCTGATCAACACCAGCCCGAATGACTACCGGGTAGTCAAGTTCATGAAGCTGCAGCGCTTCAACGGCAAGATTTGGGAGTTTGTGTAGCCCTGGCGCAGGCCCTGCGCCGGGCCTGCGCAGCCCAACACAAAACTGCCGCCTGCGCCAGCCGGGCGGCCGCCAAACCCCTTGTTCAAGGGCGTGAAAACAGCACGAAACAAGCGCTCAAGTTTGCGTTGCAGGGGTCGAGTGCCCGCCAGTGCCCCGCAAAGCGTGATGTTTTCACCGGCACAACTGCACGCTGAAATCGGCAAAAACAACCTAAAAACACAAACCGTCACGATCATTGCGGCCATCTGCAGCCACGGCACCCAAGCACCGTTGGCCTGCAAACCACAAGGACCGTGCCATGAAATTGTTGATGCCTTTTATCGTGTTGATCGAGCGCCGCCTGCTGCGCTTGACGGCGTTGATGTCCCTGTCCGGCCTGGTGTTGGTCACCGGCCTGGGGGCCCACGCGGGCTCGGCCGGCAAGCCCAAAAAGATGGCGCGCGACTTGGAATCGGCCATGGCCTCGCCGGTGCTGTCCAACAACCGCTGGATGCAGCAACAAGCCGGCCGGCGCATGGTGGAGGTGATGATCGTCAGCGATTCGTCTGACCGCGACATGAAGGATTTGCGCGACCACGTGGGGCGCCTTGGTGGCACGGCGAGCAGTGCGTTCTCTGCCGTGCAGGCGGTGCTGGCCACCATGCCCACAACAGCGGTAGCTGAGATTGATGCCCGCAGCGATGTGGTGTCTATCTCGCCCAACCGCACCACCCGCCACACCTTCAGCACGCTGGAAAGCACCACCGGTGCCAGCACCAGCACTGTGCGCACGGCCACCGGCACCACCACCTACACCGGGCTGGACGGCAGCGGCATCGGCATCGCCATCCTCGATTCCGGCGTGATGGCTGTCCACAAGCACATGGCCAATGCGGCAGGTGTCAGCCGGGTGGTGCGCCAGGTCAACATGGTTGGCGAGGGCGCCAACATGTCGTATGCAGCGTCATTGGCGTCGGGCGCTGCCGCGCGCACTGCGTACGAGAACTCGGTCAATTCCGACCAGGCCTGGGTGCCTGATGCCTACGGCCACGGCAGCCATGTGGCCGGCATTGCGGCAGGCCGCGGCACCTACCAAGGCTTGCAGGACACCACCGGCATTGCGCCCGGTGCGTCCATCATTGATGTCAAGGTGCTGGGCGCCAACGGCAGCGGCACCACGGCCGATGTGATCGCCGGTCTTGACTGGGTGCTCTACAACGCCAAGAAGTACAACATCCGGGTGGTCAACCTCAGCCTGTCGGCCGGGTCCACCAACTCGTGGGTGCAAGACCCACTGGCCACTGCCGTGCGTGCGGTGGTGGCCAGCGGCATCGTGGTGGTCACAGCGGCGGGCAACTACGGCCAAGCCAACGGCACCACCACCTACGGCACGGTGGGCTCACCCGGCCATGACCCGTCGGTCATCACCGTGGGCTCGTCCAACATGCGGTTGACGCCGTGGCGCTCGGACGACGTGGTCAACAACTTCAGCTCCCGCGGGCCCACCCGCGGGGCGGTGGTCAGTAGCACCGGTGTGCGCAGCATTGACAACTTGCTCAAGCCCGACCTGGTGGCCCCTGGCAACGCGCTGGTCAGCGTGGACGCCACCTCGGTGTTTCCGGCCGGTGTGCAAAACGCACTGGCCACTAAGAACCCCTTGCTGCTGGCCGGCCTGACCAGCTTCAACACCTTTGGCCAGACGCTGATGATGTTGAGCGGCACCTCGGTGGCCGCGCCGGTGGTGGCCGGTGCGGTGGCGCTGGTGCTGCAAGCCAACCCGGGCCTGACACCGCCGATGGTCAAAGCCATCCTGCAATACACCGCCCAGCCGCTGGCCGGTGCCAGCCTGGTGGATCAGGGCACCGGCATGTTGAACGTGGACGGCGCGGTGCGTCTGGCCCAAGCGCTGAAGACAGACACCGCCAAAAAGGTGGCTGCCGGACAGATTGCCGCCGGCGCCACCATCAACTCGGGTGCGCTGCCCACGCCCACGACCACCATCGCCGGCCAGACCTTCAACTGGTCCCGCATGATCACCGTGGGTGGCCGCCACATTGCCACCGGCGACGCGCTGTTCACCCAGTACCAGCCGATTTACGACCCCCGCACCAACTGGGTGGGCAGCACGGGGCGCCAGGTGCAAATCACCTACTGGCCGGCCGCCAACGGGGTTGCGGCCAACACGGTGGCCAAATCGTTCACCGAGTTCACCACACCCAGCGGCACCTTGCTGACCGCCGGTGTGCGCATGGGCACTGCGTTGGCGGGCACCAGCTCGCTGACCGGTAAGACCGGTGTGTTTTTGCCCACCACCACCATGGCCGCCTGGCTGGCTGCGGGCAGCGGCCAGACCTTGGTCAACGGCGTGGTGCTGAGCAACGGCGTGGTGCTGAGTGAAGGCGTGGTGCTGAGTGAAGGCGTGGTGCTGAGTGAGGGTGTGGTGCTGAGTGAAGGCGTGGTGCTGAGCGAAGGCGTGGTGCTGAGCGAGGGTGTGGTGTTGAGTGAAAGCACCACCGGCACCGTGCGTGGTTTTGCCCCCCGCAGCCCGCTGGCCGAACCGTGAGTTGAGGCCGGCGCGCTGATGTCAACGCGCTGGTTGCCACGGCGCTGATACCAAGGCGTTGGTTGCCAAGGCGCTGATGGCACCGGCCCGGCACTGCTGCACACGGCACCCGCTCAAGTTGGCGGGCGGCTGGCCGAAGCCCCGGACACCTTGTCCGGTGTGTGATTTCCTGCCAGGCAAAACCACACGGCGGCTGCAGTGCAGCCGCCCCGGCGGATGGGCATGTGCCCATCATCGCCACCACGCTGACAGGGCGCCACCTCGGGCGCACCACGGCAGCTTCTGAAGGACTACACCATGGGTTTGCTCACACCCTTCATCCTGCTGGTTGAACGCCGCTTCATGCGGCCTTTGGCTTTGTTGTTGGCCGCATCGCTGGCGCTGGTGTGTGGCCTGGGCGTGCAGGCCAGCGGGCCGGTCAAACAACGCAAAGTGGCCAAGGACCTGGAGATTGCCGCCGCCGCACCGCTGCACCCCGGCCACCGCTGGGTGCGCAGCGAGGCCGGCCTGCGCATGGTGGACGCGCTGATTGTGGGCAGTGGCAGTGACCCCGAGATGCGCGCTGTGCGGGCCCATGTGGAGCTGCTGGGCGGCCGGGTGCATGCCCGCTTCAGTGCGGTGCAAGCCCTGTCGGTCACGCTGCCGGCACGCGCCATCAAGGCCATTGATGACCGTGACGATGTGGACTCCATCTCACCCAACCGCACCACCCGGCGCGCTGCCAGCACGCTGGAGTTGAGCACCGGTGCCAACAGTGCCAATGTGCGCACCAGCAGCGCACTCAATCCCTACAACGGGCTGGACGGCAAGGGCATTGGCATTGCGGTGCTGGATTCGGGCGTGATGGCCTCGCATGAGCATTTCAACGACGGCCTGGCCCAGGGCCGGGTGGTGCGCCAGGTGGACCTGGTGGGCAAGGGCAGCAACGCGCTGGCTGCAGCCAGCTATGCCCCCGGCAGCCTGGACCGCAATCTGTTTGAGTCCTCCATCAACAACAATTTGGCGATCACACCCGACGCCTACGGCCACGGTAGCCATGTGGCGGCGGTGGCGGCTGGCCGTGGCAAATACAACAACACCCAAGACACCAGCGGCGTGGCGCCCGGCGCGTCCATCATTGACGTGCGGGTGCTGGGCGACGACGGCTCAGGCACCACGGCCGATGTGCTGGCCGGCATTGACTGGGTGATCTACAACGCCAAGAAATACAACATCCGGGTGCTCAACCTCAGCCTGGCGGCCGGGTCCACCGAGTCCTGGCAATCTGACCCACTGGCCCGGGCCGCGCGCAGTGCCACCGCTGCCGGCATCGTGGTGGTGGCAGCGGCCGGCAACTATGGCCAGCTCAACGGCACCACCACCTTTGGCACCATCGGCTCACCCGGGCATGACCCGTCGGTCATCACCGTGGGGTCCAGCCATTTGCAGGGCACAGCGGTGCGCAGTGACGACACGGTCAACCTGTACAGCTCGCGTGGCCCAAGCCGTGGCGCCTTGGTGGACAGCCGTGGTGTGCGCAGCATCGACAACCTGATCAAGCCCGATTTGGTGGCGCCCGGCAACCGCATCATCAGTGTGGGCGCCACGTCGACCCTGGGCCAGTGGAACAGCCTGGCGCGCAACAACCCGGGGCTGCTGACCGGCATCACCGGCCAGTTGTTGACAAAGTCCTTGATGATGTTGAGCGGCACTTCGGTCTCGGCGCCCGTGGTCAGTGGCGCTGCGGCCCTGCTGCTGCAGGCCAACCCTGGCCTCACACCGCCGATGGTCAAGGCCATTTTGCAATACACCGCTCAGCCGCTGGCGGGTGCCAGCCTGGTGGAGCAGGGCGCGGGCTTGCTCAACATCGACGGCGCGGTGCGCCTGGCCAGGGCCTTGAAGACCGACATCGCCACCCGCGTGGAGGCCGGCACCATCAACGCGGGCCAGACCATCAACAGCACCGCCCTGCCGACGCCCACCAGCACGCTGAACGGGCAGACCTTCAACTGGTCGCGCATCATCACCGTGGGTGGCCGCCAGATTGCCACTGGCGACGCGCTGTTCACCCAGTACCAACCCCTCTACGACCCCCGTTTGAGCTGGGGTGGCAACAGCGTGCGGCGCCAGCAAATCACCTACTGGCCGGCCACCCTGCTCAACCCCAATGCTGCTGATGTGCCACGTAAATTTGTGGAGAAAGTGGCACCCAACGGCCTACTGCTCACCGCCGGTGTGCGGCTGGGCACGGCGCTGGTGGGCACCAGCTCCAAGGCCGGCAAGACTGGCGTGTTTTTGCCCACCTCCACCCTGGCCGCCTGGCTGGTCAGTGGCAGCGGCCAGACCCTGACCAGCGGCGTGGTGCTGAGCGGCGGTGTGGTGCTCAGCGAAGGTGTGGTGCTGAGTGAAGGCGTGGTGCTGAGCGAGGGTGTGGTGCTGAGTGAAGGCGTGGTGCTGAGTGAGGGCGTGGTGCTGAGCGAAGGCGTGGTGCTGAGCGAGAGCACCGGCGGCACGGTGCGGGCGTCCAGCATCCTTGACCCGCTGGGTGAGCCGTGACCTGAGACCAGGCAACCGCTCAAGTCAGGCGCCAGGTGGCCGACAACATGGCAGAGCCCCCAGCGGTACAGGGGCAATGCCGCCGCCAAACGGCCCCCCACAGCCTGGCCCTTGAGATGTCGACAACGCCCAGCCAGACCCCGCCTGACCAGCCCGTGCCCGCACCGATCCCGCCTGCCCGGCGGCGCCCCTGGGCGGCCCGCTTGCACGGCGCGCTGATGCCCGACTACAACCCGCGTGCCACCGCCTACTGGTGGGCGCTGGTGGTGCTGGGCAGCGCTGTGCTGGCGCATGCCGCGCAGGCCTTGTGGCCCATGCCCGGCGCGCTGCAACTGCAAATCTTGTTTGGCTGTGCCGTGGCCATGCTGGCGGGTTTGTTTCCGGTGCGCATTCCGGGCTCTAAAAACTCATTCGCTGCGGGTGAGGTGTTCATCATGCTGCTGCTGATGATGGTGGGCCCGGCGCCCGCCGCGCTGGCTGCAGCGGGTGAGGCGTTTGTCGGCTCGGCCCGCAGCTCCAAACGCTGGACCAGCCGGCTGGCCAGCCCGGCCACCGCCGGCATTTCGATGTTGGTGATGGGCTCGGCCTTCAAAGCGGCCAGTGGCCTGTTTGTGACCGGTGGTGCGGCGGGTGGTGCGGCGGGTGGTGCGGCGGTCGGTGCGGCGGCCAGTGCGTCCGGCGAGGCATCCGGTGAGGCCATCGTGCTGCTGCTGGCCATGTTTTTTGCCATCGCCCACTTTGGCTTCAATACCTTGCTGATCACCACGGTGATGCATTTGAAGCGCAACGAGCCGCTGCGCCTGGCCGCATTTTTGGGCAACTTTGGCTGGGTGGGCACCACCTACGCCGCCAGTGCGCTGATTGCCGGCTTGTTGTTTCTCGCCTTCAAAGCCACCGGCATTGGCGTGATGGCCGGCGCGGTACCCATCATCATCTTGATGCTGGTGATGCTGCATTACCACTTCCGCCAGCGGGAATCAGACGAACAATCGCAAGCCGTGCGCATTGACGCCGCCGAGCGTGAGGCCGCACTGGCCGCACGCCATCTGCGTGAGCTGCGCGAGAGTGAGCTGCGTTTCCACAGCGCCTTCTCGCATGCGGCCATCGGCATGGCGCTGGTCAGCACCAGCGGCCATGTGCTGCAGGCCAACCCGGCCTTGTGCGCGCTGCTGGGCTGCAGCGACGACGCGTTGACCGGCCGTGATTTCAAAAGTTTTGTGCATGAAGACGACATCGACATCCTGTCGCGCCAGTGGAATGCCTTGCTGGCCCGGGGTGGGCTGCCCTTGGATGCGCCACCGCCGCTGGATGCCAAACACGCCAAACATGCCAAGCTGGCCCAACTGGCCAAGCCAACCGAGCTGACACCCGCAGCCGCTGCGGCCGACGCCACCCGGCGCGCCCCCGCTGACGGTGGCACCACGGTGGAGATCCGCTGCAACCAGCCGGGTGGCCAGACGGTGTATGTGGCCATGCACAGCGGCCATTTCAGTGACCGGTTTGCCAGTGAGCCCTGCTTGATTTTGCAAATGCAGGACATCACCGCCAGGCGCGACGCCGAGGCCCAGCTGCAGCACATTGCCTACCACGACAGCCTGACCTCGCTGGCCAACCGCATCCGCTTTGGCCATTGCCTGGCCATGGCTATCGACCGTTGCAAACAAGACAAGCGCTGGCAGTTTTCGGTCATGTATCTGGACTTTGACCGCTTCAAACTCATCAACGACACCCTGGGCCACAGCGCCGGTGACCGCTTCTTGACGCTGGTGGCGCAACGCATCCGCCTGCAGGTGCGGCCCACGGACACGGTGGGCCGGCTGGGCGGGGATGAGTTTGCCATCCTGGTGGAAAACCTGGGCCATGAAGACGCCACCGTGGCCATGGCCGAGCGCTTGCAAAAAGCCCTGGCCCAGCCCTATGACCTGGACGGCACGCAGGTCAACAGCAGCGCCAGCATTGGCATCACCTTCAGCAGCGTGGGCTATGACACCCCCGGTGATGTGCTGCGTGATGCCGACATTGCCATGTACCGCGCCAAGGCCGCCGGCCGCGCCCGCATCGCGTTATTTGATGCCAGCCTGCGCGCTCAGTTGGCCGAGCAGGTGAACCTGGAGCGTGAGCTGCGCCACGCCATCGAGCGCCAGCAGTTGTCGCTGGCCTTCCAGCCGATTTACCACCTGGCCAGCGGCACCATCGACAGCTTTGAGGCCCTGGTGCGCTGGGACCACCCCACGCTGGGCCCAGTGCCACCCGCCACCTTTGTGCCCATTGCCGAAGACGGCGCCATGATCAGCGCGCTGACCGACTGGGTGCTGAGTGCGGCGTGCGTGCAGCTCAAAGAGTTTCAGCAGCGCGCGCCCGGTGGCCGCAAACCGCGGGTGCATGTCAATGCGTCGGGCACTGACATGTGCCGCGCCAGCTTTGTGGCCCAGGTGTCGCAGGCCCTGCTGACGAATGGCCTGGAAGCGCACCAGCTCACGCTGGAGATCACTGAAAGCACGCTGATGCACCGGCTGGACAGCGCACTGGCCGTGATGGCGCAATTGCGCGAGATTGGTGTGGGCTTGAGCGTGGACGACTTTGGCACCGGCTATTCATCCCTGGCCTACCTCAGTACCCTGCCCATCACCAGCCTGAAGATTGACCGGTCATTTGTGCAGCGCCTGCAGGGCGACAGCGTGGACAGCAAAGACGCCGAGGTGGTGCGCGCCGTCATCACCCTGGGCCAGGCGCTGGGCAAAACAGTGATTGCCGAAGGCATCGAGACACCCGCCCAACTGGCCCAGTTGCGTGCCCTGGGCTGCGAGCTGGGCCAGGGCTATTTGCTGGCCCGGCCGCTCACCCCCGACATGGCCGCCACCATGGCGCAAGACGACGCCAAGCGCCGCAGCCCGGCGCCACAACAAGCACCACCCGCGTTGGCGCTGCAGCCACCGGCTGCGTGGTCAGAGCCCACCGAGTGGGCGATGACGGTGCATTGAAAAAAGCCGGCCCGTCTTGCGACAGGCCGGCCCGTGGTGCAGGCTCGGTCAGATGATCAAGCCCTCAGCGCTTGCCTTACAGGCAGCAGGGCAACAGCCCGAAGCAGCACGCGGCACCGGCCGCGCAGCAGGCCCCTGCGGCCAGCACCGACGCCGACACCGACATCAGCCCCAGGCCGGAAATGAATTTCAGTACATTGGATTTCATGGTGATCTCACTGCAAAGTTGAAAAAAGTAGGGTTCAGCTTGCAACGGCCAGGTCAGGTGGCCGCCAGATGGCCGCCGGGCGGCCTTCAACAGGCCCGGCAGGCTGGCCGACCGGCCAGCACTGGCCCAATCCGCCAACCGCCGCTTGTTGGCCGTTGGCCAGTGGCAGCACCACCGGCGCGCAGGCGCTGCATGCCGCCGGCGCGCCCAGCACGGCACAACAGGCCTGTTGTCCGCCGCAGCAGCCCATCGCCGCTGCCGTCACCGTGACGGCCTGCCACAGCAGCAGCAGCACCACAAGGGCTTGCAAAAGGCGGCGGGACGGGTGTGCCATGGTGGTTGAGGGACAAAACTTGCAACAGTTTAGCCAGCACCCGCCGCCCAGGCCGGCCTTGGGGTCAAGACTTTTTCAGCAGCGGGCAAACACTCTTGGCCAGCGGGATAAAGGCTTGCTCGGCCGGGATGGTGGCCTTGAGCTTGTAGTAGTCCCACGGGTAGTTGGACTCCGACGGTTTTTTGACCTCGTAGACATACATGTCGCGGATCAACCGGCCGTCCTCGCGGATCTTGCCGTTTTTGGTCATGAAGTCATTCACCGGCGTGGCCTTCATCTGGGCCATCACGGCGGTGGTCTCGTCGGTGCCGGCGGCCTGCACGGCCTTCAGGTAGTGGGTGATGCCCGAGTAGATGCCGGCCTGCGCCATGTTGGGCATGCGCTTGTGTTTCTCAAAAAAGCGCCGGCTCCATTTGCGCGATTCATCGGTGGTGTCCCAATAAAACGCTTCGGTCAGCAGCATGCCCTGGGCCACCGGCAGGCCGAGCGAATGGATGTCGTTGATGAACACCAGCAGCGCAGCCAGCTTTTGGTTTTTGGTGATGCCAAATTCATTGGCGGCCTTGATCGAATTGATCATGTCGCCTCCCGCGTTCGCCAGGCCAATCACCTTGGCCTTGGACGCTTGGGCCTGCAGCAAAAAGCTGGAGAAGTCGGACGCGTTGAGCGGGTGGCGCACGGCGCCCAGCACCTTGCCGCCCTCGGCCTTGATGACCTCGGTGGTGTCTTTTTCAAGGTTGGTGCCAAAGGTGTAGTCGGCGGTCAAAAAGAACCAGGTGTCACCACCGGTCTTGACCACACCGCGGCCGGTGCCGGCGGCCAGTGCGTAGGTGTCGTAAGTCCAGTGCACGCTGATGGCTGAACAGTTTTCGTTGCTCAGCCGGCTGCTGGCGGCGCTGGGAAACAGCGCGATTTTGTTCTTCTGCTTGGCCACCTCCAGCGCGGCCAGGGCGGGTGCGGTGGCGGCCACGTCGGCCAGCATGTCCACCTTTTGCGTGTCAAACCATTCACGCGCTTTGGCGGCGGTCAGGTCGGCCTTGTTTTGGTGGTCGGCCACGATCAGCTCAATCGGCTTGCCCAGCACCTTGCCACCAAAGTCGGCAATGGCCATGTTGGCGGCAATCACCGCGCCCGGGCCCACGATGTCGGCGTAGACACCGGTCATGTCGGTCAGCATGCCGATCTTGACAATGCCGTCGGAAACTTTGTCGCCGCTATTGGTGGCAGTCTGGGCGGCGGTTTGAGCGGTCACCGGCGCGCTGCCAAGTGCCAGTGCGGCGGCGCAAGCCAGGGCCGCCAGGGCAGGGCGGGCCAGGGCTGCCGCAGGGGTTGGGTGGGTGGTATGCAAGAGCAATCTCCGAGGGTGAGTTTTTTGGGCCAGCGCCGCCCGGTTGCAGGTCAGGCATGGGCGGGGTGCGGCGCAGTCTAGGGGGCAATACCCGGCTTGCAAATGCGCGCTTGCCCACAGCGCCGATTGGCGCTGGTGAACCCCGGGTTGACCCTTGGCCCGCTGCGGTCGGCGGCTCAAGCGCTGGCCGGATTGGCCGATAGACAACGGTGCATGCCCGATGGCAGCCTGCACCTGGCGCGCCAGGTGCAGCCACCAGCCAGGCCCAGCCGACCACAACACAAGGACCACCACCGTGTTCAACCACCTCAAGATCGGGCCGCGCCTGACCCTGGCTTTTGGCGCACTGCTGTTGTTGATGTGCAGCGTGGCCGGCATGGGCACCTGGCAGACTGCACGGTTGAACAGCAGCGTGTTGGACTTGCGTGACCACTGGTTGCCCAGCGTGCAGCGCCTCGGTGAACTGCGCTACGCCATCAACAGCGTGCGCCGCAGCACGCTGAACCACCTGCTGGAGGCGGATGTGCTGGCCAAGAAAGCCCAGCGGACCAGCCACGACGAACTGGTGCAGAAGCAGATGCCCGCCGCGCTGGCGGCCTACCAAGACCTGGTCAGATCACCCGAGGAGGGCAGGCTGCTGGATGCCATCAAAGCCTTGCTGGCGGACTACCTGGCGGACGACAAAAAGTTGTTGGTGATGTCTGACGCCGGCGCGACCGAGCTGCAGGCCGCACGGGATTTCAGCAACGGTGCCGCTGCAGCGTCATTTGCCAAGCTGCTGGCGGCAATCGCTGACGAGGTGAAGCTCAACGAGCTGGGTGCCGCCCAAGCCGGCCACACTTCCGCCGACACCTACCGCAGCGTGCTGCTGCTCAACACCGTGATGGTGGTGGTGGCGCTGCTGCTGGGCAGCGGTTTGGCGTTGGTGTGTACCCGTTCCATCACCCGGCCCATCGCGCAGGCCACCCAGCTGGCTGACACCGTGGCCGCCGGTGATTTAAGCGCCACCATCCAGGTACACGGCCAGGACGAAACCGCGCAGTTGCTGCGCGCGCTGGGCAAGATGTCGGCCAACCTGGCGCGCATCGTGGGCCAGGTGCGTGGCAGCAGCGACTGCATTGCCACCGGTTCAGCGCAGATTGCCACCGGCAACGCCGATCTGAGCCAGCGCACCGAAGAGCAAGCCAGCAACTTGCAGCAAACCGCTGCGTCGATGGAAGAGCTGGCCGGCACGGTGCGGACCAGCGCCGCCACCGCCCAGCACGCCAACAGCCTGGCCAGTGATGCGTCAGCCGCCGCCCAGCGGGGCGGTGAGGCGGTGGACACGGTGGTGACCACCATGCAGGCCATCTCGGCCGCGTCCCGCAAGATCGCCGACATCATCGGCACGATTGACGGCATTGCCTTCCAGACCAACATCCTGGCGCTCAACGCAGCGGTTGAGGCCGCCCGCGCCGGTGAACAAGGCCGCGGTTTTGCCGTGGTGGCCAGCGAGGTGCGCAGCCTGGCCGGCCGTGCTGCCGACGCTGCCAAAGAGATCAAGACCCTGATTGGCGCCAGCGTGGAACGGGTGGACCTGGGCACCCGCCAAGTGCAAGACGCCGGCAGCGCCATGGCCGACATCGTGCGTCAGGTGCAACAGGTCAGTCAGTTGATCAACGAAATCTCGCACGCCACCACCGAGCAGTCCACCGGCATTGGCCAGGTGGGTGAAGCGGTGACACAGCTGGATCGGGTAACCCAGCAAAACGCCGCATTGGTGGAGCAGAGCGCCAGCGCCGCCGACAACCTCAAACACCAGGCCGGTCAACTGGCCGACGCAGTGCGGGTGTTCAAACTGGCAGCGGATGGTGGCCCGGCCGCAGCCGCGCCGACCTGGGCCTAAAAACACCGCAGCAGGCGGCGTGGCTGCGTCGGGCCGCCCCGCCTCAAAACCCCATCCGCAGCGTCAGCCGCAGGGTGCGCGGCTCGGCCGGGTGGACATGGCGGTCCAGTGCGGCAGCGCGGCCGGGCACACGGGATTCATAAAAATACTGGATGTCGTCCACCCGCCGGTCCAGCAGGTTGAACACATCCAGCGTCAGCGCGCTGTCGGCTCCCCAAGTTGGCGCCAGGCTGCGGCTGATGCGCAGATTGACGGTGCTGGACGGCTGGCTGCGCACGCTGTTGTCCTCCACCAGCGCACCGGCGCCCAAATAACGCCACTGCAGGTTGCCGGTCCACGGGCCCACACCGCGCACCGTGGCGCCCACCGATGCCACCCGGTCGACTGCATTGGGGATGCGGCTGCCGTCGGCAAAGCGGCTGTGGGTCCAGGCCAGGTCGGCGTCCACCAGCAGCCACGGGGTGGCGGCCCAGCGGTTGTTCAACTCCACACCGCGACGCCGGCTGGCTGCCGCAGCCTCGGTTGCGCCAGCGTCGCCCACATAGACCAGCTCAGAGTCTGAGCGCAGCTGCCACAGCGCGATGGAGGTTTGCAGGCCGGGCAGCGCCTCGGTGCGAGCACCCAGCTCCAGGCCACGGGCGGCCACCAGCGGTGGCACTTTGTCCACTGGATCGCCGGTTTTTGGGTCGCGGGTGATGGTGGTGCCCCGTGCGTCGTTGCTGTGCATGCCGCGGCCGGCGTTGAAAAACAACTCGGTTTTTGCCAACCGGCCGCTGAACGGTGTGGCAATCAGCGACAGCTTGGGTGACCACTGCGTGGCCTGCGCTGCGCCCGAATTGGCGGCCAGGCTGATGGCATGCACGCGGGTGTGCAATTGGTCAGCACGCAGGCCCAGTGTGCTGCGCAGCCAGGGTGTCAGCTCCAGCGTGGTCTGGCCATACAGGCCCAGCAGGGTTTCGCGCACTGCGTCGTCACGGGTGGTGGCCAGGGTCTGGCGGGCGCTGGTCTCAAACAAGCCAACGCGGATGCGGTCATGGCGCAATTGCAGGCCCAGCTCGCTGCGCGCTGGCAATGCCCCTAAGTTGTGGCTGATGGCGTGGCTGGCGGCCAGGCCAAACACATCCCGCTGGTCTTGTTGCAAAAATTGGTCACCGGTGCTGGGCCGCTCAAGCGCGTAGCTGAAGTTGGACCACAGCTGCAGCCGGTAGCGCATGGCGTAGGCCTGCAGCCGGGTCACACCGTCGGCGCTGTTGCGATGCCATTCACCCGACAGGCTGGTGCGGGCGGTGTCGCCACCGTCAGTGGGGTCGAGTGAGTCGTAGCGCCCAAATGGCTTGCCACCCAGGCTGCCCGCATCAATCAAGGCCTGCGGCACCTGGTCGGTGCTGGTCCAGCGCGCCTGGTAGCCCATCAGGCTGGCCTGCCAGCCTTGGGCGCTGTTGCCACCGCTGGCAGTGAGCACGCCATTGGCGCGGTGCAGGCCCTCGGGCACGGTCCACGGGCCGTTGTTGCCCATCAGCTCCAGCGCGCCCAGCAAGTTGATGCCGGGGGCCACCGCGCCTGAGCCACCCACCACCCCGCGGCGGTAGCCTTTGTCGCCCAGAGTGAGCTGGGCAAACGGCGCGTCCAGGGTGCTGCGGTAGGCAATGTCGGCCGCACCGGCGGCACCAAAATCACCGCTGCGCGCAAAGTAAGGGCCTTTGCGGTAGTCGATGCGCTGCACCAGCTCGGGCAGCAAAAAGTTCAGGTCGGTATAGCCCTGGCCATGGGCATGCGTGGGCATGTTGACCGGCATGCCGTTGACGCTGGTGGCAAAGTCAGTGCCGTGGTCGAGGTTGAAGCCACGCAAAAAATACTGGTTGGCTTTGCCGTCGCCCGAATGCTGGGTGACCACCATGCCGGGCACCAGCTCCAGCACCTCGCCGGGCCGCAGCACCGGCCGGGCTTTGAGCAGTTCAGCGCGGACGCTGCCCTGTGAAGCCGCATCACTGGTGCCCACTGCGTTGTCGTAGTGGCCGGTGATTTCCACCCGGGCGGTGGGCTGCTCACGCGGATGGGCCTGGGCCAGCAGGGTGCTGTCGGTGGCGGTGGCCTGGGCTTGGGCAGACAGGCTGCAGACCAGCAGCAGCACGGCCAGTGGGATTTGGGCGGGGTGCGCCAGGGCGTTGGGTTGGCGGGTCTGGGCAGGGGTGGGTGTTCGGTGCATGGGGCAGGTGGGCAGGTGGGCTGGCAGGCTGGGTCGCCCGGCCAGTGTGGCATGGCGCCGTGACCCGCTTGTGAAACCGCTGGGCCACCACGCCGTGGGCGCAGTGAGGTGTGCTGCAGCGGTGTACGCCAGCCTGGCACTTCTGGATGCGCCCCCGGCGGGCCCCAGCTCAGTGGTTGACGATGTCCCGGTGCATCGGTGCCAGCAAGGCCAGCAGCCGGTTTTGCGCGGCAAACGGGATGGCTTGGGCGTCCATCGCCTGCTGCAACAACTCCACCGCCACCAAGAAATCTTTGCGCGCAATTGCCGACTCGGCATGCGCGGTTTTCATGGTCTCGCCGTCATAGGTGCAGGGCCCGTTCAGCAGGCGGCAAAACTGGTCGGCCAGCTGGCTGGCCAGGTAGGCAGGCTTCATCTTGCTGTCGGCAAATATCGGCCTGGTGCGGGCGTCGCCGCGCAGGCGCTGCACAAAGTCGGTGGCCAAGCTGCCCAACCCTGGGCGCATGCCAAACACCTGCAGCAGCGCAGCTTCATCGGCGCTGGGTGGGCCGCTGGGCACTTGGGGCGTGGCCGGCGTGGTGGCAGGTACGGCAGTCTGGGCCAGCACGCTGTTGGCGCTGAGCGCGCAACACAAGCTGGCCAGCAGCAGGGTGATGAGGGTCGGGCGCATGGCGTGGGTTGGTATGGGGCGGCTGTTCCGGTGCCGTCAATACGCTGTCTGGATGGACAGGTACGCGCCGGTTTGCCGCTTGGGCTTGACGGCGGGCACGACGGTGCCCAAATCCACCCAGGCAGCGGTGACCGACAGGTGTTTGGAGGGCGCCCAGGCCACGAACACAGCCGACCAGGCGTCTTCTTTGAGGCCCGCGCCCAGCGCGCTGGGGTTCAGGTTGTCGGGCTTGGCGCGCCACTCGGCGCCAATGGCCAGGGTGCGGTGGGCCAGCCAGGCCACCGACACCTCGGGCAGCAACCGGTAGCTGTTGTGCGCCGTGCCGCCAAAACCCAACAGGCCAGTCTGGTTGGCCTTGCTGGCGCGCAGCGTGCCGTTGAGCACGATGCCCTGCGCCAGCAGCAGCTTGGTGGCGCTGATGTAGGCGTCCAGCCCGTGGGTTTTGGCGCCCAGGGTGGCCAGCGTGTTGGCCAGGCCAGCGGCGTCTAGCCGGCGCAGCTGCAAGCCCATGGCCACGGCGGGCATCCAGCGGTCGCTGTCCAGCACGGCGTCACCCGCCAGCCGCACCTTCAAGCCCAGAATGTCTTGTTTCAGGCGCAGCCCGGGCAGGCCCAGCGCGGAGCCGGTGGCGCCGGTGTCAAAGTCCTGCCGCGCCAGCGACAGCTCCAGCCGCTCATCCCAACCCAGCGCCACACCCGCCCCGTTCAGCCGGTAATCGGCCGTGCTGACCCGGGTGACAAACGCGGTGGCACCCCACTGGCCCATGCTGGCATAGCTGCCGATCACGGCCCACGGCGTCAGCCCACCGCCGGCTGCACCGTCGATGCTGCTGACACCACTGGTGAGCAGCAGTCTGTCGGTGGCGGCAAGGCTGGCGGCTGGGGTTAAAACGGGGACCAGACAGGCAGCAGCCAGGCAAGTGGTGTGGATGAGGCGGTGCATGTCGGGCTTTGTGGGTGGGGTGTTGCGGTGCTTTTCAGGTGGAATTCTGGGCAGCCGGCGCGGCTTGAAACCCCCGATCAAGCCAGTCCAGGCGGCCAGTTCAACGCCATGCCGGCGCCACACCCCCAGCCGCCGCTCAAGTTGCGCGCGGCGCTGCCGATACAGCGTGCTGGCGCGGCACAAGCGCCGGTTCGCCCCCGGGCGGTATGTCCTCCAGGCCAGCATGAGCACACCACAACACCCCCCAACATCCGCCAGCCCAGCGCTGCCCGCGCTGGTGGATTGCCAAGATCCGCACCCCCACCCCCACCCCCATCCCCACCCCAACCCGAAGCCCCACCCGCTGCAGGTGCTGCCCGGCCAGCGGCCGCAGCAGCGCTGCCCGCTGTGCCAGCACAGCAGTGCGGCGCCGCTGCGCGCCGACAGCCGCTGCAGCCAGTGCCACAGCCCGCTGGCCAGGCTGCCCGGCGCTGACCCGCACGGCCACGAACTGCTGGGCCGGCGCGGCGCGGTGCGGCGTGACCAAAGCCATGTGGCGCTGGTGTATCTGGGCTGGCCGTCACCGGCGCTGCCGGTGCGCTGGCGCGACCTGTCGCTGACAGGCCTGAGCTTTTACGCCCCGCAGCCCATGCGCACCGGCCAGCGTCTGCGGCTGGTGGACAACGCGCTGGAGGGCGTGGTGGAGGTGGTGGGCTGCCGCGCCCAGGGCCGGGTGTTCACGGTACATGCGCGGCTGCTGACAGCGTTGCTGCTGCAGTCCACCGGGGTGTTTGTCTCAGCCCAGGCCTGACAGGGTTGATCCGGATGGCTGACCCGGCCGCTGGCGGCATGGCATCATCCGCGTCCCCTTCCCCAAGATTTGCCGTACACGCGGCCTGAGCGACCCACGATGGACCTGAAACTGCCGATCACCATCCACGATGAACTCAACGACGAGGTGATCGAATCCACCGGCGTGCTGGACCTCGCCAGTGGCGAGATCCGCGATGTCAAGTATGTGGATTTCGACGCCGAAGCCGACGGCTTCCCGGCTGAAAACGCGGACTACGACTTCACCTGCGGCACGCTCAGCAACGGCAGCAAGGAGGTTGAATTCCGCATCGAGGTGGACGTGGTGGGCCGCAAATACTCCATCACCCCCAGCGAGTTGCTGGAGTTGAAGGGCCGCGCCGCCAAGCTGTTCACCGCCCCGCCAGGTGGCCACCCGGTGGAGCCGACGGGCAAACCTGCAAGCAAGCGCGGGCGCAAATAAGGCGGCTACAGCCGCTGCAGCCGATACGGCTGGCTTGCCTGGCCATCACGCGCTGGCGGCGCCCAATTTGCGGCACAGCGTGTTGCGGCTGATGCCCAACCGGCGTGCGGCTTTTGACAGATTGCCTTTGCACAGCGCCAGCATCCGGGCCACGGTCTGGGCTTCGTGTTGGCGCAGGGTGGTGTCGGCAACATGGACGACACCGGCGACACCGGCCACACCGGCCACACCGGCGACACCGGCCAGTCGCGGATCGGGGCGGGTTGGCTGGGCGGCCAGTGCCGCCTGCGCGGCGCGCAAGTCATCCGCCAGGTCGTCGGGCAAATGGGCCTGGGTGCTCTGGTGTTCACCATCGACCAGCAGCGCAGCCGCTGTGCGCAGCACGTTGTGCAACTGGCACAGGTTGCCGGGCCAGCGCTGGGCGGCCGGCAGCGGCGCCAGGGCTGGGTGCAGTGTCAGCGGCTGGTGTTGGGGGCTGGCTTGCCCAATCTCGGCCAGCAGTTGCGCCACCAGGCTGGCAAAGTCACACCGCTCGCGCAGCGGTGGCAGGTGCAGGGTCAGGCCGTTGAGGCGGTAGTACAAGTCCTCGCGCAACAGGCCTCTGTCCATGGCTTCGCACAGCTTGCGGTGGGTGGCACAGACCAGGCTGAAATCCACCGCCACCGGCTTGCCACCGCCCAGCGGCACCACAGCGCGGTCTTGCAGCAGGCGCAGCAGGCGGGCCTGCATGGCCAGCGGCATGTCGCCATTTCGTCCAGAAACAGGGTGCCGCCGTGGTCGCCAAACAGCTCGGTCTCGATCAGGGTCTCGGGCAGGGCGGCGCAGTTGACCGCCACAAACGGCTTGCCGGTGCGTGGTCCGCTGGCACGGGCGGTGTGGGCAAACACCTCTTTGCCCACGCCCGGTTCACCCTGCATGTCAAACACGCCCATCAGCCGGCCTGCCGGGTCAATGACGGGCGCGGCCGAACAGGTTAAAAACCATGGCGCGCCAGGTCGTGTTCACCGCCACGCACCACCACCCGCTGGCCTTCAGCCAGCGCGGTGCCAATGGCGTTGGTGCTGCGGTGGCTTTCAGCCCAGTGCGCGCCGGGGCGCAGCGCCACCCGCTCGGCGCGGCCCACAAATGCGGCATCCCCCAGGCAGCGCAGCAGCATGCCTTGGGCGTTGGCCAGGTCGGCCTGCTGGCTGCGCTGCCAGGACCGCGCCAGCACCTCACCCAGCAGGGGTGTCAGCCGGTGGATGGCATCCAGCAGGCCGGTCTGTGCGCTGCCGTCCAGCCAGTGGCGGGCCTCGCACAGCCGGGTGGTGGTGGCGGTGAGGGAGGGCAGGGTTTGCGGCGTCATGGTCGGGTTTTCAGGGGCGGGTTTGACACGCAATGGATCACCTGCGTGTAGCGTTTCCAAAGGGGCAACCCGTGGACACGCTGGATGCAGCAGCTTTTGGCACGCTGCCTGTGCTGCCTCGGCTACGCTGCCCATGGGCACCACTGGCGCCAAACTGGCCTGCAAAGCCCACCACGACAATTTCATTGGCGGCAAATTTGTGGCCCCGGTCGATGGCCAATACTTTGACGCGGTCACACCGATCAGCGGCAAGGTTGACACCCAGGCCGGGCGTCGAGCGCGCCAACGTGCTGCTCAAGAGTGCCGACCGCATCGAGCAACAGCTGGAGCTGCTGGCCTACGCCAAGACGGTGGACAACGGCAAGCCGATCCGCGAGACGCTGAACACCGCCATCCCGCTGGTCGCTGACCATTTCTGCTGCTTTGCTGGCCGCCTGCGGGCGCAAGAGGGCTCACTCAGCAAGATCGACGGCAACACGATTGCCCACCACTTCCATGCGCCACTGGGCGTGGTGGGCCAGATCATCCCGTGGAACTTCCCCATCCAGATGGCGGGGTAGAAGCTGGCGTCGGCGCTGGGCGCGGGCAAATGCGTGGTGCTGAAACCGGCCGAATCCACCCCCGTCAGCATCCTGGTGCTGGCCGAGCTGATTGCCGATTTGCTGCCGGCTGGTGTGCTGAACATCGTCAACGGTTGTAGCCGTGAAGCCGGCATGCCGCTGGCTACAAGCAAGCGCATCAACAAGATCGCCTTCACCGGCGGCACCGCCACCGGACGGGTGATTGCGCAAGCCGCTGCCACCAAACTGATCCCGGCCAAGCCGGAGCTGGGTGGTAAACGCCCCAGCATCTTCTTTGAAGACGTGGCCGACCAGGACGGCGCGTTTTTGGACAAGGCCATCGAAGGCCTGGTGTTGTTTGCCTTCAACCAAGTTGAGGTGTGTACCTGCCCCAGCCGGGCGCTGATCCAGGCGTCGGTGTGTGACAGGTTCATCGAATGGGCTTTGTAAAGCGTTGCCGCCATCAAGCAGGGCAACCCGCTGGACACCGACACGATGCTGGGTGCGCA
>JAYVLI010000072.1:0-15005 GCA_043759535.1 Betaproteobacteria bacterium | reverse complement strand
GCGGCGGCGGCGATGCGCTCCAGGTCGGCGCCAATGGCTTGCACCGCGTCGGGCTCGTCCATCTGCACCTGCAGGCCGGCCTCCAGCGCGCCCAAGTCGATCTGGGCCTGGCCACCGTCGGCCACGGCGATCTTGGCGGCCTCGGCGCGGGCAATCAGGTGGTGGCCCAGGTGCTCGGCTACCACCGTCATCAGGCGGCTGTGTTGGCGGGTATCGGCATAAAACGTTTTCATGCGCGCCAGCTCGGCCACCCGGCCCGGTGAATACACGGTGTTGATCAGGTGCCAGGTGGCCAGATCGAAATAGACCCGGCTGGGCACCTCGCGCCCGGTGGGGCCACGGGCGCCATAACCGCAGGCGGGCAGGATGCGCGCCAGCTCGATGTGGCGGTCAAAGTCGGTGCCGGCGATGTGCACACCGTGGTTGGCCAGGATGTCGCTTTTGCGGTCCACCCGCTGGCGCTGCTGCGGCCCCACCCGCACCAACGAGAAGTCAGATGTGCCGCCGCCGATGTCGGCCACCAGCACAATTTGCTCGGCGTCCACCGTGGTCTCGTAGTCCAGCGCGGCCGCAATCGGCTCGTACTGAAAGTGGATGTCGGCAAAGCCCACGTCCTGCGCGGCCTGGGTCAGCGCAGCCTGGGCGGCGGCATCCCGCTCGGGGTCATCGTCGACAAAAAACACCGGCCGGCCCAGCACCACCCGGGTCAGCGGCTGGCCGGCTTGTTGTTCAGCCAGGGTTTTGAGGTGGCGCAAGTAGCCGCCCACCACGTCCAGGTAGCGCACCGAGCGGCCGCCGCCCACGTCGGTGGCCTGGGTGGCCAGGGTGGACCCGAGGATGCTTTTCATCGAGCGCATCAGCCGGCCCTCGATGCCCTCCACATACGCCGCCACGGCGGCGCGGCCGTAGTGGCGGTGTGGGTCTTCATGCGCCGCCAGGCCCTCTACCGCGTAAAACACAGCGGTGGGCATGGTGCGCTGGCCGGGCTCCAATTCCACCAGCTGCACACCGCTGGGTGTGGGCAGGGCGATGGCGGAGTTGGAGGTGCCGAAATCGATGGCGCACATGTTGCGCATGTTGGGCACGGCTGGCCTGTCGGCAGGCTTGGAGGACATGGCGGTTGGCGGCTGCGGCCAGTGTTGGCGGCAGGGGCTGGCTTGGAAGGGGCGCGATTCTAGGGGCGCTCCGGGTTTGCGCGGGTCTGGCGGGCCTGCGCCGGCGGTCAGGCGATGCCGGCCTGCCAGTCCAGCAGCAACTGCGTCACAGCGGCCGGCTGCTCCCAGGTCAGCATGTGGCCACAGGTGGCCAGCAGGTGCAGTTGCGCGCCGGGCACGGCGGCGGCGATCTCCTGGCTGCATTCGGGTGGGGTCAGGCCGTCGTCCTGGCCGCACACCACCAGGGTTGGGCAGCTGATGGCGGGCAAGTGGGGCCGCAGGTCAGCGCGCGCCATCACCGCCCGGTTTTGCTGGATCAGCCCGGCCGTGCCGGCGCGGCCGATCATGGCCAGGTAGTCCTCCAGATGCTGCGCCGCGTGGCGCGGATGGAAGGCAAACATCGCGTTGGCGCGCAGCAGCTCATCGGCCCGGCCTTGCTCAAACAGGGTGATGGCCTGGCTGCGCAAGGTGATCAGCGCGGCGGTGTCCGGCCTGGCGGTGCTGCCCAGGATGGCCAGGCCACGCACCCGGCCGGGCGCCTGGCGTGCCACCTCCAGCGCCAGCATGCCGCCCATCGAGCAGCCCGCCAACAGCAACGGGCCGGGCTGCTCGGCCAGCAGCAGGGCGGCCATGGCGGGCAGGCTGGCGGCGCGGGCCTGCACGGTGGCCACCTGCACAGTGCGGTGGGCGGCCAGCGCGGGTTGCTGGTGGCGCCACAGGTCGGCATCACAGGCCAGACCAGGCAACAGGATCAAGGGGCTCATGGCGCCAGTTTGGCATGCAGGGACGGCACGGCACTTGCACCGGGTTTGCGCCACCACCCCCACGGAGCCCCGCATGAAGACCTTCATCCGCGCTGTTGAAACCTGGGTGCCCAGCCCGGACCGCACAACCCTGGCGCATGGCGGCGGTTGGTATGGCGACGCGCCCGCCTTCGGGGCGCTCAGCGCCAAACTGTGTTTTGGCCTGGGCGAGGGCCTGCCCGGCCAGGCCTGGCAGCAAGGTCGGCCCATCATCCTGCGGCAGTTTGAGGGCTCGTACTTCAAGCGCACCGAGGCCGCCCACGCTGCGGGTTTGACCTGCGCCATCGCCATCCCCATCCTGGCGGGTGATTACCTAATGGCGGTGGTGGTGATGTTTTGCGGTGACGACGCCGCCCATGCCGGGGCCATCGAGCTGTGGCACAACGACCCGGCCACGTCCGCCGACATGACGCTGGCGGATGCCTATTACGGCACCACCGCCGAGGCGTTTGAATACATCGCCCGGCATGTCAGCTTCCGCCGTGGCACCGGGTTGCCCGGCATCGTCTGGGACACCGGCATGCCGCTGTTCATCGACGACCTGGGCCGCGGCCAGCGCTTTTTGCGCGCCGCCAGCGCCACCAAAGTGGGCATCAACCGCGGCCTGGCCATCCCCTGCGCCCAGCCCGGGCCGGGCACCTGGGTGCTGGCGTTTTTGTCCGCGCTGGGCACGCCGCTGGCGCGCCGCATCGAGGTCTGGTTGCCTGACCCTGAGCGCACCGAGCTGCACCGCGTGGCCGGCTTTTGTGAGGTGCTGGGCAAGCTGCCGCCGGCCGCCGGTGAGCCGCCTATCCCGCGTGGCGCCAGCACACTGGGGCTGGCCATGGTCACCGGCATCCCCGCCATCACCCAGCATGCGGCCGACGAGCCGGGTGCGCTGGGGGCGTCGGCCGCCGCCGCTGGCCTGCAGGTGCTGATGGCCATGCCGCTGCTGCGCGACGGCAAGCTGCTGGCGGTGGTGGGCTGGTATTTCTAAAGCCACAGCGGCAGGCACTCAACGCCGCAGTGGCAGTCACTCAACGCCGCAGCGGCAGTCACTTAACGCCGCAGCAGCGGCGGACTGCTGGCCAGCCGCATCAGCGCCAGCGTGGGTGACGGCGCGGTGATGCTGGCGTCAAACGGGTGCCGCAGCGTGCCGGTGGCGGCCAGGATGCGGCGCACGTAGTTGCGTGTTTCGGTGTAGGGCGGCACCCCACGGTAGCGCTCAACCGCGCCTTCACCGGCGTTGTAGGCGGCAGCCACCAGCATCACATCGCCTTCAAAATAAGCCAGCAACCAGCGCAGATAGGCCATGCCACCGCGGATGTTTTGCGCCGGGTCTTTGATATTGCGCACCTTGAAGCGGGCAGCGGTGTCGGGGATCAACTGCATCAGTCCGTGGGCGTTTTTGGGTGACACCGCGTTGGCGTTGAAACCACTTTCCGTCGCGATGATGGCCAACACCAGCTGTGGCGTCAGCTTGTAGTCGGGCGCCACCAACTGCACAAAGTTGACGATGGGCGCTGGCGCGTTGGCCGGCAGGGGCGGCGGCGGTGCAGCGGCCAGCACGGTGGCAGCGCCGGGTTTGGTGGCTTTGCTGGGCAAAGTTGAGGCGGCTTGCGGCGGCTCAAACGGTGGCGCTGTCAAGCAGGGCGGTGGTGCGCCACGCGGTGTGCCCATCGAGGCCAACATGCGCTCCGCCTGTGGCATGCCTTGCTCGGCAGCGGCCTGGAACAGGTGCGCGGCTTGCGCGTCGTCGCGCTCGATGCCGCGGCTGTTGGTCAACATCCAGCCCAGCGCAAACTGGGCTTCTGCATCACCATGCCGTGCGGCCTGGCAATACAGCGTGGCGGCGCGTGCCGGGTCGCGTGGCAGCCCGTTCTCGCCGTGCTCCAGCGCCTGCGCCTCCTGGCGCCAGCGCAGCACTTGTGACGGCACCACCTGGCTTTGCGGCGCGCGCGGCGCCACCAGCGGCGCTGGCAGCGCAGCCAGGCTGGCGGCCAGTTGTTCGTCCAGCGGCAGGCCCTGGGCATGGGCCGCCGTGGCGCACAGCCCAGCCACCAGCCATGTGGTGGCCCAGACAAACCGGCGGTCAGCAGCAAGAGGCATGCGGTTGCCGGGATCACCCGACTGGCAAAACACAACCCATCACTGTAGCGGCGTGGGCTGGTGGCGCGTCACCCTGGCTGGCGAGGATGGGGGGTGCGGTGGCGCAGCCGCAGGTTGGCTGCGGCATCGGTCACGCTGGGCGCTGCCATGCCGGGCGGCAACGCGGATGATTGGGCCGTGTCACCACACCCGCAACCGCAACCCCCGACAGGAGATCCGCATGCCCCGGCCCGCAGCCCAAGCCGCCCTGCAGATTGCGCTGGAAACACCCGACCAGCCAGCCGTGCTGGCGCTGATTGCCGACCTCGACGCCTACCAGGCCAGCCTCTACCCACCCGAGAGCTGCCATGCGCTGGATTTGACGTCGTTGCTGCTGCCCAACGTGCTGTTTGCGGTGGCGCGGGGTGCGCGGGGCCAGGTGCTGGGCTGCGCCGCCATCGTGTTAGGGCCTGATTTTGGGGAGCTGAAACGCATGGTGGTGCAGCCCGCTGCACGTGGCCAGGGTGTGGCGCCGGCCCTGCTGGCGCTGCTGCAGCAGCATGCGGTGGCGCGTGGCTGCCGCCAACTCAAGCTGGAGACTGGCCCGCTGCAGCACGCCGCACTGGCGCTGTATGCCCGCAGTGGCTTTGTGCGCTGCGGCCCGTTTGGCGATTATTGGGACGACCCGCTGAGTGTGTTCATGCAAAAGCCGCTGCTGGTTTGACGCGGCGGCTGGGCGCAGTGGATGGGTTGATGCCAAACTGACCAGTCTTGACGCTACCTGCAAGGTAGTCTTTGAACTGCACAGTTCGTTACGTGAACTGAACGGTCTACATTATTTGGCGTGTTGCTGCAATCCAGGCATGACTTGCGGTGTAGCGGCACCAACCCGCCGATCCGGCCTATTTTTGGAGTTCAAGATGATCAAGCAACTGTTGACCGTGGCCGCCGTGTGCGGCAGCCTGTTAGGCACCAACCTGGCCCAAGCCAAAGACATCGTCGACACGGCAGTGGGCGCTGGCAGCTTCAAGACCCTGGCCACCGCGCTGCAAGCGGCCGGGCTGGTCGACACCCTGAAAGGCAAGGGCCCGTTCACCGTGTTTGCGCCCACCGACGCTGCCTTTGCCAAAGTGCCCAAGGCCGATCTGGATGCGCTGCTGGCGGACAAAGCCAAGCTCACCGCAGTGTTGACCTACCACGTGGTGGCCGGCAAGGTGATGGCCAAAGATGTGAAGGCGGGCAAGGTCAAAACCGTGCAGGGCAGCGACATCACCGTCACCACCGCCGGCGGTGTGGCGGTGGACAACGCCAAGGTCACACAAACCGACATCGTGGCCGACAACGGCGTCATCCATGTGATCGACAGCGTGATCATGCCCAAGTGAAACAAGGCACTGTCCACCGCCGTGGCGCGTGGCGGCCACATGCCCAGAATTGGCCGTGTGGTGGACTGTTGTTGTCACGCAGCCGGTGAGGGCCAGAACCGACAATGCCGTGCATGACCTCGTTGATCGTGATTCGCCATGGTGAAACCGACTGGAACCGGCAGCACCGGTTCCAGGGCCAGATTGATGTGCCGCTCAACGCGCTGGGGCTGGAGCAAGCGCGCCGGCTGGGCCAACGGCTGGCCGCTGAGCCGGTGGATGCACTGATCGTCAGCGACCTGCTGCGCACCCGTCAGACCGCCCAGGCGGTGGCCGATACACAAGGCTGCAGTGCCAAGATCGACCCGCTGTGGCGTGAGCAGGGCTTTGGCATTCTGGAGGGTTTGGATGTGCCCACCATCCGCAGCCAACATGCGGATTTGTGGGCCCAGTGGCTGCGCCACGAGGCCGATTACAGTCTGCCGCAGGGCGGCGAAAGCAATACCGCCTTCCACGCCCGCACCATGGCTGCACTGCAGGCGCTGCTGGCCGTCCACGCTGGCCAGCGGGTGGTGGTGGTCACCCACGGTGGAGTGCTGGACATGTTGTGGCGCAGCGCGCACGGCCTGTCACTCACGGGCCCACGCGAATGCGAGATTCCCAATACCGGCATCAACCGGTTGCACTGGTCTGGTGGTCGGCTGCACATCGACGGTTGGGCCGACGTCGCGCACCTGGGCGGGCTGCCACCGCAGCCCAGCACAGTGCAAGCGCGTGTGGTGCCGGACGCGGTGCCGGGGCCGCTGGACCCGGTGGCCGCGCAGTAGCCTGCGGGTTGCGCTGGCGCTGAGCGCAGCGCTGGACTCAGTGCTGCATGCAGCGCCGTGTTGGCAATTCCAAACCCAGGTCCGTGTACACCGCTTGCAACTGACGCTGCAACCGCAGACTTTGCGGTTGGTTATTGGCCTGCGGCTGCAGCAGGTTTTGCAACGCCACCACTTGGCCGCTGCGCTGCAACGCGTCGCGGTGGATTTGCTCAAACAAGTCACGCTGGGCATGGCTGCCACCAATCAGCGTCAGTTGCGGCAGCGCCAAGGCCAACTGCTCGGCCGCGTCAGCCCACTGGCCGTGGGCATGGGCAGCCAGGCCACGGGCGGCGGGCACCGCCACGCGGCACCAGGCGGAGCGGCTGTCAGCCGGGGCCTGGGGGGCGAAGCGGGTGATGTTGGCCAGCAGTACAGCGGCCTCGGGCAGGCCGGCGCGGGCCAGGCCATAGAGGTATTGCAGGTCCAGAAACGGCAGCACCTGGTCGGCCACCCGGCCCGCCAGGTGGCTGGCCAACTCGGCCCAGCGGCTGTTGGTGGCCTCTGCCGGCAGTGCGCCTGACAAGGCCAGCCGCGCCAGCAGTGACACTGCACCCACCTGGTCTTGCGAGTAGCTTTTGTCCACAGCCCAGACCTGGTTGTCGTACAGGCCCAGGGCGGCGGCGTCCTCGCCCAGCTCGATCTGGAACAGCGCCAGGTGCCACCAGTTGTGGCAGCGCATGAACGAGGTCAAGCCCTGCCAGCCGGTGCTGGCCTGCTGCAAAAAATTGCGCCCTTGCTGCAGCCGGCCGGTGGTCAGCAGCACATGGGCCAGTGCGTGTTGCGCCCAGGGGTCGGTGGGGTCCAGGCCCAAGCCGTGGCGGGCGCTGGCTTCGGCGTCTTGCAGCAAGTGGCATTGCTCATAACCAAACGCCAGCAGGCCGTGCAGCGCCGGCACATCGGCAGCCGCTGGCAAGGCTTGCAGCGCCAGGCGCAGCAGGGCGGGTGCATCACCGGCATTGAAGGCGTGGTACTGGCCCAGTTTGACGGCCATCAGATCCCGTGGATGTTGCTGCGTCAGGGCCACGTGCAGCGCCAGTGCGGCCTGGGTTTCGCCCTTGGCCCAATGCGCAACCGCAGCGGCCAACTGCCGCTCACGGGCCGTGTTGGGCAAGCCGGCCGCAGCGGCGGTGCGCAGATGCTGCAGCGCTTTGGCCGGCCCGCCTGGGGATTCACTGAACAGGTGCAGTGCGGCGGCGCAGGTCTGCACGATCAGGCTGTGGTCGGTGTCAGCCACACCCAGCACGGCCAGGATGCGTGGCTGGTAGCCGATGAAGCCCAGGATGAAGTCACGCACTGCCCGCCCACTGCTGGCGTGCTGCAGCGTGATGGCGTTGCCGAAGGGATCAAACGCGGGATCGAACGCGGGATCAAACGCGGGGTCAAACGCGGGATCGAACGGCGGGTCTACCTCAGGGGCGCTGGTGTGGGCCACGGCGTGTCAAGCCCAGCGCAGCGCGGCCAGGTCGTTGGCAAAAATCGGCATGTTGGTCCACACCCCTTTCAGCTTGGCATGCGCCACGGTGATCCAGGTGGGCTGGTAGAGGTAGGCGGCCACCGCGTCGTCGGCCACCAGGCGCTGGGCCTCGGCCAGCAGTTTCAGGCGCTGCGGTGCATCGGCGGTGGCATTGATGCGGGCCCACAGCGCATTGAACTTGGGGCTGTCGTAGTTCCAGTAATACCCAGGCCGGGCAAAGTTGCCAAAGTCCAGCGGCTCCACATGGCTAATGATGGTCAGGTCGTAGGCCTTTTGGGCATACACCCCCGACAGCCACTGCGCCCATTCCACGCTTTCTTGTTTGGCATGGATGCCCACCTTGGCCAACATCGCGGCAATCACCTCGCCGCCCTGGCGGGCATAGGGGGTGGGTGGCAATTTGAGGCTCAGCTCCAGCGGGGTGCTGATGCCGGCCTCCTTGAGCAGCGCCCGCGCTTTGTCGGGGTTGTAGGCGTTGACGCTGGTCAGGTCCACATAACCCGGCGCACCGGGCACATAAAAACTGCCGATGGGCGTGCCAAAGCCATCGGCCACACCGTCCACCACCTGCTTGCGGTCAATGGCACAGGCAATGGCACTGCGCACCCGCACATCGTCCAGCGGCTTTTTCTTGTTGTTGATGGCCACGATGGTCTTGGCGCGTGAGCCACCCACCAGCACCTGAAAGCGTTTGTCGGCCTTGAACTGCGCCAGCGAGCGCGCCGCCGACACCCGCGGGAACAAGTCCACATCCCCCGCCAGCAGCGCGGCCACCTGGGCCGCTGCGTCGCTGATGAAGCGGATGGTGACGCGGCGCAGCGCCACTTGGTCCACGTCCCTGAACCCATCCCAGCGTGCCAGCACCAACGCGCTGCCTTTGGTCCAGCTCTCCAGTTTGTAAGGCCCGGTGCCCACGGGTTGGGTGGCGTTGGTGGCCACACTTTTGGGCTCCACGATCACAGCGGTGGCCTGGCCGATCTGGAACAGGAAGTCGGGGTTGGTGTTCTTGAGGGTGATCACCACCGTCAACGCGTCAGTGGCGCGGATGTTGACGATGTTGGCAAACACCGCTTTGTCTTTGTTGGTCGAATCCGCCGCTGCCGCCCGCTCAAACGAGAACTTGACGCTGGCCGCATTGCACGGCTCACCGTTTTGAAAGGTCACCCCGGGCCGCAGATGGAAGGCCCAGGTTTTGTTGTCGGGGGTCACTGTCCAGCTGTGCGCCAGCAGTGGGCCGATGCTGGAATCGCTGCGGATCTTGGTGAGTGTCTCCAGCACGTTGTACTGCACCACCTCGGCAATGGCTGCGGCCGCGCCAGCGGTGGGGTCCAGGCCGGGCGGCTCCAGTGTCATGGCCAGCACCAGGCTGTCTTTGTTGCGTTGTGCCAGGGCCGGCAGTGACAAGGACAGCGGCAGGACCAGGCTCAGGGCAGTGCGGCGGCGGATCATGGGCAGGCCTCCAGGCGGGGTGTGGCGAGACGGTGTTTGGTGCGAGGCGTGTTTGCCGGGATGGTAGCGGCGCGGTCACCGCGCTTGGGTCAGCGTACTGGGGTCATGGCGCCAGCAAGCGCTGCGGTGCCAGCCGCCACACGGCGGCGGCCATCGCTGCTGGCGCATTGGCCGCTGCGCTGGGGGCCAGGCTGTTGTTGGCCACGGCGGCCAGCAGGCGGCTGAGCGTTGCCGCTTGCGGCAGCAGCGGGCCATAAAACAGCGGCACACCGGCACGCAGCAAGAGCAGGGTGGGGAAGGTCTGGATGTCCAGCGCGTCGTCGCCCAGTGCGTCGGCATCGTCCTCGATGTCGATCCACGCCACCAGCCAGGCCGGTTGCTGGCTGGCCAGTTGGCGCAGCACTGGGCGGTAGGTTTCGCAGGTGCTGCACCAGCCGGCGCACAAGCAGGCCACCACCAGATCAGCGGCCGGGTTGTTGGGCGGTGGGTGGGTCGGTGTGTTCACCATCGCAGCGCTCAGGGTCTCAGGGCGTCACCGGGTTCAGCATCAACAGTGGCTCGGGCGCCAGCAGCGTGCCATCACGCAGGCCACGCACGGTGCCCAGCAGCAGGGCCAGCACCACCAGCGAGACCAAGGCCAGCAGCACCGGCCCCAGCACTGCCAGTGCAGTGCCAGGCGTGGCCAACCGCAGCGTCAACGCGGCCAGTGACGCCAGCGGAAAACTCATGCCCCAGTGCGCCAGGCTGAACGGCAGCTTGGCGATGCGCGGCAGCAGCGTGCCCACCCACAGCAGCGAAAACAGCGCCATGCCCCACAAGCCCCACACCAACAGCAGCGGTGCGCCCAGTTGCAGCAAGGCCAGGCCCACCGCCGCCGGTGGCGCGATAAAAATGAAGGCTGACGGCAGCAGCCGATCCGGCCACAAGCCGGTGATGGCGATGCGCGCCACGATCAAGCCCAGCACCACCGGCCAGAACATCACGCCGATGCCCAATTGCGCGGCCGACCAATCCGCATGGCCCAGCGGCACACCGGCCAGCGGCACCAGCACATTGCCGACGATCGGTAAAAACAGCGCCGGTGTGGCGCTGGCCCACTGCAGGCCACCCGCCGCAGGTGGGCGCCACCAGCGCGCCAGCACCCACACGGTGGTGGCCAACTGGGCCAGCACGCCGGCCCACCACAGCGCCTGCGCGGCGGGGCCTGGGCCCAGCTCGGCCACTGCCACGGCGGCCAGCAGGATCAGCGCAATCGGCAAGGTAGCCACCAGGGTGTGGCGCACCGGGTGGCGGCAGTCCTCAGCCCAGGCTTGCGGGTGGTGTTGAGCGCGCAGCAGCGTGGCCAGCGCCAGCACGGCAAACACGGCGGCCGCCAGCCCGCCCACCAGCAAGGCCACATGGCCGGCGGCGTCGCCCATCAGCGGGCGGGCGCGCTGCCAGGCCAGCGCCAGGCCGCACAGGCCCATCACCACGGCATACCAGCCAGGGCTGAGGTGTTTGAGCTGGGCGTGGTTTGGGCTGCTGGGCATGGCCGCGAGTGTGCCGGACGCGGGGCCAGCGCCAGGGCAACCGGGCCGGCGGCACTGTCGCCCGGGTGACCGGCCACAGCGGGAAAGCCCCGTCACGCCCATCCGCGCACGGCCTGACACTGCGCTGGCGCTGGCTGGCCGATCTGCCACCAGCAGCCAACCACAACAATGTTTCGGAGACACGCCATGCGCCCACACATCCACGCCCGCCTGACCGCACTGACCAGCGCCCTGCTGCTGGCGGCCTGCGGTGGCAGCGACAGCCCCACATCCGAGGTCGCCCCGCCAGTGGTGGTGCCGCCGGTGGTGGTGGCAGAACAAGCCCGGCCGCACGATGCCCGCGTCTTCACCCCCCAAGCGGCGGACAAATACGCTGACTTTGAAACCTCGGCCGCCGGCAAGCCCAGCTTCAAAGCCCTGGCCAACGCCGCTGGCGAGACCGACCGCTGGACCGGCACGCTGGACGGCGCCGGTTACCGGGTGGAGGTGCCCAAGAACTGGAATGGCAAGCTGGTGGTCTATGCCCACGGTTACGCCGGCACTGGTGCAACGCTGGTGGTCACCACACCGTCGGTGCGCCGCTACCTGATTGACAACGGTTACGCCTGGGTCGCGTCCAGCTACAGCAAAAACTACTACGACGTGCGCGCCGGGGTGGAGGACACCAACAACCTGGTGCTCAACTTCAACAAGATTGCCGCCGCCAACAGCCGCACCCTGGCCGACCCGACCAAGACCTACATCATGGGCCACTCAATGGGCGGCCACATCACGGCTGCGGCCATTGAAGACGAGGCCTACGCCACCGCTGTCCACAAGGTCAAGTACAGCGGTGCGGTGCCCATGTGCGGCGTGGTGGGTGATACCGACCTGTTCAACTATTTCGGCAACTACCAGGCCGCCGCGCAAACCCTGGCCGGTCTGCCCAGCTACCCGTTGTCGTCGTTTGCCGACATCGCTGCACTGACACGCGCAGCGATGTTCACCACCTTCAGCACCGTGCCCACCGCGCAAGGCCTGAAGCTGCGTGAGATCGTCAAAAACCTGACCGGTGGTGAACGGCCCATCTTCAATGAAGGCTTTGGCAACAGCGGCCTGCAAAACGTGGTGTGGGGCACCTTTGGTGGTGACGGCACCATCACCGGCATCCTCACGCAATCCGTGCTGGACACCCACCGCTATGTTTACCAGACGGACAACGACATCACGCTCACTGCCGAGGAGGCCAGCCTGAATGCCAGCATCCCGCGCTGGACCGATGTGGCCACTGCCAACCGCCTGCGCACCGACGGCCTGCGCTGGATCCCGAAGGTCAACGGCGAGTTCAAGATTCCGGTGGTCAGCATCCACACCCTGGGTGACATGTACGTGCCCTTCAGCATGGAGCAGATCTACCGCAACCGCACCGTGGCCAAAGGCAACGGCGCCTGGCTGGTGCAACGCGCCATCCGTGCGCCCAGCCACTGTGATTTCACCGTGGTGGAGCAGGTCAACGCCTTCAAGGACATGGTGGCCTGGGTGGAGACCGGCACCAAGCCGGCCGGTGATGACGTGCTGACCAAAGCCACCGTGGCCGCAGCGGCTTATGGCTGCACCCACACCGTCAACACCGGCGGTGCCGACGACAGCGCCACCACCGTGGGCACACGCACCTTCATGCCGGCTTGCCCGGCACCTTGAGTGCCAAGCCCGGCGTTGGCCTTGCCGGCCACCCTGCGCCGGGTGCTGCCAGCTGCGGCAGCGGTGCTGCCGCTGGTGTTGCCGCTGGCATTGCCGCTGGTGTTGATGGCGCCTGCCCAGGGCGCCGATGCCGGTGCGGGCATCGGCAACTTTGACCTGCGAGGCCGCCGCAGTGCGCGTGGCCTTGCGTTTGAAAACGCCCTGCCGGCGTTTGCCCTCGCCCTCAGCCCGGGGGTCCACACGCTGGACCGACCTGGTGCGTGCCGAGATGGCGCGCCGCAGCAGCATCCCGCTGCCGCTGGCCACGCCTGTGGACGCCGCGCTGCTGGCCTATCCGCCCGCCGCACCCGCCCCGCCAAGGCCTTGATTCAGCCTTGCATCCGCCCCGGGCGGCGGCGTACAACGGGGTTTGCCCCTGGCTGACAGGCCAGGCTGCTGCAGCCAAGCCGTTACCAATAAGTGATAAAATGTGACAAATGTGAGTTTTCGGAGATTTTGAGTGTGCTGCGTGCCAAGCCAGACATGAGCGCCAACCGAACTGTCGTAGCCTGTGCCGCGCCCATCCTGGCCAGCACATTGCGGGTGTCAGTTCTGCCATGTCGATCACAACGCCTGACCGATCCACCCGGTTTGCCCCTGTGCCGCATGGGCCGCATGGGCCGCCTGTGCAAAACGCGCCACCTGCACCGGGCACAGCGCCTGCCTCGGTCACCATGATCCATGCTGACGGGCAGGGCAGCAGCACCGACCGCCTGGCCCGCGCCCGGCAAGCCCGGTCCAGTGGGGACCTCAGCAACGGCCTGGCCCACGCCTTGGCCGCGCGCCAAAGCGCGGCCAACCCGTCACACCAGATTGAAGCCGGCCACCTGGCTTGTTACTTTCACTACCGGCTGGGCCAGCTGGGCCCGCTGATTGCGCTGGGTGAGCCGCTGCTGGCCTTGACCCAGCATGCCGATTGGGCGCAGACCCGCCAAGAGCTGCTGCGCTGGCTGACCCTGGCTGCAGCCGAGACTGGCCGCTTCGATCTGGCCCTGGCCCTGGCCGGTGAGGCCTGCGGCCTGGCTGATGCCACCAATGACGCTGGCCAGGAGGCCTTGGCACTGGGGCTGATGGCCGCCTGTTTTGAGCGCATGGGTGACCCCTGGCAGGCCGAGCGCCTGATGCTGGAGGCCCTGGCCCACGCCGAGCGGCATGGTGAGGCCTACCACCGCGCCGTCACCCTCAACAACCTGGCGGCGGTGACGATTGGCGCCTACCACCTGCTGCGCGGTGTCTCGCCTGACGAAGCCAGTGCCGTGCTGGGCCGCGCCGAAACCTATGCCCGCCGCGCCCAGGCCATGCGGGCGCTGCACCCCGACCCGTTTTTCAGCGTGCATGCCGTGGGCAACCTGGCCGAGGTGCTGGTACACCAAGGCCTGTTGGACGAAGCCGACGCTGCCTTGCAAGAGGCGCTGACCCTGGCGCAAGCACAAGGCCACGCCGCACAAGGCTGGCGCATCCGCTGCACCATGGCCGAGGCCTTGCTGCAGCGCGACCAGCCGCAGCCGGCGCTGGATTTGCTGCAGGCCGTGCTGGTGGATGGTGGCAGCAACCTGCCGCAAGCCACCCGGCTGCGGCTGCACCACACCCTGTACAACACCTGCCGCCGGCTGGGCCTGGGCGCCGAGGCGCTGGACCATCTGGAGCGCTACGAGCGCCTGCAGCGCGAGCGGGCTGCGCGCCAGCTCAAGGCCCAATCGGTGCAACTGGTCACCCGGGTGGAGGCCGAGCGGGCCCGCCAAGACGCCCAAGCCGCCCGTGCCCAGGCGGCGCTGATGGCGCTGCACGCCAGCCAGGATGCCCTCACCGGCCTGGGCAACCGGCGCTACCTGGACGAGCACCTGCCGCTGCTGCTGGCCGCCGCCGCAGCGGCCGCCCAGCCGCTGGCCCTGGCGATGGTGGACCTGGACTACTTCAAAGACATCAATGACCGCTTTGGCCACCCGCTGGGTGACCGGGTGCTGGTGACCGTGGCACAACTGCTGCGTGAAAACACCCGCAGCGCAGACCTGATCGCCCGCATCGGCGGGGAGGAGTTTTTGATCGTGCTGCCCGACATGCCACCCGCCCGTGCCCAAGAGGCGTGTGAGCGGCTGTGCGAGCGGGTCTTGCGCCACCCCTGGGGCCAACTGGCCAGCGGCCTGACCGTGACCGTCAGCATCGGCCTGACCCAGGCCCCGCCGTACGAGGTGGGCGCGCTGTACAGCCTGGCCGACCAGGCGCTGTACCGCGCCAAGCTGGCCGGGCGCAACCAGGTGGTGGGCTTGGCCGACAGCTGAGCGCAGCCCTGCTGCGGTGGTTGGCGCGCTGGCCGCAAGTTGATGGATTCGCCCTTCAAGCCTCGGGTTTCTGCCAATTTGCAATCGATTGCAATGCCGAAATACTGCGCAGCATTCCGATTTGCCCAGGCCCCCACCGATGAATTACGCCGACCAGCAACGCCAAGTCAACAAACACCCGGTGGGTGTGGGCGTGGTGATCGTGCTGCACATCATCCTGGGCTACGCCCTGGTCAACGGCCTGGGCCGCAAGATCGTGGAGGTGATCAAGGCGCCGATCGAAACCAAGATCATCGACGAG
>JAYVLI010000071.1:0-10514 GCA_043759535.1 Betaproteobacteria bacterium | reverse complement strand
GCGGCTGCGAGGCTGCACACCCGCTGTGTTTTTTGGCCCGCTGCGTTTGGGCGGCTCTTGCTGTCCCCGCCGCGCCGGCCCGCGCAGATTTCGGCTGAGACAATCCTGCCATGAGCGATTGGTGGTTGGATTGGGTGATCTTGGGCGTGGTGGGGCTGGCGCTGGTGCTGCTGATCGTGCTGCTGCTGCGGCGCCCGGGCACCGATGCGCTGCAACAAGCGTTGCAAGCCCAGGCCATTGCCCAGGCCGCAGCCCAGGCCGAGCTGGCCGAACGCCTGGCGCGCGCCGAGCGCACCGAGCAGCAAGACAGCGCCCGTGCCACCCGGCAAGAACTGGCGGCATCCATCACTCTGCTGCAGCAAGCCTTGCTGGCCCAGGGCGGTGATGTGGCCCGCACCCAAAACGAGCAGATCGACAGCTTCCGCACCCAGTTGGCAGCGGTGCAGCAGCAAGTGGCCACCTCGCTGCAGCAGGTGGCCGCCCAATTGGTGCAGCAAGGCCAGGCGGCCCGTCAAGCCCAAGATCTGGCCTTGCAAACCCTGGGTGACAGTCTGGCGCGCCGCCTGGCCGATGTGCAACACACCGTGGACGGCCGCCTGGCCACGCTGCAGCAAGGCAACGAGGCCAAGCTGGAGCAAATGCGCGCCACAGTGGACGAAAAACTGCACGCCACGCTGGAGCAGCGCCTGGGTGAAAGCTTCAAGCAGGTGGCCGAGCGGCTGGAGCAGGTGCATCGTGGCCTGGGCGACATGCAGGTGCTGGCGCGGGATGTGGGCGCCCTCAACCGGGTGATGAGCAACGTCAAATCGCGCGGCATTTACGGTGAGGTGCAACTGGCTGGCCTGCTGGAGCAGGTGTTCACACCCGAGCAGTACGCCGCCAATGTGGAAACCGTGCCCGGCAGCGGCGCCCGGGTTGAATTTGCCATCCGATTGCCCGGTCGGCAGGCGCCATCAGCCGACGGCAGCGCACCCGCCCCGCTGTGGCTGCCCATCGATGCCAAGTTTCCGCGGGACGACTACGAGCGCATGCTGGACGCCCAAGAGCGGGCCGACGCGCCGGCGGTGGAGCTGGCCGCCCGCGCACTGGAGGCCAGGCTCAAATTGGAGGCCCGCAGCATCCGCGACAAATACATCGCCACGCCGCACACCACCGACTTCGCCATTTTGTTTTTGCCCACCGAAAGCCTGTATGCCGAAGCGCTGCGCCGGCCCGGCCTGGTCGAGGCGCTGCAGCGTGAGCACCGCATCACGCTGGCCGGCCCCACCACCTTGCTGGCCACTTTGACCAGCTTGCAGATGGGATTCCGCACGCTTGCGCTGGAGCATCGCAGCACCGAGGTCTGGCAGGTGCTGGGCGCAGTGAAAACCGAGTTTGGCAAGTTTGGCGAGGTGCTGGCCCGCACCAAGAAAAAGCTGGACGAAGCCAGCAACAGCATCGACCAGGCCGCCGTGCGCACCCGGGTGATGACACGCACGCTGCGCCAGGTCGAGTCGCTGCCCGAGCACCGGGTGCAGCAGTTGCTGCCGGGCACCACTGAGGCGCTGGATGCGGAGCGGGATGGGCCCGGTGATGCCGACCCGAGTGGCAGCGCGCCAACCCAACCCGACGCTTGAGCGGCCATGTCCGTCGGCCCACCCTCAGCTCCGCCTCCACCCCCACCGGGTACCGCCAACCCAAGCCTGGGCCCGCAGCACACCGCCCAGGTACTGCCGCTGCTGATCGTCGGTCAGATTGCCCTGCACGGCGCCATGGCCGGCCAGCGCATGGCCGCACCGCTGCAGGCCTTGCAGGCGGGTTACAGCGCCTGGGCGGTGGGGGTGTTGTTGGCCTTGTTTGCCGCGTTGCCGGTGCTCACGGCCATGGGCGCCGGCCGCATGGCCGACCGCCACGGTTACCACCGGCCGCTGCGGGTGGCGGTGGGCTGCACGATGTTTGGCGCGGCCTGTGCCGTGGTCGCTTGCTGGCTGCCGGGTTGGTGGCAATTTGGCCTGCACTGCGTGGGCGCAGCGGCCTCGGGCGTGGGCACCAACGTGGGCCTCATCGGCATTCAGCGCACCGCCAGCCAGTTGGCCAGCACGCCCACCGAGCGGCTGCGGGTGTTCAGCTGGTTGGGCATGGCGCCCTCACTGGCCAATGTGGTGGGGCCGGTGGCGGCCGGCTTGATGATTGACGCTGGCGGTTATGCAGCAGCCTACAGCCTGCTGCTGGCGCTGCCGCTGGTGTCGTTGGTGGTCAGCCGCTGGGTGCCGATGCAGGCCGGACCGCTGGCGCTGGCGCCGCGTGGTGCCGGCCGCAGCCGCTGGGATTTGCTGGACGCACCCGGCATGAAGCGCCTGCTGTTTGTCAACTGGCTGCTGTCGGCCAGCTGGGATGTGCACAGTTTTGCGGTGCCGGTGCTGGGCCATGCACGCGGCTACAGCGCGTCCACCATCGGCCTGGTGTTGGGCACCTTCACGGCGGCCGTGACGCTGGTGCGTTTTGCCATCCCGCTGCTGGCGCACCGGCTGTGTGAGGTGACGGTGCTGCGCACGGCCATGGTGTTGACCGGCGTGGTGTTTGCGGTCTACCCGTTTGCCACCACACCCTGGTTGATGGGCGGCTGCGCGCTGCTGCTGGGGCTGACGCTGGGTGCCGTGCAGCCCATGATCATGAGCACCTTGCACCACCTCACGCCGGCCCATCGGCATGGTGAGGCGATTGCCTTCCGCTCGATGGCCATCAACTTCTCCAGCAGCGTGATGCCGCTGGCATTTGGCCTGGCCGGCACTGCGCTGGGGCCGGGCGCACTGTTCTGGCTGATGGGCGCGGCAGTGGGCGGTGGCAGCTGGGTGGCGCGTGGCCTGCAAAAAGTGTTTGGGGCGGACGAGCCGGCCTAACGCCAATGCGGCGCAGGCGGGCTGGGCTGCTGCGTCAGAAGCGGATGCCGCCTGCGGCGGCTGGCAAAGCCGCCGGGGTGCGGTCCACCGGGCTTGTGGATGTGTTGGATGACGGGTTGGATGACGGTGCCGCCGCCGGTGCCTCCACCGCGTTGCGCGCCACCAGCGGTGCGCTGGCGGGTGGCTGGTAGTTGCCCGGCAGACGGGACGTGCGTGGGTAGCCCGCGAGGTCCAGCGTGCTGTGCCAGTCGGCCTCTTGAAACCCGCGCAAGGCCTGCGCGCCCACAGTCACTGCCGGCACGCTGCGGCCACCGGTCAGGCGGGTCAGCGCGGCGATGTCGTCATCACTGCTCACGCTGCGTTCATTGAACGGCACACCACGCTGCTGCAGCAGCTTGCGGCCAGCCTCACACGGTGGGCAGTCGGCGCTGGTGTACAGCAACACCGGAAAGCGGGCCACCAGCGGGCGCAGCTCAGCCGGCAAGGCGGCATTGGTGACATTTGCGCCGGGGCTGGCCGCTGCACCACCGGTGGGCCGCAGCGCCTGCACCTGGGCGCCGGGTGCTGCACCCGGCCTGTCGGTGTAGGTGATCTTGCCGTCAGGCCCCACCACTTTGTACTGGGCCTGGGCAGGGCCGGTGGTCAACAGTGAAACCATCACGACCGTGGCAACGCCCAGCGTGGTGGTCGGGTTGTGGGGCAGCCAGCGGGCAGGGTGATGCGGTGTCATAGCGGCTATTTTGATGGTGCTGCGGCCGGCCGCCAACGCTCAAGCCATGCCCTGGTGGCGCAACAAGGCGTCGATGTTGGGCTCGCGGCCGCGGAAGGCCTTGAAGCTGTCCATCGCCGGCCGGCTGCCACCCGCTTCCAAAATCTCGCGGCGGAAGCGCTGGCCCACAGCGGGATTGAACACGCCTTGCTCCTCAAAGGCTGCAAACGCATCCGCCGACAGCACCTCAGCCCATTTGTAGCTGTAATAACCGGCCGAATAACCCCCAGAAAAAATGTGCGAGAAGCTGTGCTGGAAGCGGTTGAAGACTGGCGGTGGGTTGACTGCCACCTCGGCCCGCACTTCATCGACCACCGCCTGCACCCGACTGGCGGCACCGACCTCGGTGTGCAAGCGCATGTCCACCAATGAGAACTCCACTTGGCGCAGCGTCTGCAGCCCACTCTGGAAGTTGCGCGCCGCCATCATGCGGTCATACAGCGCGCGCGGCAGCGGGGCGCCGGTGTCCACATGGGCGGTGAGGCGGGACAGCACCTCCCACTCCCAGCAAAAATTCTCCATGAACTGGCTGGGCAGCTCCACCGCGTCCCATTCCACACCCGAGATGCCGGCCACCGCCATCTCGTCGACTTGCGTCAGCATGTGGTGCAGGCCGTGGCCAAATTCGTGGAACAGGGTGATCACGTCGTCATGCGTCAGCAGCGCGGGCTTGCTGCCCACCGGGGACGCAAAGTTGCACACCAGGTGGGCCACCGGGGTTTGCAGTGTGGCGCCCGTCTTGTCGCCATCCGGCCGCAACCAGCGGCTGCGCACCACATCCATCCAGGCGCCTGGCCGCTTGCCGGGGCGGGCATACGGGTCCAGGTAAAACTGGCCCACCAGCTGTGATGCGGCGTCACCCGCACCCTGCACAGCCGGCCGCTCGATGCGGTAGAAGCGCACACCGGCATTCCACACCGGCGCCTGGTCGGGCCGGATGCGCACCTCAAACAGGGTTTCAACAATGTGGAACAGGCCTTCCAGCACCCGCGGTTCGGTGAAATATTGCTTCAGCTCCTGCTCGCTGAAGGCGTAGCGGGCTTCTTTCAGCATTTCGGACGCACGCGGCTGGTCCCACACCTGCATGGCGCCGGCGTCTGGGTTGTGCTCGCTGAAAAACGCCTGCAGCTCGGCCAGATCGCGCTGGGCATGTGGCCGGGCGCGTTGCGCCAGATCGCGCAAAAAACCGGTCACCTGGGCCGGCGATTCGGCCATCTTGGGCACCAGCGACAAATGGCCATAACTGGCATGGCCCAACAGCGTGGCCTCTTCAGCCCGCAGTTGCAGCAGCTCGGTCATCAGCGGGCCGTTGTCTTGCACGGCGGGGCCAAATTCACTGGCCCGGGTGGCGTAAGCGCGGTAGAGCTGCTCACGCAGCGCGCGGTCTTGGGCGTACTGCATCACCGGCAAATACACCGGCATGTGCAGCGTCAGCTTGTGGCCGGTTTTGCCGTCCGCTGCGGCGGCCTCGGCGGTTTGTTGGCACACGTCATCGGGCACACCGACCATCTGTTCGGCCGTGGCGTACAGCGCGAAACCGTCGGTGGCGTCCAGCACATGCTCGCTGAACTGCTGGCCCAGCTCGGCCATGCGCTCTTGCAGCGCGGCAAAGCGGGCTTTGGCCTCGCCTTGCAGCTCAGCGCCGGACAGCACAAAGTCGCGCATCGCGTGCGCCAGGGCCTGGGCGCGTGCCGGTGTAAGAGTGCGGGCCGCCGGGCTTTGCGCCACGGCTTTGTATTTGGCGTAGAGCCGCTCATCAGCGCCGAGACGGGTGTGGAACTCGGTGATGCGCGCCAGGTTGGCGTTGTAGGCGTCGCGCAGCGCGGGGCTGTTGGCCACCGCATTGAGGTGGCCCACGGCGCTCCAGGCGCGGGACAAGCGCTCCAGCGGCACGTCCAGCACAGCGGACAAGGCGTCGTAATCTGCCGCCACAGTGGCGCTGACGGCACGCTCCAGCGCGGCAACAGCTGCAGGCAGCAGCACATCCAGCGCCGGGCCGATGTGCTGGGGTTGGATGGCGTCAAATTCGGGCAGGCCGGCGGGTGAGAGCAGGGGGTTGGTCATCGGCAGGGCTTTCTTGCGGCATCAGGTAAGACAGGCGGCGGGTAGGACAGGCAGCGGGTCACGCTTGTTGACTTGGCGACACGCTCAGCAGATTCAACCGTGTTGACCAACAACATGGTGATGGTCATCGGGCCGACCCCGCCAGGCACCGGGGTGATCCAGCTTGCCACCAGGCTGACGCCGGCAAAGTCCACATCACCACACAGTTTGCCGGCTTCATCGCGGTTCATGCCCACGTCAATGATGATGGCGCCGGGCTTGACCATGTCCCGTGTCAAGGTATTGCGCCGGCCCACGGCCGCCACCACCACATCGGCTTGGGCGGTGAACAGACCCAAGTCAGGCGTGGCGCTGTGGCAAATGGTGACGGTGGCATTGGCCTGCAGCAGCAGCAGCGCCATTGGTTTGCCCACGGTGTTGCTGCGGCCAATCACCACCGCGTGTTTGCCGCGCAAATCCACCCCGGTGGACTCGATCAGCTTCATGCAGCCGAATGGCGTGCAGGGCCGGAAGCCTGGCAAGCCGGCCATCAAATCACCGGCGCTTTGCACCGAGTAGCCGTCCACATCTTTGCTGGTGGCGATGGTCTCGATGACTTTTTGCGCGTTGATGTGCTTGGGCAGCGGCATCTGCACCAGGATGCCGTGGATGGCCGGGTCGGCATTGAGCGCCTGGATGCGGGCCAGCAGGTCAGCCTCGCTGAAGGCTGCGTCGTACTTTTCCAGCACCGAATGCAGGCCATGCTCGGCGCAGGCCTTGACCTTGTTGCGCACATACACGGCTGAGGCCGGGTCTTCCCCGACCAAAATCACCGCCAGGCCGGGTGTGGTGCCTTGGGCGCTGAGGGCGGCGGCGCGGCGGCCCACGTCGGCCCGCAGGTGTTGCGACAGCGCGCTGCCGTTGATCAGTTGGGCGGGCATGACAGGGTCTCCAAAAACAAAGCAGGCCGCTGGGCGGCAGCGGCCTGGTGATCTTGCGGGTCAAAACAGCGCAGGGACAGCGCGCGCCGTGCTGAAGGCGCGCCGTGCTGAAGGCGCGCCGTGTTGAAGCTCAGGCCTTGGCCGGTGCGCTGTTGGCGCCGAGCGCAATTTTCAGCAGGTCGGCCACGGTGTTGGCGTTGAGTTTTTCCATGATGTTGGCGCGGTGTGCCTCCACCGTTTTGATGCTGATGCCCAGGTCATCGGCAATCTGCTTGTTGAGGCGGCCGGCCACGATGCGCTCCAGCACTTGCGCCTCGCGGGTGGTCAGGCGGCTCAGCAGGGCGTCGCGGCTGGCTTGCTCTTGGTGCTGGCTGAAGGCGCTGCGGGCTTGGTCCAGCATGCGCTCCACCAGGCCGATCAGCTCGTCCTCCTTGAACGGCTTTTCGATGAAATCCATCGCGCCTTTTTTCATCGTGGTCACGGCCATGGGCACATCGCCGTGGCCGGTGATGAAGACCACCGGCAGTGGGCTTTTGCGCTCCAGCAGGCGGTCTTGCAACTCCAGCCCGCTCATGCCGTCCATGCGGATGTCGGCAATCAGGCAGGCCACCTCACGCGGGTCAAAGCGGGACAGGAACGATTCGGCGGAATCAAAACACTTGACGCGGTAGTCTTTGCCTTCTAGCAGCCACTGCAGTGAATCGCGCACGGCCTCGTCGTCATCAACGACATAGACCGTACCCTTTTTTGGAATCAGGCTCATGAATGGCTTCTCGCGGCTGGGCTGCTGGGGAACGGGGAGGGTGCGACTTTGGGGCGGTTTTTGACGCTGTGCGCAACGTCAATTTGCAGCGTGCCCCGGGCGGGTCTCTGGCTTAGCCCAGGGCTTGCGGCTGGGTCATTTCTTCTTGCCGCACAGCGGTTTCAACCGGCAGGGTGAAGGCAAACCGACACCCCGAAACTGCTGGTCCATTGTAGAGGTTCTGCGCCTTGATCCGACCCCGGTGGCTCTCTATGATGGACCGGCACAGCGACAGCCCGATGCCCATGCCGTCGGCCTTGGTGGAGAAAAACGCCTCGTACAAGCGTTGGATCACTTCCTCGGCCAAGCCAGGGCCCATGTCGGTGACGCTGAACTCGATCACGCCCCCTTCATCCGGGGTGTGGCGTGGAATCACCCGCAATTCAATGTGGCGGCGCGAGGCCGGCATACCGGCGTTGTCGATCGCCTCGGCGGCGTTCTTGAGCAGGTTGAGCAGCACTTGCTCGATCAGGATGGGGTCGCAGCTGATGTCGGGCAGGCGCTTGGCCACGTAGTGGTGGATGGCCACGTTGCGGCGCCGCAGCTCAATGCCAGCCAGCTCGACTGCGTCTTCCACAATGTGTTTGGCCTGTGAGGGCTGGCGCTGCGGCTCGCTCTTTTTCACAAAGGCGCGGATGCGGTGGATGATCTGGCCTGCGCGTTCCGCCTGGCGGGCTGTCTTGCCCAGCGCTGCCAGCAGCGCGTCGCGGTCGATGGTGTCGGCCTTGACGCGCGACACCATGCCGTTGCAGTAGTTGGTGATGGCCGTCAGCGGCTGGTTCAGCTCATGCGCCACCGACGACGCCATCTCGCCCATCGTGATCAAGCGGCTGCTGACCTGGGCTTTTTCAGCCTGCTGGGCGGCGAGTTCTTCGGCGCGGCGGCGTGCGGTCACGTCGGTGGCAATCAGCATCTGGGCCAGCCGGCCGTCGGTCCACTGCAGGTAGCGGGCGCGCACGTCAAACCACTTGTCCAGCGACGGGGCATACACCTCCCGCGGGTTGGCCTGGCCGGTCAGCTCTTGGGTGGGCAGGCCGGACAGGTTGTCCTCATCATCATGGTTTGACACGGTGATGGGCAAGGTGGGCGCGGTGCCGGTGGCCAGCAGCGCGTGGCCACGCGCATCGGCACCAAACCACAGCCGGTAAGAGCGGTTGGCAAACAGCAGCTCACCCTGCTGCACCGACAACACCGACACCGCCGCCTCCAGACCCTCCAGCACAGTGGTGAAGCGCTCATGCGACGCACTGAGCTGGTCACGGATGCGTTTGGCCTCGGTGATGTTGGTCATCGAGGTCATCCAGCCGGTCTGCTGGCCGCGGGCATCCACCAGCGGCGAGACATACATGCGGGCGTCAAACAGCGTGCCGTTTTTGCGCATCACCTTGACCTCAATACCGCCGGCCGGGCTGCGGCCTTGCAGCTCTTGCTGCAGCAGGCGGGTATTTTCGTCGATGCGGTCGGCCGGCCAGTAAGGGTAGGGCGGGCTGCGGCCAATCAGCTCTTCATCGGTGAAGCCGGTCATGGCGCAAAACGCCGGGTTGACGTAGCTGACCATGCCCTCCACGTCCATCGCCCGCATGCCGGTGAGCATGGAGTTTTCCATCGCCCGTCGGAAGTTGGTCTCCTGCACCAGCGCACCCTGGATTTGCGAGCGGCGGCGCATGTGGCGCCAGGTGCCCAGCAGCATCCACAAGGTCAGCACCGACAAGGCCACCACCATCCAGAACAAGGTGTTGCCGATCAGGCCCACTGAGCTGCGGTAGCCGCTGCCCCGCAACACCAGGCCGTTGGCCACCGGCGCCACCGGTACGTCATGCACGATGGCCGCGCGCTGGCGCGCCCCGTCGGGCAGCGGCATCACGCTGCTGGCCACCAGGCGGCCGGCGTCGTCCACCAGCGCCATGGCGTGGCGGCGGGTCACATCAGAAGTGACATGGTGGCGCAGCAGCGCCTCCACGCTGTAGTCGGCCACCAGCACACCGGCAAACTGGCCCCGCGCCAACATCGGCACATGGACCTGGAACACCACCGTGCCGTGGCTGTCTTTGAACGGGCGGGAGTAAATGGGCTGGCGCAAATCTCGGGCGGCGATGAAAGCCCATTCCATCTCGCTGCGACCGGGTGTGGTGGTAAGCGCGCTGTTGGGCGCGCTGGTGGGCGCGCTGTTGAGCGTGTGAGCAGGTGTGCCGGGCCGTGCGCCGGTGCCGGGCGGCCCAACAGCGGCACCACGCGGCCCCGTCACTTTGCCGGGCTGTGCGGGCGGGGCGGGCAGCGCAGCCGTTGGCAGGGCACCGTCCTCCCGGTCCGCCTGGGCCGAGTGGCGGGCACGCGCTTGGTGATCTGCGCCCAACCAGGCCAGCTGGGTGATCTCGGGCCGGTCATTGGCAAAACTGGTGGCCTGCGGGGTGAAGTCGGCCACCTCCAGCTCACGGGTGACAAATTCGCGCGCCATGCGCACCAGTTGCTCCTGGTTCTCGATCAGGTGCAAGCGGATTTGCTGCTGGGCGATCTCGGTGTCGCGGGTCACCGCTTCCACCTCACGCTCCAACTCCTCGTTGCGCAAATACCAGAAGGCCGAAATGATGGCCGCCAGAAACAGCAACACCGACGCCAACGGGCCGAAGGTGGCCAACCTGTCCTGCCGTGCCGGTGACTGGCGCCGCCACCAGCGGCCCAGCAAACGACGCTGGCCGGTGGTGGTGCTGCCACCAGCAAGGCTGCTGCGGCCGGATTGGGGAGGAATCATCGGCTGATTATCCGGTGGCCCTGCTGTGACAACCTGCACAGGTGGGCATCACTGCCTGTTGTGGTTTCCCACAATACGAAATCAACTCGCGCCATTTGAAAATTAGTAGGCTTTGTGCCAAACTCCGCGCCGGCCCAAAAGCGTTGACTTTGCTTATCTGCCAGATCACGCGCCAGACCACCTGTCACACCACCCACCCGACCCCGATCGAGGAGACAACCGATGTCCGCAATGCCGCAATCCTTTCTTGGCGCTGCCGCCAACGACACCGACGCCCAGGAAACCCGTGAATGGCTGGAGGCGCTGGACGCCGTCATCGCCAACGAAGGCC
>JAYVLI010000070.1:0-16596 GCA_043759535.1 Betaproteobacteria bacterium | reverse complement strand
CAGCAGCAGCTCCAGCAGGTCGCTGACGGATTCGGTGTGGCTGATGATGCAGTGGCGCAAGGCCTCGCGGCCATAGCGGGTCAGCATTTCGCGGGCGGTCTCGAAGATCGCCAGCTCACCCTGGGCCAGCTCGCTGTATTGGGCGCCATGCACCCGCAGCGGCCGGGCATCGTTCAGCAGGCCCAACAGCAGGCTGCGGCGGGCCGCTTCATCCAGCGAGGAGTAATCGGCATGCAGCCGCGCCGTGCGCAGCAGCTCGGCCAGCACGGCTTCATGTTTGTCGGAGCTTTGGCGCAAATCCAGCGTGGCCAGGTGAAAGCCAAACACCTGCACCGCACGCATCAGCGGCGCCAGCCGGGGCGCCACCAGTGCTTGCGCGTGGTGCGATTGCAGGCTGGCCTCGATCACGCCCAAATCGGCCAGCAGCTGCGCCGGGTCGGTGTAGGCGTCTTGTGGCTCCACCGCGTGGCGCAGCGCCTCGGTGCCGGTCAGGTCATGCAGGGTGGCGGCCAGCCGGGCGTACACACCCACCAGCGCACGGCGGTAGGGCTCGTCCTCACGGTGCGGGTTTTTGTCGGGCGACGCATTGGCCAGCGCCTGCATCGCCGGTGTCACGCCAGCCAGCATCTGGCTGATGGACAGCTCGGCGCCCAGTGCATGCACCTCGGTCAGGTAAAAGCGCAGGGCGACCTCGCTCTGGCGGGCCAGCGCCATGCGCATGGTCTCGGCGGTGACGTTGGGGTTGCCGTCACGGTCACCACCAATCCACTGGCCCATGCGCAAAAAGCTGGGCACGACAAAACCGGCCAGGTGCTCCTCCATCTCGGCATACAGCTTGGGGATCTGGCGCAAGAAGGTGGATTGGTAGTAGCTGAGCGCGTTTTCGATCTCGTCAGCCACCGTGAGCTTGGTATAGCGCAGCATGCGGGTCTGCCACAGCTGGGTGATGCGGCCGCGCATCAGCGCCTCGTTGTCGCGCAGCTCGCGCTCACCATGCAGCTCATCGCGGGCGCCCACCAGCTCGGCCACGGCGCGCTCGGCGTCCAGGATGCTCTTGCGCTGCACCTCGGTGGGGTGGGCAGTCAGCACGGGCGAGATATAGGCCTGGCTCAGCATCTGCGCCACATCGGCCGACCGGATGTCGGCCTGGTGCAGGCGCTCGAATGTCAAGGCCAATGAGCCGTCTTGCAAGTGGCCTTGGCGGTCATGGTGCTGGCGGCGGCGCACATGGTGGCGGTCCTCCGCAATGTTGGCCAGGTGCGAGAAATAACTGAAGGCGCGGATCACGCTCACTGTCTGGTCGGCGGACAGGTTTTTGAGCAGCCGGTCCAGCACCCGGCCGGCCGAGGCGTCTTTTTTCAGCCGGTAAGCCACTGAGAGTTGCCGGACCCGTTCGATCAGCTCAAATGCCGGCGTGCCCTCTTGCTCACGGATCACGTCACCCAAGATGCGGCCGAGTAACCGGATGTCATCCATCAGCGGCTTGTTCTTGGTGGCAGCGTCGTCCACCTTGGCCGGCTTGGTGGCTGCTGCAGGTTTGCCAGAACGGCGGATTTTTGCAGCGCTGGCGGCGGCGCCTGTGCTGGGGGCAGGGGCATGCGGCATAGTTGTCTCCAAACAAGTAACCAAATTACCAATCGGCAACCGTGAGGCATCGTACCAGCGCGGTTGATGGTGCCTGCCGCGCTGTTGTGCCGGGCTTGGCCGGGGCCACTTGCGGGCAACTTTGGGGTCTCTGCCCGGGCTTGTGCCAGCAAGTGCCTAGCGATAATCGGGCCATCTTGCCGGATGCCTTTATGCCCACCACCACCACTGCCCCCACCACCCTGATCGCCACCCGTGAGAGCCGCCTGGCGTTGTGGCAGGCCGAACATGTTCAGGACTTGCTGGTGCAACAGTTCGGCCTGCAGGTGGGCCTGCTGGGCATGACCACCCGGGGTGACCAAATCCTGGACCGCGCACTCAGCAAAGTGGGTGGCAAGGGCCTGTTGGTCAAAGAGCTGGAGGTGGCGCTGGAAGAAGGCCGTGCCCACCTGGCGGTGCATTCGCTCAAAGATGTGCCGATGGAGCTGCCGCACGGTTTTGTGCTGGCCACCGTGCTGAACCGTGAAGACCCGCGGGATGCGCTGGTGTCCAATCACCATGCCAGCGTGGCCGACCTGCCGCTGGGCGCGGTGGTGGGCACGTCCAGCCTGCGCCGGGTGGTGCAACTGATGCACTTGCGGCCCGACCTGCGCATTGAGCCACTGCGTGGCAACCTGGACACCCGCTTGCGCAAGCTGGACGCGGGCGAATTTGCGGCCATCGTGCTGGCCGCTGCCGGCTTGAAGCGACTGGGCTTGGCCCAGCGCATCCGCGCCACCTTCACTGAAGCTGAGATGATCCCGGCCGCCGGCCAAGGCGCACTGGGCATTGAGGTGCGGGCCGACGCCACCACCCTGCGCGCCCAACTGGCCACACTCACCCACGCCGCCACCTGGCTGGCGGTGCATGCCGAGCGGGCGGTGTCGCGTGCATTGGGCGGTAGCTGCAGCATGCCGCTGGCCGCGCATGCGGTGTGGCTGGGCGATCAACTGCACATCACCGCCGCCTTGGGCGACGCGGTGGATGTCTGCCGGCCGCTGCTGCGCACCCAGGCGCAGGCCAGCATCCGCTGCAGCAGTGATGCGGATGCCACCGCAGCCGCCACTGCGCTGGGCATGCAGGCAGCGGCCCAGTTGCGCAGCCAGGGTGCGGATGGCTACCTGGCCAGCTCGCCGGCGTGAGCGCTGTTGGCCGCTGTTGGCCGCTGGTGTGATGGCGTGATGGCCAACTCAACCCCAGCCGCGACCAGCCTGACCGTGGTCGTCACCCGGCCCCAGCCTCAAGCGGCTGAATGGGTTGCAAAGTTGCAAGCCTGTGGCCTGCAAGCCGGCGCCTTGCCACTGCTGGGCATTGACGGCCCGGTCGACACCGCCCCGGTCCACCGGGCCTGGCGCTTGCTGCCCGACCAGGCGGTGGTGATGTTTGTCAGCCCCAGCGCGGTGGGCCAGTTTTTTGCCCTGCAGCCCACCGGCATGGCCTGGCCGGCGCACGTGATTGCTGCTGGCACCGGCCCCGGCACCCGGCTTGCGCTGCTGCAGGCCGGTGTGCCCGACAGCGCGGTCTTGACCCCCGACCCCAGCGCCGGCCAATTTGACTCGGAAGCCCTGTGGGCGCTGCTGGTCGGGCGTTTGCACTGGCCAGGCCGGCAGGTGCTGATCGTGCGGGGTGAGGGTGGGCGCGATTGGCTGTCCACCCAGTTGCGCCAGTGCGGCGCACAGGTGCACTGGGTCGAGGCCTACCGCCGCACCGTGCCGGTGCCTGATGCCCCAGGCCAGGCCTTGCTGGCTGCTGCACTGGCGCGGCCTGCGGCCCATGTGTGGTTGTTCAGCAGCAGTGAGGCGGCCAACCATCTGTCCGCGCTGGCACCCGGCGCCGATTGGCACCAGGCCCTGGCCCTGGCCACCCATGCCCGCATTGCCCAGGCCGCGCAGGCACTGGGCTTTGGCCGGGTGCAACAGGTGCCGCCGGCCGTGGACGCGGTGGCCGCTGCGGTGCGCGCTGCTGCTGCGGCAGGTGCCGTTGCGGGTGTTGTGGCCAGCGTTGTGGTGGGCGCCGCAAGACCCTGAATTGCGCCCCGCATTGGCGCCCTGGCGTCGCCGGCAGCCACCGCGCTGCCACCCAGCCCGCACAGGGCCGCTGACTACAATCGTTGCAACCGTGACAGAGACCGAACCGACCCCCGTCAACGCTGCTCCGCGCCCGGCCGCTGGCCTGGCCGCAGCGCTGCCAGCGGTACTGCACCAGCCGGGGCAGGGTGGCTTGATCGCGCTGGCGCTGGCCGGTGTGCTCAGCGTGGTGGCCATCACGCTGGCGCTGCTGGGCCAACAGCGCACAAAATCGCTGGAGCAAGAGTTGGTGCGGCGCCAGCAAGACAGCCAGGGTCAGGCCATCGAGGCCCACGCGCTGGCCAAACAAGCCCAAGACCTGGCCCGTGCCGCTGATGCCAAAGTGGCCATGCTGGAAGCCCGTGTGGCCGAGACCGCATTGCAGCGCACCCAGCTGGAAGACCTGATCCAGCAGCTGTCCCGCTCCCGCGATGAAAACGTGCTGGCCGACCTGGATGCCGCTGTGCGCGTGGCCGTGCAGCAAAGCACCATCACCGGCAACGCGGAGCCGCTGGCGGCTGCGCTGCGCCAGGCCGATGAGCGCCTGGCACGCATCAACCAGCCCCGGCTAGAGCGGGTGCGCCGGGCCCTGGCGCGTGATCTGGACCGGGTGCGCGCCGTCAGCGTCACCGACATCGCCAGCCTCACCATCAAGCTCGATGAAGCGGTGCGCACGGTGGACGACCTGCCGCTGCTGTCGCAGCCCGAGCGGCGTGGTGTTGCGGCGGCTGCAGCCAGGCCGGGCGCGGTGGCAGCGCTGGCCGCAGCCGCATCAGCGCCCATCCCGGTGGCCACCGTCAGCGCCGACCCCGCCACTTGGCTGCCTTGGGCGCAAACCGCCTGGTCTGGCGCCAGCAGCCGGGTCTGGACGGAGGCCCGCAGCCTGGTGCGCGTGACCCGCATTGAACGGCCCGAGGCCATGCTGGTGGCGCCCGACCAAGCCTGGTTCTTGCGCGAGAACCTCAAACTGCGCCTGCTCAATGCCCGCCTGGCGCTGCTGTCTCGTCAGTACGACACGGTGCAGTCCGACTTGCGTGAAGTGCAAACCACGCTGGAGCGTTATTTCGACACCAGCGCCCGCCGGGTGGCCCTGACCACCGAGCTGGTGCGCCAGGTGGGCGGCCAGGCCCGCCAGCTCAGCCTGCCGCGGCCGGACGAAACCCTGGCAGCGCTGGCGGCCGCGCAGGCTGGGCGTTAGGCATGGGCGCGCCCAAGCTGGCCAAGGCCTTGGTGGCATCTGTGCCCAAACCCGTGGCCGAACGCGCGGCCCTACCCGCCGGCGCGGCCCGCCACCACCCACCCAAAGCCGCCTGACATGCGCACCGTCATCTGGCTGGTGCTGCTGTTCACGGTGGCCGTGGTGGCCGCCCTGACCCTGGGCGACAACGCCGGCCTGGCCTCGTTCTACTGGGACACCTGGCGGCTGGACCTGTCCATCAACCTGTTTTTGCTGCTGGCCATCGGCACCGGCTTTGCCGTGGTCACGGCGGTGCATGCCGTCAACGCTCTTATCGGCCTGCCCGAGCGGGCCCGTGAATGGCGCCAACTGCGGCTGGAGCGCGCCGCCCAGGCCGCCCTGCGTGAGGCCCAGGCCGAGTACTTTGCCGCCCGCTACGGCCGCGCCCACAAGGCCGCGCAGCGCGCCAGCGCCTTGTGGCGTGATGTGCCGGCACTGGCCGCCGACATCCAGTTCGACATGCTGGCCCAGTTGCTGGCCGCTGCCAGCCAGCACCGCCTGCAAGACCGCACCCGGCGTGACGTGGCACTCAGCAGTGCCCTCAAAACTGGCCGCAAACTGGCCGGCACGGCGGCCGACGACGGTGCCCGCCTGCTGGCCGCCGAATGGGCGCTGGACGACCGCGATGGCTTCCGCGCCAGTGCGCTGTTGGCCGAACTGCCGCCCGGCGTGGCCCGCCGCACCCAAGCCCTGCGCCTGCGCCTGCAGGCCGCCCGCCAAGCCCGCCTGCCGCTGGACGCCCTGCACACCGCCCGCCTGCTGGCCAACCACCAGGCGTTCTCGCGCAGCGCCGCGCTGGGACTGCTGCGTTCGCTGGCCATCGAAGCGCTGGACGCACCGCATGACGCCGACCAACTGCGCCGCACCTGGCAGCAGTTCGACAGCGCCGACCAGCGTGACCCGTTTGTGGCCGCCCGCGCCGCCCGACGCGCCGCCAGCCTGGGTGCGCCGGAAGACGGCCGGGCCTGGCTGCGACCACTCTGGGACCGGCTGGACGGCATGGGCGCTGATGGCCGCGCCGAATTGGCGTTGTCCCTTGTGGACAGCGTGGCCGGCCTCAGCGCCGACTGGCTGCCCCGCATCGAAGCCGCCCAACGCGCCTACCCCACCGAGCCGGCAGTGCAGGCCGCCGTGGGCGCGGTGCTGGTGGAGCGCCAACTCTGGGGCAAAGCCCAGCGGCCGCTGGAGTTGGCGGTGCAAGACGACAGCCTGCCCGCTCGCGCCCGCCGCCAGGCTTGGCGCGCCCTGGCCCAACTGGCCCAGGCCCAAGGGGATGACGGCCGCGCCAACGACTGCTACCGCACGGCAGCTGCCGTCGACTGACGGTCCAGAAGATCATCCGTGAGATCGTGGCCGGCAAGCGGGATGCCGAAGTTCTGGCCGCCTACCGATTGGCATGCACGTACGCGGCAATGCGGCGGCCAGGCAGGCCGCTCGCATCACCGGCATCGGCGAGATCGGCGCCTCTGCTCTGACGGCCAGCGTCGCCGACTTCAAGCAGTTCAAGAGCGGCGCGCAGTTCAGTGCCTGGATCGGGCTGGTGCCCCGGCAAAACTCCAGCGGCGGCAAGACCAAACTCGGGCGGATCACCAAACGCGGCGACGACTACCTGCGCACGTTGCTCATCCAGGGTGCGAAGTCCGCAGTGATGAGCGCGGCCAAACGCGACGTCGCAACCAGCCGATGGCTGCTGTCCTGCCGGTCCAGCCCGCAGGCCAGGATCGACTTGACGCTGCGGTAGTTCGGCGCCCGGATGGATTGCGCGCGGGCGCAGGCGGCCTCCAGGCGCTAGTCGCCACATTCCCGGGCCAGCCGCATCAGGCCCAGACAAGAGCGGTAGCCCTGCTCGGGGTGCGCACGGTGCGCCATCTGCCAGCGCACCACGCCGGCGGTGGCCGCGCCGATGCGCTCACCCCAGGCGATGAGCTTGGCCGGCGTCCACTGCAGGTGCGCCCGGTGCGACGCCGGCATGTGCCCAGGCACTGTGGTGGAGGCGCCGACCTTGGCGCTGCGCGCATGGGCTGCGATGCGCTGGCGGCGCAGCAGCACCTCCAGCGTGCTGGCCGTGATGCGCAACTCCACCGCCGCGCCGACATGCTGGTGCGGCACCGAGTCGTAGTGGCCCTCGAAGGCGACGTGGTAGTCGATGTTCACGCGCGCGGGCTTGAACTGCGCCAGCACCATCGCGGTGGCCGGTAGCGGCTTCAGGGCCGGCGCGTCCAGTGCCGCGAAGGCCGAGGCTCTGCAGCCGGGCAGCTTCTTGAACGGGCGCTGGTTCAAGTCCGTCAGCAGCAGGTGAATGGCGTGGTTCAACTCGGCAAGGCCGAAGAAGCGCCGGTTGCGCAGCCGCGCCCGGACCCAGCGCTCGACCACCTGCACGCCCACCTCCACCTTGGCCTTGTCCTGCGGTCGGCCCGGGCGCGCGGGCAGCACGGCCACGCCGTAGTGTTCGCCCAGTTCCTGCATCAGCCGCGCGGTGGCGGGCTCGTAGGCATCGAGGTTGGCGATCAGCGCGCGGGGCTGGTCGGGCACCAGCAGCCGGGGCACGCCGCCAATGAACGCCAGCGTGTCGATGATCGAGGCAACCCAGTCGGCGGCCGTCTGCTGCCAGGTGGCGCAGGCGTAGGTGTAGTTCGATGCGCCCAGCACAGCCACGAACACCTGGGCGCGGCGGGTCTCTCCCGTCCCCGCGTCCACCACCGGCACCGTCTGGCCAGCGTAGTCGACGAACAAGCGCTCGCCGCCGAGGTGGATTTGGCGCATTGAGCGCTTCAAGCGCTTGGCCCAGGCGCGGTACTTCTCGCAGTACGCGCTGTAGCGGTAAGCCTGCTGGCCCGCCCCAGCACCGCAAAGGGCGCGGTACTCCTCCCACAGCAGTTGCAGCGTGACGCCCGGTCGCTTGAGTTCCTGGTGCAGCGCGGCGCAGTCGGGCTCAGCCCGCGTGGTGCTGCGTGGGCGCGGCGGCGGGTACAGCCTGGCCTGCAGTTCGTCCTCGCTCAGCGTGCTGGCCAGCGGCCAGTCCACGCCGGCGTCGCGCGCGTACATCGCGATCTCGCTGACGGTGGTCTTGCTGATGCCCAGCGCAGCAGCGACCTGCCGCATGCTCAGGCCGGCGTCGCCGGCCAGCAGTTGAAGTGCTTGTCTGATCTTGCTCATGGGGACCCTTGGTGTGGGCATCGCTTCTCCCGGCCAAAAAGCCGGGCAGCCTATGCCTCGTTGGGCCACTCAGAACACCGCAGCCGGTGTCCGCGATCAGGATGGAACGCTGTCCGCCTTCAACGTGGAACGCTGTCCGCCATCAGGGCGGAACGGTGTCCGGGATGGCGTGGAATACGCACGCCGCACATTGCGGCTGTGCTTAGCCTGTAAAAGGCCTGACTTGCTCCAGACTGGCCATTCACCAATGAGGGCTGTCGGCCATCAGCAGACGGTGACCACAGGCAGCTTCCTGACTTCTCGTCTCGCCGAAATCGTGCCGGAAGCAACCGCCAACCGATCGCTAGAACGAGGCGCTACATTGGCAGGCACCCATCGGTAGGCGGCAGTCGGAGCGATTGAGACGCGGCGCGAGGCTTGAGACCGTGCGGGCCTACCACGTCGGGAGCCCTGCATGCAAGCCATCGGCCGGCAGCCCGAGCAGGCGCCAGACGGTGCGCCTTTTTTCTACGAGCGCCGCCTAGCGCAGACGACGCTGTACCGCGTGGTGCAGCAGCATGCCGCGACCTTCTTCGCGCAGGCCGAGGCCGAGGCCTGCGTGAACGCGTTGGTGCGAGTGACTATGGCAACGGCTTCAAATCCAGTTCTCTCAGAAAAGCGTTGTGCTTGTTCTTCGCTGCCGCAATCGCCTTTTCAATCTCCACCAGCGCCTGGTGCGTCTCATCCAGAGCAATCTCCACCTCGCCCACCGCTGTGCTGATGTAGCGCGAGATGTTCAGGTTGAAATCGTTCTTCTCGATCTCGGCCATCTCCACCTTGCGTGAATAGCGCGGCACATCGTTACGGAACTGGTAGGTCTTGATGATTTCGGCGATGTGCTCGCCAGTCAGCTGGTTCTGCCGTTTGCCTTTGACGAAGTGCTCCGCCGCGTTGATGAACAGCACCTCGTCCGGCTTCTTGCACTTCTTTAGTACCAGGATGCACACCGGTATGCCGGTGGAGTAAAAAAGGTTCGCGGGCAGGCCGATGACGGTGTCGACGTGGCCATTGCCCAATACATCGGCACGCTCAAGGCTGGTGAAGGCCTTTCTGAGGCCGCCATCCGCGACGGCTACATCCGCTTCAAGGCAGAGAAGACAGCCAAGGAACTTGCCGACATCGCCGCCAAGCACGGCCTCGCCACAGCCGCCCTGCAAGTCTTTGTAGACAGCATCCTCGACCGCATGATTTTCGATGGCGAGCAGCACAGCGACCTCATGGCCAACGAAGCCGTATTCGATGTGCTCTTCTTTGACGACGAGGCTCTGTGCCGCGGACGGCAGCTCGTAGGTGGACTTGGATGAAAGCATGGGTGAGGAACGGACGTTGTCTCGGCGCGGTGAGGCTAACTTGAGCCGGCTGCTCTCGCAGACTTTAGCTGCTCGTTTGGGCCGACATCCATCCGATGGCGAGGCCATCCAGCCGCGATGCACGCCAACGGCGGCTTGCCGGCGGGCTGGGTGTCAGATGTGGATCGAAAGGGGTCGACGGCCGGCCCGACCAGACCAGACCGCCCGGCAAAGCCCGCGCAGTAGCATCCCCGCGATGACCCGCCACACCCCGCGCTGACCCACCATGACCCGCGCCGACGCCATGGGCCTGCTGCTGGCCGGCATTGCCCGCCTGATCACCGGCGCGCAGGGCCACTGGAAAGGCTGCCCGCCAAAAGCCGAGCAGCGCATCTACTTTGCCAACCACCAAAGCCACCTGGACTGGGTGCTGATCTGGGCCGCCTTGCCGCGTGAGCTGCGCGCCACCACCCGGCCCATCGCCGCGCGGGATTACTGGACGTCCAGCCGTTTCAAGCACTGGATCACGCGGGAGGTGTTCAACGCGGTGTACGTGGCCCGCCAGCGCACCGACACCCAAGACCCGCTGGAGCCGCTGATCAGCGCGCTGGCCAATGGGGATTCGCTGGTGATCTTTCCTGAAGGCACACGCAGCAACCTGGGCGCGCCGCAGCCCTTCAAAAGTGGGCTGTACCACCTGGCCCAGCAGTTCCCGCAGGTGCAGTTGATCCCGGCCTGGATCGACAACGTGCAGCGGGTGATGCCCAAAGGCGAGGTGGTGCCGGTGCCCATCCTGTGTACCGTGACCTTTGGTGCACCCATCACGCTGCTGCCCGATGAAGACAAACGCGCCTTTTTGGCCCGCGCCCGGCAAGCGGTGGTGGACTTGCAGCCCGGTGCGGTGCTGGCCGCAGCGCCAGCCCCGGCCGCGCCAACACCATGACCGCCCTGCAAGGCTGGACCGCCGACCAGCAGGTGGCGCTGCTGTTTGTCACCCTGTTTGGCTGCCTGCTGCTGGCCAGCGCCGCTGCCGCGCTGCTGGTGCTGCGCGACAGCACCGCCGCCCAAGACCAGCGCCTGCAACGCTTTCAGCGTGAGCTGCGCGCGGTGTGGGTGGCCGCAGCGGTGTTCTGGGCGGCGTGGATTGCCGGGCCGGCCGGTGCCACCAGCTTGTTCGGGCTGGTGTCCTTCTTGGCGCTGCGTGAATACATCACCCTGCTCAAAACCCGCCGCAGTGACCACCGCAGCCTGCTGCTGGCGTTTTTTGTCGTGTTGCCCATCCAGTATCTGCTGCTGGGCAACCGCAGCTTTGATGTGTTCTCGGTCTTCATCCCGGTGTACATGTTTCTGGCCCTGCCGGTGGTCAGCGCGCTGGCCGGTGACCCGGAGCGGTTTTTGGAGCGCAACGCCAAGATCCAGTGGGGCGTGATGGTTTGCATCTACGGCCTGTCGCACGCGCCGGCGCTGGTGTTGCTGGACTTCCCAAAACACAGCGGCCGGGGGGCCTTCTTGCTGTTCTTTTTGGTGATGGTGGTGGCCTGCGCGCAGATCGTGCAGGGCGTGGCTGCCCGCCGCCTGCGCCGCCGCCCGGTGGCCCGCCACATTGACCGTTATTTCTCGCTGCGGGCCTGGGGGCTTGGTGCTGCGGCTGCCGCACTGCTGGGCGCGGCGCTGTTCTGGATCACCCCGTTCCGCGCACCGCAGGCGCTGGTGATGGGGGCAATAGCCGCCGCCGCCGGCACGCTGGGTGAGTTTGTGATGAGCGCGCTGAAAAAAGACGCCGGCGTGCGCTTCTGGGGCAATACCAGCTCGGTCACCGGCGCGGTGGGCCTGCTGGACCGGGTGGCACCGCTGTGTTTTGCAGCACCGGTGTTCTTCCACTCGGTGCGCTGGTACTTTCAGCTCAAACCTTGAGGCGGGCCTAGCTGTCGGGCATCAAATACCGTTGATCACCGCAACGCATCACCACAGCCGCAAGTCGTCGTTCCACAGGCCTGCGGCACCGTGCTGTTGGTTGTGGGCCTGCAGCCAAGTGTTGTACTGAACAGTGAACTGCTGGCGCCGTGCCACCGGCGCAAGTGCCGCTTGCTGCATCCGGCGCTGGCCGTCGGCACCTGATATCGGCTTGTCCTGCTGGCACGCGGCGGCAACCCGATGATTGGCTTTTTTGGTTGGCGCACACATTGAGGTGCTCCGGGGATGACTGGCCATTTTAGAAATTACCATCCAACAATGACCCTGCCCCCCCCATGCGCATCCTCGGCATAGACCCCGGCCTGCAGCGCACCGGCTTTGGCGTGGTCGAGATTGAAGGCGCCCGGCTGCGCTACATCGCCAGCGGCACCATCAGCACGTTGGAATTGGCGCGGGGCAACCTGCCCGGCCGCATCAAGCTGATCTACGAGGGTGTGGCCGAGGTCAAGAAGCGCTACCAGCCCGAGGCCGCATCAGTGGAGATCGTGTTTGTCAACGTCAACCCGCAGTCCACCCTGTTGTTGGGCCAGGCGCGGGGTGCGGCGCTGGCCGCGCTGGTGAGCGACGACATGCCGGTGGCCGAATACACCGCGCTGCAGATGAAAAAAGCGGTGGTGGGCCACGGTATGGCCAGCAAGGTGCAGATCCAGGAGATGGTCAAGCGCCTGCTCAACCTGCCCGGCCTGCCCGGCAAAGACGCGGCAGATGCGCTGGGCCTGGCCATCACCCATGCCCACGCCGCACGCAGTTTTGAGGCGCTGGCCGGCGCCAACACACCGCGCAGCCATGCCCAGTTCAAGGACGGCAGAACCTACTGACGGGGGTGTTGGTGGCGTGTTGGCCAGGCCAGCGCTTTAGCCAAAGAAGATGGCCTTCAAGCCCTGAAACACCCGGGTGAAGATCCAGATGTTGAAGGTGCCCAACACCACCACCACCGCCCAGCGGTACAGCGCCTTGGCGCGTGCCAGCGGCACCGGTTCACCGGTGGACAGGTGCAGCACAAAAAAGACGACTGTTGGTACCAGGATCAACACCAGCAGCACCAAAGCACACCAGAACAAAATCGTCATCAGCCGCTAACTCAAAGCATGAGCGCCAGGCGCTCAAGAATCAACACTGCAAAAAAGCCGGCTGCAGCGATCAGTGCCCACTTCAGCACCACCACACCACGCCGCCGCCAGGCCGGGTTGCCGGTGCCCACCGACATGGCAAAACACAGCACGCTGGCCACCAGCAGCAGGCCAAACACCAGGCGGAAGATCAGCATGGATATGGGCGCTGCGCCTACCAGGCCGGCGCCAAGTCAGCAAAGCCAGCCGGGGCACGCGACACGTCGTCAAAGGTAACGATGTCCCAGGCCTCGGGTTGCGCCAGCAGGGCCCGCAACAACTGGTTGTTCAAGGCATGGCCGCTTTTGTAGGCGGTGTAGTGGGCCAGCATGGGGTGGCCCACGTTGTACAGGTCGCCAATGGCGTCCAGGATTTTGTGCTTGGCAAACTCGTCGTCGTAGCGCAGGCCGTCGGCATTGAGCACCCGGCTGTCGTCCACCACGATGGCGTTGTCCATGCTGCCGCCCAGGGTCAGGCCACGGGCGCGCATGGCCTCCACATCTTTGGTAAAGCCAAAGGTGCGGGCGCGTGCAATGTCGCGTTTGTAGCGGCCTGAGCCCATGTCAAAGCTGACACGCTGGCCGGTGGCGTCCACCGCCGGGTGGTCAAAGTCGATCTCGAAGCTGAGCTTGAAGCCATGAAACGGCTCCAGCTTGGCCCACATCAAACGCTTGCCCTCCCCTTGCCGCACCTCCACCGGCTGCTTGACGCGCAAGAAGCGCTTGGGTGCGTCTTGCAGCGTGATGCCGGCGCTTTGCAGCAAAAACACAAAGCTGGCGGCTGAGCCGTCGAGGATGGGCACCTCGTCGGCGGTGATGTCGATGCGCAGGTTGTCAATGCCCAGCCCACAACAGGCCGACATGAAATGCTCAATGGTCTGCACCTTGGGCGCGCCAGCATCACCGCCCACCGAGATGGTGGACGCCATGCGGGTGTCGCTGACCGAGTCAAAACGCACCGGGATGTCCACCGGCACCGCCAGGTCCACCCGGCGAAAGACGATGCCGGTGTCGGCTGCGGCTGGGTGCAGTGTCAGCTCCACCTTTTGACCGCTGTGCATGCCCACGCCAACGGCGCGGGTGAGGGATTTGATGGTGCGTTGTTGCAGCATGGGGGTTAGATTGTCCGCGATCCGTTTGCAGCACCCGCTCCGCAAGGGCAGGCCGTGTTGACCTGCGGCGCAGGCATGGCCCAAGCCTCAAAGCCCCGGCAGCCGCCGCCCGCTAAAACCCTGCCAATGCTGCAAGTAGGCCCGGCTTGTCGGGCCCAGACCAGCCAGCAGCGCGGCCAGGCCGGTTTCACCGGGCAACAACGGGTCGGCCAGTGATTCAGGAAAACCGCTGCACACCGCGTCCTGCACGGCCGGGCTGCCTTCACGCAACAGCTGCTCAGCCACCACCAGCACGCTGCGCAACTCAGCATCCCGGCCGCTGGCCATCAATGCATGCGCATACGCAGCCAGCTCGGCCAAATCAGCCACCCGGTCGGTGGGCTCACCCACATGGGCAGCCACGTGGTCGTCCCACTGGTCCTGAAAACCCGGCACCTGCTGTAGCGCGGTGGCCATGCAGCGGTCATCGGTGAGCTTGGGCATGGGCTGACGGGGGAGGGAATCAACGCCCCGGCGGCACCTGCCGCCGGGCTGCAAGATCAATCCGCCTGCTTGCGCAGAAACGCCGGGATCTCGATCTCGTCCATGCCGTTGCTGGACAGCGCCTCCACCTTGGCTGCCGCCTGGGTGCGGGCACTGCGCCACACGCTGGGGGTACTCAAGTTGCTGTAGTCATGCAGGCCCTGGCCATGCTGGCCGTGGGCATTGGGCTGGCCGTGGCTGAGCACATGGTTGAGGATGGGCAGGTTGTCAGTGCCGGTGCGCAGGGCCACTTGCGGCTGTACCACGGTCAGCGGTGCCGCTTGCGGACGGGCACGGCTCAAGCCCGTGGCAATCACCGTGACCCGCAACTGGTCGCCCAGGGTCTCGTCGTAAGCAGCGCCAAAGATGACATGCGCGTCTTCAGCGGCATAGCGGCGGATGGTGTTCATCGCGGCCTTGCTTTCGCTCAGCTTGAAGTTGGCCTTGTTGGCCGCAATCAGCACCAGCACACCACGGGCGCCTGACAAATCGATGCCTTCGAGCAGCGGGCAGGCCACGGCCAGTTCAGCGGCCTTGTTGGCGCGGTCCGGGCCGCCGGCTTGCGCCGTGCCCATCATGGCTTTGCCGGGCTCGCTCATCACGGTCTTCACGTCTTCAAAGTCAACGTTGACCAGGCCGTGCATGTGGATGATGTCGCTGATGCCGCCCACGGCGTTTTTCAGCACGTCATTGGCGTGGGCAAAAGCCTGGTCCTGCGTCACGTCATCGCCCAGCACGTCCAGCAGTTTCTCGTTCAACACCACGATCAGGCTGTCGACATTGGCTTCCAGCTCGGTCGTGCCCAGGTCGGCCTGCTTCATGCGGCGCGGGCCTTCAAAGTCAAACGGCTTGGTGACCACACCCACGGTCAGGATGCCCATCTCCTTGGCCACCCGGGCCACGATGGGTGCTGCACCGGTGCCAGTGCCACCACCCATGCCGGCGGTGATGAAAACCATGTGCGCGCCTTCCAGGCTGGCGCGCACCCGGGCTTCGGCTTCTTCGGCTGCGGCCTTGCCTTTTTCGGGCTTGCCACCGGCGCCCAGGCCGTTGTCGCCCAGCTGGATCAACTGGTGCGCGCTGCTGCGGTTCAGTGCTTGGGCGTCGGTATTGGCGCAGACAAATTCAACGCCCTGCACGCCTTGGCTGATCATGTGCTCAACAGCGTTGCCGCCGCCGCCGCCCACGCCCACCACCTTGATGCGGGTTCCTTGGTCGAATTCTTCGATCATTTCGATAGGCATGTTTTCTCTCCTGTGTGTGTCGTCAAGCAGTTGCCAGTGAATGGGGGGTCAAACGTAAAGAGCGCGGGGTGTCGTGACGCCCCTGTTGTGGGTGTTGCGAAGTGCGGCTGGCCGTGTGCGCGGCATGTTGGCCAGCCTCATTAAAAGTTGCCAAGAAACCAATCCTTTGCGCGGCCCATCAGCGTCTGCACCGAGCCGGCTTGCTGCGCCACCTTGTGGCCCCGTGCGCGGGCCTGGCGGGCTTCTTCCAGCAAGCCCATCACGGTGGCTGACCGGGGGTTGGCCACCATGTCAAACAGTGGCCCGTGGTAGATCGGCAGGCCTTTGCGTACCGGTTTCAAGAAGATGTCTTCACCCAGTTCCACCATGCCCGGCATCACCGATGAACCACCGGTGATGACGATGCCGGAGGACAACAACTCCTCGTAACCCGATTCGCGGATGACCTGGTGGACGAGTGAATAAATCTCCTCTACCCGTGGCTCAATCACACCGGCCAGGGCCTGGCGGCTGAGCATGCGCGGCGCGCGGTCACCCAGGCCGGGCACCTCCAGGTTTTCGCTCGGGTCGGCCAGCATCTGCTTGGCCACGCCGTATTCCACCTTGATCTCTTCAGCATCTTTGGTGGGGGTGCGCAGCGCCATCGCGATGTCGCTGGTGATCAGGTCACCGGCAATCGGGATCACCGCCGTGTGGCGGATCGCACCGTCGGTGTAGATCGCCACATCGGTGGTGCCTGCGCCGATGTCGACCAAGGCCACACCCAGGTCTTTCTCGTCGTCGGTCAGCACCGCATGGCTGGAGGCACTGGGGTTGAGCACCAGCATGTCGACCTCGAGGCCGCAGCGGCGCACGCACTTGATGATGTTCTCGGCCGCGCTCTGCGCGCCGGTGACGATGTGCACCTTGACCTCGAGCCGGCCGCCGCTCATGCCGATCGGCTCCTTGACCTCGTGGCCGTCGATCACGAACTCCTGCGGCTCCACCATCAGCAGCCGCTGGTCGTTCGGGATGTTGATGGCCTTGGCGGTTTCGACCACGCGCGCCACGTCGACGGGTGTGACTTCCTTGTCGCGCACGATCACCATGCCGGTGCTGTTCTGGCCGCGGATGTGGCTGCCGGTGATGCCGGTGTAGACGCGGGTGATCTTGCAGTCGGCCATCATCTCGGCCTCTTTCAGCGCGGCCTGGATCGACTGCACCGTGGCGTCGATGTTGACCACCAC
>JAYVLI010000069.1:0-4292 GCA_043759535.1 Betaproteobacteria bacterium | reverse complement strand
GCAGGACTTGTATGTCACCTTCCGCAAGGAGATCCTGCCGGAGGAAGAGGCCAACATGCTGGCCATCCCGCGCAAGCAGCGGGCGATGGTGCGCAAAGGCATCAAGAACAAGCTGCGCAGCGAGATCGACCCCAAGGTAGACCGGTTTTTTGCGCTGTTCGCCAGCAACGTACACCGCCACGGCACGCCGGCCATGCCAAAGCGCTGGTTCCAGATGCTGCAAGAAGTGTTTGGTGACGATTGCGAGGTGCTCACCGTGGTCACGGCCGATGGCCAGCCACTGAGCAGCGTGCTGAGCTTTTACTTCCGCGACGAGGTGCTGGCCTACTACGCCGGTGATGACGAATCCGCACGTGACCTGGCCGCCAACGACTTCAAGTACTGGGAGCTGATGCGCCGGGCCTGCGCCCGTGGCCTGAAGGTGTTTGACTACGGCCGCAGCAAGGTTGGCACCGGCCCCTACAACTTCAAGCGGAACTGGGGTTTTGAGCCGACGCCCCTGCACTACGAGTACTGCCTGTACAAGCGTGATGCGGTGCCCCAGAACAACCCGAACAATGCCAAGTACCAGTTGTTGATCAAGACGTGGCGCCGCATGCCCATCGGCATGGCCAACTGGCTGGGGCCATTCATCGTGCGCCACCTTGGATGAGCATGGCCAGCCGCGCCCAAATTCCTCTGGTTGCTGGCCAGCCCGGGCGGCGCAGCGCCAGCCTGTGCCGGTCTGGCGGGCACTGACACCGTTATGGCCAACCTGCTGTACCTGGTGCACCGCCTGCCGTACCCGCCCAACAAGGGCGACAAGGTGCGCTCCTACCACCTGCTCAAGCACCTGGCGCAGCGGCACCGGGTGTTCCTAGGCACCTTTGCGGACGATCCGGACGACCTGCAGCATGTGCCGGTGTTGCAAGCGCTGTGCGCCGAGGTGCAGGTCTGCAAGCTCAACCCGCGCCGGGCCAAACTCAAAAGCCTGTTGGCCCTGGCCACCGGTGAGCCGCTGACCCTGCGCTACTACCACGACGCCACATTGGCGCAGTGGGTGCGCCAGACCCTGGCCACCCAGGCGATCGACGCGGTGGTGGTGTTTTCCTCATCGATGGCGCAATACGCCCCACCGTCCATCGGCCTGCCCACCCTGGTTGACCTGGTGGATGTGGACTCGGCCAAATGGACGCAATACGCCCAAATGCATGCCTGGCCCTTGTCCTGGCTGTACCGCCGGGAGGGCGCGCAGTTGCTGCGCTACGAGGAGACCGTGGTGCGCAGCGCGCAGTGCGCGTTTTTGGTCACCGAGAAAGAAGTGGCCTTGCTCAACACCCTGGCGCCTGGCACCCAAGGCCATGTGGAGGCCTTGAGCAACGGCGTGGATGCCGACTACTTTGCCCCAGATCCGGCGCGGCCGTCACCCTACACACCGGGCGAGCCGGTGCTGGTGTTCACCGGCGCAATGGACTACTGGCCCAATGTCGATGCGGTGACCTGGTTTGTGCAGGACATGCTGCCGGCGTTGCGGGCGCGCTGGCCGGCGCTGCGCCTGCACATCGTCGGCCGCAGCCCCACGGCGGCGGTGCGGGCGCTGGCGGGCGAGGCGGTGTCGGTCAGCGGCGCGGTGCCTGATGTGCGGCCGTATCTGCAGCATGCGCTGGTGGCGGTGGCGCCGCTGCGCCTGGCGCGAGGCGTGCAAAACAAGGTGCTGGAGGCGATGGCGATGGCCTGCCCGGTGGTGGCTGCGGCGCAATGTGTGCAGGCGCTGAGTGCCGTACCGGGGCAAGAGATCCTGCCCGCGCTGGAGGTGGCCGACTACCTGGCCGCGATCAACAGCCTGTTGGCCGATAGCGGCCAGGCCCGGGCCATGGGCGCCGCTGCGCGCCGCCGGGTGCGGCAAGACGCCAGCTGGGCCGCCAAATTGCAAGGCATCGATCACCACCTGCCCACCTCAAGATCCCTGGCGGGCACCTTGCCTGCCACCACCGACTGGATACAAGCATGAACATCATGGCCCTTGTCACCGTGCCAACGCCACGCTGGCGCCTGCCTTTGCTGCTGTGGCTGGGTGTGGTGGCCACCCTGTTGGTGGCCTACAGCGATACCTTGATCGCGATGGTGACGATCTGGGAGCGGTCCGGCACCTTTGCCCATGCGTTTGTGGTGCCGCCCATCTGCGTTTGGTTGGTCTGGCGCCTGCGCGAAACCCTGGCGCAGACAAGGCCGCAGCCGGTGCCCTGGCTGTTGCTGCCGATGGCGTTGGTGGCCCTGGGTTGGATGTTGGGTCGGGTTGCTTATGCCAATTCGGTCAGCCACCTGGCCTTCACCGCGCTGCTGGTGCTGTCCGTGCCGGCGGTGTTGGGTTGGGCCGTGACCCGGGTCATTGCTTTTCCGCTGCTGTTCTTGTTTTTTGCAGTGCCGGTGGGTGAGGCGCTGACGCCCATTTTGATGCTGTGGACGGCCGATTTTGTCGTCGCCGCGCTGCGCTTGACTGGGGTGCCGGTGTACCGCGAGGGCCAGCAATTCATCATCCCGTCGGGCAGCTGGTCGGTGGTGGCCGCTTGCAGCGGCATCCGCTACCTGATGGCGTCATTCATGGTCGGCACCTTGTTTGCCTACCTCAACTACCGCAGCCTGAAACGTCGCCTGGCGTTTGTGGCGGTATCGATCGTGATGCCCATCGTCGCCAACTGGGTGCGGGCTTACCTGATCGTGATGATCGGCCATCTCTCCAACAACCAGCTGGCCACCGGGGTGGACCACATCGTCTACGGCTGGGTGTTTTTTGGTGTCGTCATCATGGGGATGTTTTTCATCGGCGCGCGCTGGGCTGAGGCACCGGCGCCCATGTCGGCGCCCAGCAGCCTGCCGGCGGGCCTGGGTGCCGGGCAGAACCGCGCGATCTGGCCGATGGCCGCGCTGACGGCGGTGCTGCTGCTGCTGCCGCCGGTGTTGACCTCGCGGTTGACCGCCGGTGACGACGACGTGCCGCCGCAGGTGCGCCTGCAGTTGCCCGACCAATTGGCTCCAGGTTGGCAGGCGGCGCAGCCGCTGGCGGATTTCACACCGTATTACCACACCGCCTCGGCCACCGCCTCGCGCAGCTATGTGGCCAATGGCCGCACCGTGGGGGTGTATGTGGCTTACTACCGGCAGCAAAACGAAACCCGCAAGCTGGTCGATTCAACCAACAGCCTGGTGCACAGCTACGACTGGAACCCGGTGGTCAGCAGCCGCCGGTCGGTGGTGTTGGCCGGCCAGCCGGTGGAGGTGACCACCACCGATTTGCTGGGTGCGGCCCAGGCTGGCCGTTCTGAGCGGATGAAATTGCAGGCTTGGCAGTGGTATTGGGTCAATGGCGCACTCACCCGCAGCGATGTCAAGGCCAAGTTGATCAGCGCCTGGCAGCAACTCAGTGGCCAGGGCGATGAATCGGCCGCGCTGGTGCTGTATGCGTCCGACGTGCCCGCCGGTGAGGCCCAAGTCGTGTTGGATTCCTTTGTCCGTGACAACTGGTTCCAGCTCGATACCTTCTTGCGTGAAACGCGTCACCGGAAATAGCCGAGGGCTCGGGGAGAATCCTGGGCTTGAACAGTTTGAATTCAGGAGAGCCGATGTCTACGGTGGCGGTGATCGGATTGGGATATGTGGGTCTGCCCCTGGTGGTGGAATTCGGCAAGCAGATGCGCACCATCGGTTTCGATATTGCGGTGAGCAAGGTCGAATCCTGCCAGCGCGGGGTGGATCCGTCGCGTGAACTGGCCGATGCGGAGATGGCTCTGGCCACCCACGCGGTGTATTCATCCGATGGCGCGGTGCTGGCCGAGGCCGACATCATCATCGTGGCCGTGCCCACCCCGGTGGACCAGGCCCACATTCCCGATTTCAAACCGCTGATCGGCGCCAGCACCAGTGTCGGCCGGCACATGAAAAAAGGCGCGATCGTGGTGTACGAATCCACCGTCTACCCCGGTGCCACCGAGGAGGTCTGCATCCCGGTGCTCGAGCGTGAGTCGGGCCTCAAGTGGAAACGTGATTTCAACGTCGGCTATAGCCCCGAGCGCATCAACCCGGGGGACAAGGAACACACGCTCACCAAGATTCTCAAGATCGTCTCTGGCGACACACCCGAGACCCTGGCCCAGGTGGCCGCGCTGTACGAGCGCATCGTGATCCCCGGCGTACACCGCGCCAGCAGCATCAAGGCCGCCGAGGCCGCCAAGGTGATTGAAAACACCCAGCGCGATCTGAATATCGCGCTGATGAACGAGCTGGCGATCATCTTCGACAAGATGGGTATCGACACC
>JAYVLI010000068.1:0-3596 GCA_043759535.1 Betaproteobacteria bacterium | reverse complement strand
GCCGCCACCTGCTGGTGGACGCTGCCGAGCGCGTCAATGAAACGCCGGGCCTCGGCCGACATGGGCGACACACCCAGGCCGATCTCGTTGGACACCAGCACCAGCGGGCCGGGTGCTGCGCGGATGGCCTGGCACAGCGCCGCCGTGGCCGCCTGCAACTGGGTGGCATCAGCCGCCGGCCCGAGCAGCGGCATCGCCAACTGGGTCAGCCACAGCGTCAGGCAATCCACCACCAGCAAGCACTGCGGCGTGCTGGCGGTGGTGATGGCCTGGGCCAGATCAGTGTGATCGCCCTGCCCCGTCAACCCCGCACCTGCCAACTCCAGCGTGGCCAGGCCGGGCACGCGCAGCGCCCGCTCCACCCGGTGGCGCTGGATGCGCTGCGCCATCTCGGCGTCCCCGCCCCAAGCGGTGGCCAGCAGCAGCGCGCTGCGCGCTGCATCACCGGCCAGCCAGGCGGCCACACGGTGTTCCGCCGTGCGTGACTTGCCACTTTTCTGGCCCCCCAGGATCAGCTCATGCTGTGCCATGGCCGGCCCCGGTTCACCGAGGTTGGTAACGCACCGTCAAAAAGCCCTGGCGGCCGGGCTGGTTGTAGCCGTAAGCCGTCTCGTAGACCCGGTCCGCCAGGTTGTTGATGCGGGCGCCCAGCGTCCAGTCGCGGTCCAGCACGTAGTCCAACCGCACATCCACGGTGGCATAACCGGCCAGGCGCAAAGTGTTGGCGGCGTTGTCAAAGCGCTGTGAATAGGCGGCCAGCGTGCTGCCCACGGTCCAGGCGCCGGTGGTCCAGTCGGCTTGCGCCTTGGCCATGTTTTGCGCCCGGCGCGGCAGCAGCTTGCCAAAGTTGGCGTTGGCGTTGGTGTCGTTGCGCGGGTCCACCCGATCCAGCGATGCGCCCAGTTTCAGCGCGTCAAACTGGCCCTCATAGGCCAGCGTCAGCCCCTCGATGCGGGTGCGTGGGATGTTGGTGGGCAGCGGGCCGCTGGCGATGTAGCCCTGGATGCGGTGCTGGTAGGCGGTGGCGCGCAGGCTGTGCGCACCGGCAGTCCAGCGCAGATGGGCTTCGGCCTGTTTGCCGGTCTCCGGCTGCAGCAGCGGGTTGCCAAAACCAGGGAAGTAGAGCTGGTTGAAGCTGGGCATCACAAAGCTGGTGCCGTACGACGCACCCGCCCGCCAGGCCGGCGAAAAGTTGTAGGCATAGGCCACAGCGCCGGTGGTCTTGGCGCCAAATTGCGAGTTGCTGTCGCGCCGCAGTGCGGCCTGCCACAGGTGGCCGTCGGCATTGCCGCTCAAGCCCAGCGCCAGGCCATTGATGGTGCGATCACTCAGGCTGAACGGCGCGCCCGGGCGGCTGACCTGCTGCTTGACCTGCTCCACCACCAGCAGCGCGCTGCCCAGCGGCGTCTTGACGCGGTTCTCCCAGCTGATCTGGTCTTGCGTGGTCTCGATGGCGCCCAGGGTTGAAAACGCGCTTGCCGACGACACGGTGTTGTAGCTGTCCACCGCGCGCGACACGCTGAGCTGGGTTTGCCACAGCGCATGCGGCTTGCCACTGGCCTGCAGCAGTTGCAGGCGGTTGTGCAGCCCGGCCTGGGCGTCGGTGCCTGGGCCATCGTCGTAGCCGCTGCGGCCGTTCGATTCCAGCAACATCGCCTCCACACGCCAATCCGGGGCCACCTGCCAGCCCAGGCGCAGACTGCCACCGTCCTGGCGGAAACCGTCACGGTCGGCGTTGTAGCTGCCAAACTGCACTTTGGAGTTGGTGGCCGAGAAGCCCTGCGTTTCGGTGTGCTGCACCTGCAGCGTGGCATCAAAAGGCCCTTGGCCCCAGCCAAAACCGGCTGACACTTGACCGTGGCGCGCATTGCCCACAGTGGCGCGCGCGTTGGGGTGGAAGCCCGGTTGGCCGCGCGCGGTGAACACCTGGATCACACCGCCCACCGCGTCACTGCCGTACAGCGCCGACATCGGGCCGCGCACGATCTCGATGCGCTCCACGGTTTCCAGTGGCAGGTTGTCGAGTGACGGTGTGCCCAGCGTGGCCGAGCCCACCCGCACACCATCCACCAGCAGCAGGGTGTGACGCGCTTCCAGGCCACGGATGAACAGCGAGGCCGATTTGCCCAGCCCGCCGTTGCTGCTGAACTGCAGGCCGGGCATGCTGGACAGCACCTCGACCAGGGTGCGGCCGCTGCTGCGGTCCAGCATGGCACGGTCGATCACCGACACCTCGGCGGCCAGCGCGCTGACGCGCTCGGGCTGGCGGGCAGCGGTCACCACCACCGGGTCAGCGGCCAAGGCGGCGGTGCAGGTCAAAACGGCCAGCGCCACGGCATGCAGGCGAGCGGATGCGGCAGCGCGACGCGGCTGCGTGAAAACATGGGATGAAGTCATGGAGGAATGCAACAAGAGAGTTGTCCGCGCCAGCGTCCCCGCAGGTGCAGACCAATTCGCAGCTGCCAATGACGGCAACTGCCCCTTGTTGGCCGGTATCCGGGCTGACGGAGACAACCCCTGTGGCCTTCCCGGCTGCACAGTGCAGCCAGTGGCGTCAGACACAGGAGCGGGGTGTTTTGCAACACCCGTCCGCTTACCGTTGCGGGGGCAGCGCAGGTTGGATGGCCATCCGGTGGACGACCGTCTTCCTGCTTCCCGTTTAACCTGGCCGACATGACGGGCGGCCAGAGCACCAACAGATGACATGCTACCCGACGGCCCGCGTTGACCAGCCGCTGCACCGGTCAGCCCACCCCAAGCGCAGGATGGGGCCAGGACAGACCCGCCACCTACAATCGCGCCCTTCTTTGGAGATGGCGTCAGACCATGTCAAGACTCGATGATCTCGCCGAGCGGATCGAACGCTTGGTGCTGCGGCACGAGGAGTTGCAGCGCACCAATGCGCTGCTGGCCCAGCAAGTGCACAGCGTGACTGCCGAGCGCGACAGCCTGCGCTCACGCCTGGCCGCCGCCCGCGCCCGCATCGACGCCCTGCTCGACCGCTTGCCGGCGGACGCCTCCGCACCACCCGTGCTGGCACCCGCGCTGCTGCAGCCCGGCACACTGAACCAGGACGCCGCATGAAGCAGATCGAGACCACCATCCTGGGGCAGAGCTACATGCTGGCCTGCCCCCCCGACGGTGAGGCGCTGCTGCGCCAGGCGGTGTCCATCGTGGACAAAGAGATGAGCGCCATCCGTGATGCCGGCAAGGTCAAGGCGCGTGAGCGCATTGCCGTGTTGACGGCGCTGAACCTGGCCTACCAACGGGCCGAGTTTGAGCAGGCCGACCCGGTGGCGCTTGTGCCCGCCAGCGCACCGGCACCCGTGGTGGTGGCCGATGGCAGCCTGGATGTGGAGCACCTGATCCACCGCATCGACAGCGTGTTGGGCCGTGACGGGCAACTGCTGTAGGCCGCAGCCGCGCTCTTGAAAAAGCGGGCCAAATTGGCGCCACGCCGTCACACAGCCAGCCCACACCGTGCTTAGAATGGACTTGTCCGTTGCATGTGCGTGAGTCCTAATTTCCTTGATCCGATGCTCATTGAGCCCGGGCTTGGGATATTGCAAGGCTGGTGTGATCGTCTCGCGTCAGAT
>JAYVLI010000067.1:0-13034 GCA_043759535.1 Betaproteobacteria bacterium | reverse complement strand
CTGCAACAAGCACCATGCCGGTGCTGTGCAGCCAGCCGCTTATTTGGCCGGGATGGCAGTGGGCGCAGCCGAGGCCGCAGCCGCTGCTGCAGGCACCGGAGCCACCACAGCAGCGGCAGCGCTTGTTGGCCCTGCAGCAGTGTTGCCGGTGGGGATGCCACCGGCCACGCTGGCCGGCGCCGCAGGCAAAGTCACTGCCCGGTCCAGCACGCTGCCACCACTGCTGGGTGCGCTGGTGGCCACGCTGTTGGACAGGTAAGCCAGCGACAGGGTGCAGACAAAAAACACGCCTGCACACACCGCCGTGAAGCGCGACAGGAAGTTGGCACTGCCGGTGGCACCAAACAAGCTGCCCGATGCACCACTGCCAAACGAGGCGCCCATGTCAGCACCTTTGCCGTGCTGCACCAACACCAGGCCGATCATCGTGATGGCGGCCAGCACCTGCAAAACCTGTACGAGGTTTGTCCAAATCTGCATGTTCAAAAATCTCCAAAAATTCGAGGGATACCGACGGATGGGTTCAATCCGGGCTTGTGTGTTGCTTCAAGCCACCGCGCGGCAAATGGCGGCAAAGTCGGCCGCCTTCAAGCTGGCGCCGCCAATCAAGCCACCGTCAATATCAGGCTGGGCCAGCAGGCTGGCTGCGTTGTCGGGTTTCATGCTGCCGCCATAAAGGATCTGCATGTTGTCAGCCTGCGCAGCAGCCGCTTTCAGCTGCGCCCGCAGCAATGCATGCACCGCCTGGGCTTGCGCGGGTGTGGCCACCAGGCCAGTGCCAATGGCCCAGACCGGCTCATAGGCCACCACCATCTCACCGGCGCAGTGGCCCAGCGCATGGATCACGGCCGACAACTGGCGCTTGACCACTGCTTCAGTCTCGCCGGCTTCACGTTGGGCAAGGGTCTCGCCGACACAGACGATGGGCGTGATGCCGCGCGCCAGTGCGGCCTTGGCCTTGTCGGCCACCAACGCGTCGCTTTCAGCGTGGTACTGGCGGCGCTCACTGTGGCCCACGATGACATAGCGGCAACCGAACTCGGCCAGCATGGCCACTGACACCTCACCGGTGTAAGCACCCTGCGCATGGGCCGAACAGTCTTGCGCGCCCCAGCGCAAATCGGTGCCGGCAAGGGCCACCGCCGTCTCTGACAAATACGGGTAGGGCACACACACCGCCACATCGCAGCCAAATGGCCTGGCGGCGCTGATGCCGGCCAACAACTCAGCATTGGCGCTGTGGCTGCCGTGCATCTTCCAGTTGCCGGCAATCAGTTTGCGTCGCATGGTCTCGGCCCTCAAACAGTCCAGTCCAGAACGATCTTGCCGATGTGCTGGCCGGATTCCATCAGCGCGTGGGCTTGCGCCGCCTGCGCTGCAGGGAACACCTGGTGGATGACGGGCTTGATTTTGCCAGCCTCGATCAGCGGCCACACCGTGCGCCGCAGCGCAGCGGCGATGGCCGCCTTGAAGGCAATTGGCCGCGGCCGCAAGGTGGACCCGGTGATGGTGATGCGCCGGCGCAGCACATCACCGGCGTTGAAGCCGCTTTGCAAGCCGCCCTGCACCGCGATGATGACGATGCGGCCGTCCTCGGCCACACACTGCACCTCACGCGCCACATAGTCACCAGCCACCATGTCCAGCACCACATCGGCGCCCTTGCCATCGGTGGCCGCTTTGACTTCAGCCACAAAGTCCTGCGTCTTGTAGTTGATGCCCACATCGGCACCCAGCGCCACGCAGGCCGTGACCTTGTCGTCGCTGCCTGCGGTGACGATGACCTTGGCACCGTCTTTGCCAAACACGGCCTTGGCCAATTGAATGGCAGTAACACCGATGCCGCTGGCACCACCCTGCACCAGCAAGGTCTCGCCAGCCTGCAGGCGGCCCCGGTCCATCACGTTGGACCAGACGGTGAAAAACGTCTCGGGCAGGCTGGCAGCCTCGATGTCCGTCAAGCCTGCCGGCACAGGCAGGCACTGGACGATGGGCGCAGCGCACAGCGACGCATAACCCCCACCGGCCACCAACGCGCAGACCCGGTCGCCCAAGTTGAAGCCAGCCGCTGCCAGCTCGGCTGCATCACCGCCAACAACCGTGCCGGCAATCTCCAGCCCCGGCAGATCCGATGCACCGGGCGGAGGCGCATACGCACCCTTGCGCTGCAGCACATCGGGCCGGTTGATGCCGGACGCGGTGACCCGCACCAGCAGTTCACCGGCGGCGGCCAACGGATCAGGGCGGCTGGTCTCGACCAACACGTCGGGGCCACCAAAGCCATTCAGGGCAATTGCGCGCATGGGTTGCTGTCGGGTGTGGGTTTGGGTGCGGACAGCCGTCGATCAAGACTGGCTGGACGGGATGTCGCTGGACGGCGCTGCCGGTGCTGCTGCCGGCACATCAGCTGCCGGTGTCTCACTCGGCGCCGGGCGGTCGCTGCGCTCACGGCGCGGCGGGCGGTCACCCCGGTCACCACGTGGGCCACGGTCAGGCCGGTCGCCAAAGTCACGGCGCGGCGCACGCTCAAAGCGCTCTTCTTCCATGCCCTCGGGCCGCTCGATCAGGGCTTTCATCGACAGCTTGATGCGGCCTTTTTCGTCCGTCTCCATCACCTTGACCTTGACCACTTGGCCTTCGGTCAAAAAGTCGGTGACGTTCTCCACCCGCTGGTGGGCAATCTGGCTGATGTGCAGCAGGCCGTCTTTGCCCGGCAGGATGTTGACCAGCGCGCCAAAGTCCAGGATCTTGGTGATCGCGCCTTCGTAGACCTTGCCAATCTCGGCCTCGGCAGTGATTTCGGCAATGCGCTTTTTGGCGTGTTCGGCCTTGTCGGCGTCGGCTGAGGCGATGGTGATGGTGCCGTCTTCCCCGATGTCGATGGTGCAGCCTGTTTCTTCGGTCAGCGCACGGATGGTGGCGCCACCCTTGCCGATGATGTCGCGGATTTTCTCGGGGTTGATCTTCATGGTGTACAGGCGCGGGGCGAAGGTGGACACCTCCGTCTTGGCCTCACCCACCGAAGCTTGCATGCAGCTCAGGATGTGCAGGCGGGCCTCTTTGGCTTGCGCCAGGGCCACTTGCATGATTTCTTTGGTGATGCCCTGGATCTTGATGTCCATCTGCAGCGCGGTGATGCCACCGGTGGTGCCGGCCACCTTGAAGTCCATGTCGCCCAGGTGATCTTCGTCGCCCAGGATGTCGGTCAACACGGCAAAACGATTGCCGTCCTTGATCAAACCCATCGCGATGCCGGCCACGTGGGCCTTCATCGGCACGCCGGCGTCCATCATGCTCAAGCAGCCACCGCAGACCGAAGCCATCGACGACGAGCCGTTGGACTCGGTGATCTCGCTGACCACCCGCACGGTGTACGGAAAGTCCTCTTTGCTGGGCATGGCGGCAATCAGTGCCCGCTTGGCCAACCGGCCGTGGCCGATCTCGCGCCGCTTGGGGCTGCCGACCCGGCCGGTTTCGCCAGTGGCGAAGGGGGGCATGTTGTAGTGCAGCATGAAGCGGTCTTCGTAGTCACCGGCCAGCGCGTCGATGCGCTGGGCGTCGCGGTCGGTGCCCAGCGTGGTGATGACCAAAGCCTGGGTTTCACCGCGGGTGAACAGGGCCGAGCCGTGGGTGCGGGGCAGCACCCCGGTGCGGATCTCGATCGGGCGTACGGTTCTTGTGTCGCGGCCGTCAATGCGCGGCTCGCCGGCCAGGATCTGGCTGCGCACGATGCCGGCTTCGATGTTGAACAGCAGGCCTTCCACCTCCACCTTGTCAAACGTCAGGCCGTCGGCCTTGAGCGCGGCCATCACATTGGCGGTGACTGCGCGGCAAGCCTGGGTGCGGGCTTGCTTGCTGCGAATCTGGTAAGCGGCCTTCAGCGGCTCATCAGCCAGCGCGCCGATCTTGGCGATGAAGGCGTCGTCCTTGGCGGGGGCTTTCCAGTCCCAGCTCGGCTTGCCGGCGTCGCGCACCAGCTCATGGATGGCGTTGATGGCGATGCCGGCTTGCTGGTGGCCAAACACCACACCGCCCAGCATGATTTCTTCGCTCAGCTGGTCGGCTTCAGATTCGACCATCAGCACGGCGGCTTCAGTGCCGGCCACGATCAGGTCCATCTTGCTGTCGATCAGCTCGGTCTTGCCCGGGTTGAGGATGTACTCACCGTTGACATAACCCACGCGGGCCGCGCCCACCGGGCCGTTGAACGGCATGCCGGAGATGGACAGCGCGGCGCTGGACGCGATCAGTGCGGCGATGTCGGCCTGCACTTCGGGGTTCAGGCTGAGCACATGCACCACCACCTGCACTTCATTGAAGAAGCCATCAGGGAACAGCGGGCGGATCGGGCGGTCGATCAGGCGCGAGGTGAGGGTTTCCAGCTCGCTGGGCCGGCCTTCACGCTTGAAAAAGCTGCCCGGGATGCGGCCGGCAGCGTAGGTTTTTTCAAGGTAATCCACCGTCAGCGGGAAGAAGTCTTGCCCGACTTTGGCTTCAGTGCGCGCCACCACGGTGGCCAGCACTACGGTGCCTTCGATGTCAACGACAACAGCGCCGCTGGATTGGCGGGCGACTTCGCCGGTTTCCATCGTGACCTGGTGTTGGCCCCACTGGAAGGTCTTGGTGACTTTGTTGAACAAGCTCATGGGTGTGTCTCCGTTGCGGTGGCAATGAATCGGCGCACTTGCGGTGGCGCCGGTGGAGGACCGGGAGCAGCAGTCAGCGCGGGCGGGATGGCATTCCAGCGAGGTCCTTGTGGGCTTGCGCCTTCAGGACACCATTGGAATGACACAACACTGCCGGTGCTGGGCCGGGATGCTCCAAAAGACAAAGAGCCTGTGCTGGGGAATTCCAGACAGGCTCTCAGGTGTAGCGCGTGCTTACTTGCGCAGGCCGAGCTTGGCGATCAGCGCGGTGTAGCGCTCAGGCGTCTTGCCCTTCAGGTAGTCCAGCAGCTTGCGGCGGCGGCTGACCATGCGCAGCAGGCCACGGCGGCCATGGTGGTCTTTCAGGTGGGTCTTGAAGTGGGGGGTCAGGTCATTGATGCGTGCAGTGAGCAACGCCACTTGCACTTCTGGGGACCCGGTATCGCCCGTGCCACGGGCATTGCTGGCAACGGTCTCGGCCCGGTGGGCTTTGTCGACGGACATGGTGTTTCCTTCTGTTTTGGAAGCCGCCATGCACAGACATCTTGTCCATGGACGCCGGACACTGCGTGTCCATTGACGGTTTCCGGTTTTTGACTTGCGGTCGCAGGTGAAACCAACCCGCGCCGTGCTGACTTACCGCTTGCTTGTTCTGCCTTGGCGGGTTACCCCGATGACGCAAAACTTGCAGATTGTAGCTGCAGTGCGGCGCCTGGCGTGGTCAGTCCGGCCGCGCCATCTGGCAGGTGGATACGGCCTCCAACGCGCTGGCCTCAAAACGCCGCACGGTGCGGAAGCCGTAGCCCGAGCCTTCTACACCGTGTGGGATGCCTGGGCTACCGGCCCGGCCCATCACGCTGACATACAGCGGCTGCTGGAACTGGTGGTCGACGGCACGCATCTGGCCCTCATGCACACCACCCAGCGTGGCGGGGTCGAGCTTCAAGCCTTCCAGCGCGTGGGCCACGGCCGTGGGGTCGGTGGTCTTGGCGCGCTCGATCGCCTGCACCAGCAGTTCGATCATGGCCTGCATACGGGCATGCAAATAGTCCTCACGCGGATCGGGGAAGCGCTGGTGGAAACCCGCCAGCAGTGCCTCACTGGCGCGGTTGCCCACGTTGGGGTGCCATTCGGCCACGGCCAGCACGGCGCCCACACCCGCATCACCCAGCGTGGCCGGCACACCCAGGGCATTGCCGTAAAACGTGTAGAACTTGATGTTGAGGCCCAGGTCACGCACCGCCTTGACCAGCAGCGTCAGGTCATTGCCCCAGTTGCCGGTGACCACGGCCTGCGCGCCACTGGCGCGGATTTTTGTGGCGTAGGGCAAGAAGTCCTTGACCCGGCCCATCGGGTGCAGCTCATCGCCGACGATCTGGATGTCAGGCCGCTGCTGGCTGACCATGGCCCTGGCCTGGCGGCCCACTTGCTGGCCAAAGCTGTAGTCCTGGCCAATCAGGTAGACCTTGTCCAGCCGGCGGTCGTCCCGCAGCACGCTCATCAAGGCAGCCAGGCGCATGTCGGCGTGGGCATCAAAACGGAAGTGCCAGAAGCTGCAGCGCTCGTTGGTCAGCGCCGGATCGACCGCCGAATAGTTGAGGAACACGGCGCGGTTTTGCGGGCTGCGGGCGTTGTGTTTGTTCAGTGCGTCCACCAGCGCGCTGGCCACGGCCGAGCTGTTGCCCTGCAGCACAAAGCCGATCTGCTGGTCCAGCGCGCTGCGCAGCACCGACAGCGCCTCGTCCGCCGCGCCTTTGCTGTCAAAACGCTGCAGCGCCAACGGCCGCGCACCGCCGGGCAGGCGCACACCGCCGCGCACATTGACACGCTCCACGGCCCACAGCAGGTTGCGCCACACCGCTTCACCGGCATTGGCAAACGGGCCCGACAAGCCTTCGATCATGGCCAGACGGATCGGGTCTTTGGTGGTGCTGGATGCCGCTGCGGGTGCCGCCGGAGAAGCCGCTGCAGTGGCGGCTTGGGTTTGTGCGCGGGCCGGCTGGCCGGCCATCACGCTGGTGGCCAGGGTGATGGCAGCAGCCAGCAGTTGCCGGCGTGTGGATTCAAGCGTTCTGGGCATCGTCAACGACAGGGGGAGAAAATAGCGAAGGGGGCGGATCATCGCTGACGAGCAGCCGACCAAGCCGTACAAGCCCCATCGGCACCACCAGGCCCGCCCAGGCGGGCGCCACTCAAACAGCAGCCGGCGCGGGTGTGTCGATCTGGTCCAGCGGCCAGCGTGGCCGCACATTGAAGCTGTAGTCGGCCGACGGGCTGGCCACACCCGCCTGCAAGCGCATGGCCGCCGCCAGCGCAATCATGGCGCCGTTGTCGGTACACAAGTCCAGCTCGGGGTAATGCACCCGCAGGCCGCGCCGGCTGGCGGCGTCATTCAATTGCCGGCGCAGCTCGGTGTTGGCGCCCACACCACCCGACACCACCAGCCGCTGCAAGCCGGTGGCCCGCAATGCGGCAAGCGATTTTTTGACCAGCACCTCAACGATGGCCCCCTGGGTGCTGGCGGCCAGGTCGGCCAACACGGGCGGCGGCAAGCTGGCGGCGTCACCACCCTGCAGCGCCAGCAGCTTGCGGTGCTGCGTCAACACCGCCGTCTTGAGGCCGGCAAATGAGAAATCCAGGTTGCCGCTGTGCAGCAGCGGGCGTGGCAAGGTGTAGGCGTCTGCCCTGCCCTGCCGCGCCAGTTTGGCCAATGCCGGCCCGCCGGGGTAGGCCAGGCCCATCAACTTGGCGGATTTGTCAAACGCCTCACCGGCCGCGTCATCAATCGTCTCGCCCAGCAGGCAGTACTGGCCCACGGCATCCACCCGCATCAACTGGGTGTGGCCACCCGAGACCAGCAGCGCGACAAACGGAAATTCGGGCGGATCAGCCGACAAAAACGGCGACAGCAAATGGCCCTCCAGATGGTGAACCCCCAGCACCGGCTTGCCCAACGCGGCGGCCAGCGCACAGGCCACACCGGCGCCCACCAGCAGCGCGCCGGCCAGGCCTGGGCCACGGGTAAAGGCCACCACGTCCACATCGGCCAGGCTGGCACCAGCGTCCAGCAACACCTGGCGCGCCAGCGGCAGCGCGCGGCGGATGTGGTCACGCGAAGCGAGTTCAGGCACCACGCCACCGTAGGCCTGGTGCATCAAGATCTGGCTGTGCAGCGCATGGGCACGCAGGCGCGGTGTGCCACTGGCCTGGGTGCTGACCAAGGCCACGCCGGTTTCGTCGCAAGAGGATTCAAAAGCCAGCACGTTCATGGCGGCGCAGTGTAGAGGCGGCCTGCGTGTGCCCTGCATGTGCCCTATGCACGGCGCGCAGCGCCACAGCCCGGTGCATGCGCACTGATTTGCAGCGCTGCGGCCCAGCCACACCGCTGGATTGGTGCATTGCAGCATGACCGCCCATGCTTCATTTGGCATCACCCGGCGCAAGGCAGCGGGCGCCCCGCTGGCACAGGGTTTGCTCTTACCGCCCCAGCAGGTCAACGGCGACCTACCACATCAGCTTGTTGACGCCTCTACCCTGGGCATCCGCAGCATTGGACGTTGGCGTCCCCACCTCTGGCTCCCTTCTTGAGCCCCCCGGTGCGGACGCCTTTTTGTTTTTTTGACTCGCTTGAAAGTACCCACCATGTCGCTTCTGCCCGCAGCCAACCGACCAACCACCGTCGAGCCCATCACCACCGACACCAGCCCGGTGGACAGCGGCCGGCGCAGCCTGATTCGCGCTGCTGCCGCAGCCCCATTGCTGGGCATGGCTGCGGCCACATCCGGCCTGATCCCCGGCCTGCAAGCCGCCGTATACGCCGCCGGCTCAGACAAGCCCGAGAGAGAAGAGGTGCGCATCGGCTTCATCCCGCTCACCGACTGCGCCAGCGTGGTGATGGCCAGCGTGCTGGGTTTTGACAAAAAATACGGCGTCAAGATCATCGCCACCAAAGAGGCCAGCTGGGCCGGTGTGCGCGACAAGCTGGTCAACGGTGAGCTGGACATGGCCCATGTGTTGTATGGCCTGATCTACGGTGTGCACCTGGGCACCAGCGGGCCCAAAAAAGACATGGCCGTGTTGATGACGCTCAACCATAACGGCCAGGCCATCACGCTGTCCAAAAAGCTGGCTGACAAAGGCGCGGTAGACGGCGCCAGCCTGGCCAAGGTGATGGCGGCCGACAAGCGTGATTACACCTTTGCGCAGACCTTCCCCACCGGCACCCACGCCATGTGGCTGTATTACTGGATGGCTGCAGCCGGCATCAACCCGCTGAAAGAGGCCAAGGTGATCACCGTGCCACCGCCGCAGATGGTGGCCAATATGCGGGTGGGCAATATGGACGGCTTTTGCGTGGGTGAGCCATGGAACCACCGCGCCATCATGGACAACATCGGCGTCACTGCCACCACCACGCAAGACATCTGGAAAGACCACCCCGAGAAGGTGTTAGGCACCACCGGTGAGTTTGTCAAAAAGTACCCCAACACCGCCCGCGCCGTGATGATGGCCGTGATGGAAGCCGGCCGCTGGATCGACGCCAGCCTGCAAAACAAGCTGAAGATGGCCGACACGATTGCCGACAAGGCTTACGTCAATACCGGTGTGGAGGCCATCAACCAGCGCATCCTGGGCCGTTACCAAAACGGCATGGGAAAAACCTGGGACGACGCCAATCACATGAAGTTTTTCAACGACGGCACGGTCAACTTTCCGTACCTGTCGGACGGCATGTGGTTTTTGACCCAGCACAAACGTTGGGGCTTGCTGAAAGACCACCCCGACTACCTGGCAGTGGCCAAACAAGTCAACCAGATTGACCTCTACAAAGAGGCAGCGTCGGCGATGAAGGTCAGCGTGCCCAAAGACGCGATGCGCAGCAGCAAGTTGTTTGACGGTGTGGTGTGGGACGGCAAAGACCCGGCCAAGTACGCCGACGCATTCAAGGTCAAGGCCTGATCAACCAACGCCTGCGCCGCCTCGCGCCCCTTTTTAAAAACTCCCAGGAGCATTTGATGGTTGCTGCCGTGTTTCATTCTTCGTATACGCCTGCTGCTGACGCGGCTTCGGCCGGCCGCGCAGGCACTGTTGCTGCAGATCCTGCCGCAACGACAGCCCCCAAAGCATCCAAACCCACCCGGCTGCCGGTGGACTGGCGTGAGGTGTGGCTCAAGATCCTGCCGCCAGTGGCTGGCATGGTGCTGCTGGTGGGCATCTGGGCCTTGTTGACACTGAAAGGCGGCGCATTCCCCACGCCAATTGAAACCTTCAATGCGGCGACCAGGCTGTTTGCCGATCCGTTTTACAGCAAAGGCCCGAATGACCAGGGCATTGGCTGGAACATCCTGTTCTCGCTGCAGCGGGTGGCGGTGGGCTTTGGCCTGGCCGCGCTGGTGGGCATTCCGCTGGGTTTCATCATCGGCCGCTTCACGTTTTTCAACCGCATGTTTTCGCCGTTGATCAGCCTGCTCAAACCGGTGTCACCACTGGCTTGGCTGCCGATTGGCCTGCTGGTGTTCAAAAGCGCCAACCCGGCCGCCATCTGGACCATCTTCATCTGCTCCATCTGGCCGATGGTGGTCAACACCGCAGTGGGTGTGCAACGGGTGCCGGCTGATTACTTGAACGTGGCCCGGGTGCTGAATTTGAGCGAATGGAAGATCATCACCCGCATCCTGTTCCCGGCCGTGCTGCCCTACATGCTGACCGGTGTGCGCCTCAGCGTGGGCACCGCCTGGCTGGTGATCGTGGCAGCCGAGATGTTGACCGGCGGTGTGGGCATTGGTTTCTGGGTGTGGGACGAGTGGAACAACCTCAATGTCAAGCACATCATCATTGCGATTTTCGTGATTGGCATTGTGGGTTTGCTGCTGGAGCAAGCCTTGATGCTGGTGGCCAAGCGCTTCTCGTTTGACGACTGATGTTTGAACACAAATTTCACTGGAACGCGACATGACTGCATTCATCGAAGTCCAAAACGTCGAGATGGTGTTTTCGACCCGCAAAGGCCAATTCCACGCGTTGCGCCAGATTGACCTGACGGTGGCCAAAGGCGAGTTCATCACTCTGATTGGCCACTCAGGCTGCGGCAAAAGCACACTGCTCAATTTGATTGCGGGCCTGACCCTGCCCACCAGCGGTGTGCTGCTGTGTGACAACCGCGAGATTGCCGCGCCCGGGCCAGAGCGGGCGGTGGTGTTCCAAAACCACTCGCTGCTGCCCTGGCTGACCTGTTTTGAGAACGTACACCTCGGCGTTGAGCGGGTGTTTGGCGCGACTGAAACCAAAGCCCAGCTCAAGGCCCGCACTGAAGCGGCATTGGATTTGGTGGGCATGACCCACGCGCTGCAAAAGCGCCCACATGAGGTGTCAGGCGGCATGAAACAGCGGGTGGGCATTGCCCGCGCATTGGCCATGGAGCCCAAAGTGCTGCTGATGGACGAGCCCTTTGGCGCACTCGATGCCCTCACCCGCGCCCACCTGCAAGATGAGTTGCTGAAGATCGTGGCGCGCACCCAAAGCACCGTGGTGATGGTGACCCACGATGTGGACGAAGCCGTGCTGCTGAGTGACCGGGTGGTGATGTTGAGCAACGGCCCGGCCGCCACCATTGGCGAAATTTTGAGGGTGGACCTGCCGCGCCCACGCAACCGGGTGGAACTGGCCGAAAACGCCGACTACGTGCATTGCCGCAAAGAGATTCTTGATTTTTTGTACACCCGCCACGGCCATGTGGAGCGCGCGGCCTGAGCTTGCACGCCCGGTGGCTGGCAGGCCACCGGTCGCCGCTGCGACAAGGGCATGCGCAGCGGCCCACCACAATGCGCTGCCATGGGAACCCTTTATTTGGTGCGCCACGGCCAGGCTTCGTTTGGCGCTGAAAACTACGACCAGCTCAGCCCGCTGGGCGCGCAGCAATGCCAGCAGTTGGGCCGCTACTTTTTGGCCAAAGGCCGCCAATTTGATGCGGTGATCACCGGCACGCTGGTGCGCCACGGCCAAAGCCTGGCGGCCATCGTGGACGGCATGGGCGGCGCTGGCAGCCCGGTGGCGCAATTGCCGGTGTTGCAGTTGCCCGGCCTCAATGAATACGACAGCCATGCGGTGATTGCTGCGGTGCATCCGCAGCCGCTGGCCAAGCCCGACACTCCCGCGCTGTACCGCCACCATTTCAGGCTGCTGCGCCAGGGCCTGCAGGCCTGGATGGCCGGCCAGACCCAGCCGCAAGGCATGCCCAGTTACGCTGTGTTTGCCGCCGGTGTGGCGGCAGCGCTGGACCATGTGCGCAGCCATTGCAACGGGGACGTGCTGCTGGTGTCCAGCGGCGGGCCGATCTCAACCGCCGTGGGCCAGGTGCTGGGCACGCCGGCAGCGGTAAGCATTGAGCTGAACATGCGCATCCGCAACAGCGCCGTCACCGAACTGGTGTTCAACCCCAAGCGCCACGCCCTGCTCAGCTTCAACAGCTTGACGCACCTGGATGCCGCTGCATTTGCAGGTTGGGAAACCTACGCCTGAGGGCTTGAACCCGGCGCCAGCGGCCGCTGCGCCAGCGCCCAGGTGATGTGCTCGGCCACCAGTGCATCGGCCGCCGGCAGGGCGTGCTGCAGGGCTGCGGCCACTACCGCATCACCCGTCTCGCGCCAGGCATTGCCCAGCGCCACCGCCAGGTTGCGGCGCCAGCGGCCATAGCCGACACGGCGGATGGCGCTGCCCTCGGTGTGGTGCAAAAACGCGGGCGCGTCCCAGGCCCACAACTGCAGCAGGGTGGTCTGGCCCACAGCGGGCCGTACATCAAAATCGGGCAAGGGGCTGCGCTGGGCAAACTTGTTCCACGGGCAGGCCAACTGGCAGTCATCACAGCCGTAAATGCGGTTGCCGATTGCGGCGCGGAACTCTGGCGGGATGGCCCCGTCATGTTCGATGGTCAGGTAGCTGATGCAGCGCCGGGCGTCCAACCGGTAAGGCGCCACGATGGCGCCGGTGGGGCAGGCGCTGATGCAGGCGCTGCAGGTGCCGCAGTGGGCGGCGGTGGCGGGTGTGACGGGCAGCGGCAGGTTGGTGTAGATCTCGCCCAAGAAGAACATCGAGCCCGCCTCGCGCGACAGCGTCAGCGTGTGCTTGCCACGCCAGCCCAGGCCGCTGCGTGCGGCCAGTTCCACCTCCAGCACCGGGGCTGAATCGGTGAACACGCGGTAGTCGGGTTGGCTAGCCGGGCCGCCGGCTGGGCTGGCTGGGCTGGCTTGTGGCGGCCTGCCCACGGCCTGCTGCAAAGACTCGGCCAGGGTTTGCAGGCGGTTGCGCAAAACCTTGTGGTAATCCCGGCCGTGGGCGTACAGCGACACCACCGCTTGCTGCGGGTCGGCCACCCGGCCCCAGGCCTGGGCT
>JAYVLI010000066.1:0-16257 GCA_043759535.1 Betaproteobacteria bacterium | reverse complement strand
GTGGCCATCAAAGAATACCTGCCCGCCTCGCTCGCCGAGCGCTCACCGGGTGAATTGACGCCGCGTGTCAGGCCTGAAAAGCAGCCGCTGTACCGGCTGGGCCTCAAGAGCTTCTTTGAGGAAGGCCGCGCGCTGGCGCAGATCAGCCACCCCAGCGTGGTCAGCGTGCTCAATTTCTTCCGCGAGAACGAAACGGTCTACATGGTGATGAATTACCTGCAAGGCGACACGCTGCAGGATTTCATCGTCACCGCGCGCGATCTCAAGCGCGACAAGGTGTTCCGCGAGAGCACCATCCGCAGCCTGTTCGACGAGATCCTGCGCGGCTTGCGCATCGTGCACCAGTACAAGATGCTGCACCTCGACATCAAGCCGGCCAACCTGTTCGTCACCAACGAGAACAAGGCGGTGATGCTCGATTTTGGTGCGGCGCGTGAGGTGCTGTCCAAAGAGGGCAACTTCATCCGGCCGATGTACACACCGGGTTTTGCCGCGCCCGAGATGTACCGCCGGGACGGCACGCTCGGCCCCTGGACCGACATCTACGCCATCGGCGCCTGCATCTACGCCTGCATGCAGGGCTATCCACCTAACGAGGCGCCGCAGCGGCTTGAAAAAGACCGCCTGGCGCTCAGCCTGTCACGCCTGCGCAATGTCTACAGCGACAACCTGATCGAGGTCACCGAGTGGTGCATGTCACTGGACCCGTTGTCGCGCCCGCAAAGCGTGTTTGCGCTGCAAAAAGAGCTGTCGCGTGAGACCGAGCGGCGCTACACCAAGCTCAGTTTTTCCGAGCGGCTCAAGCTGCAGATCGAAAGCCTGAAGGCCGGAGCCAAGTCTTGATGCGCGCAAATCAACCGCAGTACAGCAACGGCGGCGCAGCATGAAATTCTCGGTCTACCAAGTCAGCCGGCGCGGCGGCCGGCCCAAGAACGAAGACCGCATGGGCTATTGCTACACCCGTTCATCCGGCCTGTTTGCACTGGCGGATGGCATGGGCGGCCACCCAGAAGGTGAGGTGGCCTCACAGCTGGCGCTGCAAACCCTGTCGGCCCTGTTCCAGCGCGATGCCAAGCCCACCCTGGCTGACCCGATCCGCTTTTTGCAAGACGCGGTGCTGGCCGGCCACCAGCAACTGCTGCGTTACGCCACTGACAAAGCGCTGCTGGACACGCCCCGCACCACCATCGTGGCCTGCGTGATCCAGGGCGGTGCGGCTTACTGGGCGCACTGCGGTGATTCGCGCCTGTACTTGCTGCGTGCTGGCGCGCTGGTGCAGCGCACCCGTGACCACTCCTACGCCGAGTTGCATGGCGCGCTGATCCAGGCCGGCCAGCCGGTGCCGGCCGGTGACCCGCGCTACAACCGCAACGTGTTGTTCACCTGCCTGGGCAGCCCTGGCAAACCGGTGATTGACACCGCCGGGCCGGTGCCGCTGCAGGCGGGTGACCGGCTGATGTTGTGCAGTGACGGCTTGTGGGGCACGGTTGAAGACCCGGTGATTGTTGAGCACCTGAGCGCCAAGCCGATTGCCGACGCGGTGCCCGAGCTGGCCGAGGTGGCCTTGCGCAACGGTGGCCCGCGCTGCGACAACGTCACCCTGCTGGCGGTGGAGTGGGAGGGTGCTGACGCCCCCGCTGCCCAGTCGGTGTCCACCCGGGCGCTGGGTGAGGAGGTGTTTGCGTCCACCATCCAGGCCAGCCTGGCCGGCGGCGAGGCCGGCGCTGATGCCCAAGACCCCCATACCGCCGAGCTGGACGAAGCCGAGATTGACCGCTCGATCCGCGAGATCAATGACGCGATCAAACGCGCTGCCCAAAAGAAACCCTGAGGACTCTCCCTGATGACTGAATTGCAAAGCGCGGTGCCCACGGGCGCCTTGCGCGCTGATGGCCGCGTTGATCTCCGCGTTGATGGCCGCACCCCCGACGCCCTGCGCCCCGTGACCATCCAGCGTGGTTTCACCTGCCATGCCGAGGGCTCGGTGCTGGTCAGCTTTGGCCTGACCCGGGTGCTGTGTACCGCGTCGGTGGAAGAAAAAGTGCCACCGCACAAACGCGGCAGCGGTGAGGGCTGGGTGACCGCCGAATACGGCATGCTGCCGCGCGCCACCCACACCCGGGGCGACCGTGAGGCCGCACGCGGCAAACAAAGCGGCCGCACGCAAGAGATCCAGCGCCTCATTGGCCGCGCCCTGCGCTGTGTGTTTGATCTGAAAGCCTTGGGTGAGCGCAGCATCCTGATCGACTGTGATGTGCTGCAGGCCGACGGTGGCACCCGCACCGCCGCCATCACCGGCGCCTGGGTGGCGGCGGCCGATGCCGTGGCCGGCCTGCTGGCCCAGGGCAAACTCAAACAAAACCCCATCAAAGACGGCCTGGCTGCCATTTCGGTGGGCATGGTGGACGGGGTGCCGCTATTGGACCTGGCCTACACCGAAGACGCTGCCTGCGACACCGACATGAATGTGGTGATGACCGCCAGCGGTGGGTTTGTCGAGCTGCAAGGCACGGCCGAGGGCGCCGCCTTCAGCCGCGCCGAGATGGACACCCTGCTGGCGCTGGCCGACAAGGGCATCCGCGCGCTGGTGCTGGCCCAGCGTGCTGCGCTGGCCTTGCCGCTGCCGCGCTGATCGGTGCCGCTGATGCAACTGGTGCTGGCCTCCAACAACGCCAAAAAGCTGGCCGAGCTGCAGGCCTTGCTGGGCGGGCTGCCGCTCCACATCGTGAGCCAGGGCAGCTTGGGTGTCAGCGAGGCCGATGAGCCCTTCCACAGCTTCATCGAGAACGCGCTGGCCAAGGCCAGACACGCTGCGGCGGCCAGTGGTTGTGCGGCGCTTGCCGATGACTCCGGCCTGTGTGTGGCTGCGCTGGGCGGTGCGCCGGGTGTCATCTCGGCCCACTTTGCCAGTGAGGTGGCGCTGATCGCCGGTGAACCGCGAGAGGCCCGCCGGCAGCGCCAGGATGCCGCCAACAACACCGCCTTGCTGGCCCGCTTGGCGGGTGTGGCCGACCGGCGTTGCCACTTCATCAGCACCCTGGTGGCGGTGCGCAGCGCGGCTGACCCCGAGCCGCTGGTGGCCGTCGGCCGCTGGCCTGGCCAGATCCTGAGCGCACCGCTGGGTGCGCACGGTTTTGGCTACGACCCCCTGATGTGGGTACCCGAGTGGGGCGCCAGCGTGGCCCAGCTCGGCGCCGACACCAAGAACCAGCACAGTCACCGCGCACGCTCGGCTGCAGTGTTATGCCGGCTCCTGCGGGATGTCTGGCATCTGGACGGCGCCGCACCGTGAACCTGGTTGACCGCTACCTGCGCCCCGGCACGCTGCAACTGGGTGACCCACCACCGCTGGCGCTGTACATCCACCTGCCGTGGTGCATTGCCAAGTGCCCGTATTGCGACTTCAATTCGCATGCATTGGCCCCCAAGACGCCTGCGGCGTCGTCCCCCCAAGGGGGAGCGCCAGGCTCGGGGCGGCCCGTCGCCTGGCACGCCGCTCCGAGTCAGGAGCAAGGCGGCCTGCCCGAAACCCGCTACCTTGACGCGTTGTTGGCTGACCTGGAAGCCGCGCTGCCGCAAGTCTGGGGCCGGCCCATCCACAGCGTGTTCATCGGTGGCGGCACACCCAGCCTGTTTTCACCCGACAGCCTTGCCCGCCTGCTGGCTGATGTACGGGCCCGGCTGCCGCTGCTGCCGGGCTGCGAGATCACGCTGGAGGCCAACCCCGGCACCTTTGAGCGTGAGCGTTTCAAGGCCTTCCGCGCCGCCGGCATCACCCGGCTGTCGGTGGGCGTGCAGAGCTTTGACGACGCCATGCTGGCCAAGCTGGGCCGGGTGCATGACGGCGCACAAGCACGCGCCGCGCTGGCTGAAGCCGCTGCTGCGTTTGACACCTTCAACCTCGACCTGATGTACGCGCTGCCCGGCCAGACCTTGGCCCAACTGCAGGCTGACCTGGACACCGCACTCAGCTTCAAGCCGCCGCACCTGTCCATCTACCACCTCACCGTGGAGCCCAACACCCGCTTTGCCATCCAACCACCGGCGGGCCTGCCCGACGATGACCTAGCCAGCGACATGCTGGATTTGATTGTGGATTGCACCGCTGCGGCCGGCCTGCAGCGCTACGAGGTGTCAGCCTTTGCCCGGCCCGGCCACCGCTGCCAGCACAACCTCAACTACTGGGGCTTTGGCGACTATCTGGGCATTGGCGCCGGCGCCCACGGCAAGCTGAGCTACCCGCATCGGGTGGTGCGCCAGGTGCGCTGGCGTGAACCCAACAGCTACATGACCCAGGCGCTGGCCGGTACCGCGATGAGCAATGACGACGAGGTGGCGCGCAACCAGTTGCCGTTTGAATTCATGCTGAATGCGCTGCGCCTGCGGGATGGTTTTGCGCTGGCTGATTTCAGCGCCCGCACCGGGCTGCCCATCAGCGCCATAACCAAGCCGCTGGCTGAAGCCGAGGCAAAAGGCCTGCTGCAACGCGACTTCACCCGTGCCTGGCCCAGCGCACGCGGTTTTGATTTTTTGTCGGATTTGCAGGCGCTGTTTTTGGCGCCGGATTGAGCGGCCGGGCAGTCAACACGGCGGACCAGTGGGCTGCAACCCGCTTCCGGTCACACCCGGTGCATTGACGCCCCCACCGTGGCGCGCAGCCGCTCCACCAGAGCCGGGGCGATGCGCTGCAGCGGCAGCACCTCATTGGCCGCGCCGGCCGCAATCGCCTCACGCGGCATGCCAAACACCACGCAACTGGCCTCGTCCTGGCAGTAGTTGTAGCTGCCGGCGTCGCGCATCACTTTCATGGCCTTGGCGCCATCGGCGCCCATGCCGGTCAGCATCACGCCCAGCGCGTTGGGCCCCACCACCCGGGCGGCGGACTCAAACAACACCTCCACGCTGGGCTTGTGGCGGTTCACCGGCTCACCGTCACGCACGCGGGCCAGGTAGTTGGCGCCTGAGCGCTCCACCGACAGATGGAAGCCACCCGGTGCGATGTAGGCATGGCCGGGCAGGATGCGTTCACCGTCGGCCGCTTCTTTGACGCGGATGCGGCACAGGCCGTCCAGCCTCGCGGCATAACTTTTGGTGAAACCGGCTGGCATGTGCTGGGTGATGACCACTGCCGGTGCGTCGGCCGGCAGGTTCATCAACACCTCTTTGGTGGCCTCGGTGCCACCGGTGGACGCACCAATGAAGATGATTTTTTCGGTCGACAGGCGACCGATGCCGGCCACCGGTGCGGCCGGGCGCAGGGTGCTGTGGTGTGCGGTGCCGGCTGCGCCTGCGGGCGCTGAACCTGCAACCCCGCCTGCAACCCCGCCCGCCGCCGGCGGCAGCCGCCGCACACGGGCGCTGGCGGCGGTGCGCACCTTGTCGGTGATGTCGTCGGCCAACTGGCGCAGGCCATCGGCCACGCCGATCTTGGGCTTGGCCACAAAGTCCACCGCACCCAGTTCCAGCGCCCGCAGCGTTACCTCGGCGCCGCGTTCGGTCAGGGTGCTGACCATCACCACCGGCATGGGCCGCAGCCGCATCAGTTTGCTTAAAAAATCAATGCCGTCCATGCGCGGCATCTCCACATCCAGCGTGAGCACGTCGGGGTTCAGGTTGCGGATCATCTCGCGCGCCACGATCGGGTCACTGGCTGCGCCAATGCACTCCATGTCCGGCTGGCGGTTGATGATCTCGGCCAGCAGGCCTCGCACCAGGGCGGAATCGTCCACCACCACCACTCTTGTCTTTGCCATGTGTTGTTGTCCTCAACGTCTCAGAACAGGTCGACCGAGCCACCACCGGTGCTGATGGGTGCGGCGGCGCGCTGTGCCGCCACCCGGTCTTGCGCCAACAGGTTGTCGGCATGGGCGGGCGCCAGGCGCTTGACCATGGCCTTGCCGCTGGCCGGCAAAAAACACACTTTGCGTGGGTAAATCTCCAACACGTCGCGGCTGACGATGGGGATGTGCTCGGTTTGCAAGTAGTCGATCACAAATTGGGTGTTGCGCTCGCCCACGTTGATGCTGCTCATGCCCGCAATCACCGCGCCGCCACCAAACACCTTGGCCTCCAGCGTCATGCGGGTCGCCCCACGTTTCATCAGCTCGTTGATCAGCAACTCCATCGCGTAGCTGCCGTAACGGCCGGAGTCACCGCTGCCCTCGGGCAGCATGAAATGGTTCATACCACCAATGCGGCGCTCTCTGTCCCACAAGCAAGCTGCAATGCACGAGCCCAGCGTGGTCGTGATCAAGATGTCCTCGTCATGCACAAAGTATTCGCCCGGCAACACCTTGACCGCGTCGTTGCTGAAGTGGGCGTCCCTGTAGAAAAACGAAGCCTCGCCCGGCTTGCGGGGCGCGGCCTTGAGCCGGTCAAGTCGCGATGGTGCGCCGGCTGCGGTGGGCCGCGTCAGGAGGGGGGAGGGCGTCATGGGCGTTGAGAGTGCTGGTCCACTGCAATTTCAGCAGGCTTGCTGCGGTGGATATCGACCACCTGGCGCTGAACTTCAGGCGCCAGTCACGCCGCAACCCCGCTGGCCGCTCAAGCACGCTGATAAATCGTCTTGCCCCGCAGCTGGAACAGGTCCCGTGATTCGGTGAAGTTCTCTGAATGGCCCACATACAGCAGCCCGTCCGGCCGCAGCACACCGTGCATGTGCTGCAGCACCTGGCGCTGGGTGGGGGCGTCAAAATAAATCATCACGTTGCGGCAGAAAATGATGTCAAACGCGTCGCCCAGGCTCCAGCTGCGGCTCATCAGGTTGAAGGGGCGGAACGCGATCATGCTGGCCAGCTCAGGCTTGATGCGGATGTGGCCGGCGTTGCTGCCTTTGCCACGCAGGCAGTGGCGCTGCAGCCGCTCGGGCGACAGGCCGCGCGCTTGGGCGTCGTAAATGCCGGCCTGGGCGGTGGCCAGCACTTTGGTGTCGATGTCACTGGCCACGATGCGCACATTGGCCTGGGCACCCAGCGTCTCGGCCACCGTCATGGCGATGGAATACGGCTCCTCGCCGGTGGACGCCGCGCTGCACCAGATGCGCAGGGCGCGGCCACTGCGGGCGCGCAAATCGTCCACCAGGGCCTGAAAGTGGTGGTCCTCACGGAAGAACGAGGTCAGGTTGGTGGTCAGGCAGTTGATGAACTCCTGCCATTCCGCCTCACCGGCCGGCCCGCTGTTGGCCTGCAGCCACTGCAGGTAAGCGGCAAATGTGCGGTGGCTGGTCTCGCGCAGCCGGCGCGACAAGCGGCTGTACACCATCGCCTGTTTGCCAGCATTCAGGCTGATGCCGGCGCGCTGGTAAATCAGCGCGCGCACCTGCTCAAAATCGGCGTCCGAGAAGCTGAATTCGGCCTCAGCGTTGGCCGCCGCTGCGTTGTGCAAGGCGGCAGGTTTGGGTCGGATGCTGGAGGCAAGCTCGGACATGGTGGTGGCGCGCAAGGGCGGTTGGAGGTGGGGTGTGGCCGCGTGGACAAGGGCGGACACTGCAACAGGCAAAGCAGCCAGTTTGACGGGCAAGGCCATGCGGCAAGCCACCGAGTTGGCGCCGCATCACCAGCCAGATCATGCCGCTGCCTGGTGCTTGTGCCGCTAGACTGGCCTGTGACATTGGCCACACTGCCCCCCGGCGCTTCACCAGCTTGTGACCCATCCCGCACCCGCCCCATCCTCTGACGCGTTACCGGCAGCAGCGACCGGACCTGCCCAAGCGCTGCGCTTGGGCACCGCGCTGGCCCTGTTGCGCCAGGCTGGCCAGTCCGAGCCCAGTGGCACTGCCGGCTCGCCGGCCTATCTGCAGGCGCTGATTGACCAGTTGGTGGATTTGTCCAGCCGCGACCCGCTCACCGGCCTGGCCAACCGCCGCAGTTTTGAGCTGGCACTCACTCGCGAGGTGGACCGGGTGGCCCGCTCGGGTGAATCTGCGCTGCTGCTGATGGTGGACATTGACCATTTCAAACGTGTCAACGACAGCCACGGCCATGCCGCTGGTGACCAGGTGATTCGCGCCGTGGCCCAAGCCTTGACCGACAGCGTGCGGCCGATGGATTTGACCGCCCGCATCGGCGGTGAGGAATTTGCCGTGCTGCTGCCCAACTGCCCGGCCGCTTTTGGGCCGCAGGTGGCGGCACGCGTGCGCCAGCGGGTGGCCGGTGCAGCGGTGACCTTGCCGCTGGACGGCCAGCAGCTCAGCGTCACCGTCAGCGTGGGGGGTGCGTTTGCGCCGCAGTGGGTGCGCTCCAGCGCCGCCATCTGGCTGCAGCGGGCTGACAGCCAGCTGTACCGCGCCAAGGCCGAGGGGCGCGACCGCGTTTGCCTTGAGCAATCGGCCGCCCTGGACGTCAGTGCGCAAGAGCGCGAGATGCTGCTGGGCGGCTCACAGACACGGGATACCGAATGACATTCCTTCACGCGCCGCGCCGCGCCGGCTGGCCGCGCACCGCTGCCCGGGGCAGCACATGACGGCGCGCATCATCGCCGTGACCAGTGGCAAAGGTGGTGTGGGCAAAACCTTTGCCACCGCCAACCTGGCCACCGTGCTGGCCCGCGCCGGCCAACGGGTGCTGGTGCTGGACGCCGACCTGGGCCTGGCCAATCTGGACGTGGTGCTCAACCTGGCTGCCCGGGTCACGCTGCACGATGTGTTCACCGGCCGCGCCACGCTGGACGCGGCGTTGCAGCACGCGCCGGGTGGTTTCAGCGTGCTGCTGGCCGGCTCGGGCCTGGTTGAATATTCCCGCATGACGCCTGAAGTGAGCGACAAGCTGGTGGAGGTGATGGCCCAGGTGCGGCCCCGGTTCGATCACATCCTGCTCGACACCGGCGCTGGCATTTCGGAGGTGGTGCTGTTCACCGTCTCGCTGGCCGATGAGGTGCTGATCGTGGCCACGCCCGAGCCCACCTCGCTGACGGACGCCTACGCCACCATCAAGGTGCTGGCCACCACGCAGCCGGCCAGGCCAGTGCGCTTGCTGGTCAACCAGACCCAGCGCAAAGGGGAGGGCCGCAGCGTGCGTGACCAGTTGCAGCAAGTGATTGACCGCTTTGTCAACAGCACCCTGGCCACACCGCTGACGCTGGCACTGCTGGGCGAGGTGCCGCTGGACAGCGCGGTGCGCCAGTCCATCCTGCGCCGCCAGTTGCTGCTGGAAACCATGCCCGGCTGCCCGGCAGCGCTGGCGCTGTCAGCTGCCGCAGCCAAACTGTTGCCACCCTGACCCGTTTTCCAGCCCTTGTCGCCATGACCTCCACCGATACCGGCCCTGCGGGCAACGCCACGCCCACCGCCACCCCCACCACGCCCTTTCAACGCCTGGGCGGTGAGCCCGGCGTGCGCGCCTTGGTCGACCGGTTTTATGACCTGATGGACCTGGAGCCGGCGTTTGCCGCACTGCGCGCCGTCCACCCCAGCACGCTGGACAACGCCCGCGACAAGCTGCACTGGTTTTTGTGTGGTTGGCTGGGTGGGCCGGACCTGTACCAGCAGCGCTTTGGCCACCCCATGCTGCGTGCCCGCCACTTGCCGTTTGCCATCGGCATCCTGGAGCGTGACCAGTGGCTGGCCTGCATGGCCCGGGCGATGGACGAGTGCGCAGTGGACACCACCCTGGCGCAACGCCTGGCCCAGAGCTTTTTTGGCACCGCTGACTGGATGCGCAACAAGGGCGGTTGAGGGCTTACCTGCCGGCCAGCAACACCATCAGCGCGCCCGCGCCGCCGTGCGGGCCGGTGGCCTGGGCAAAGGCGATGACCTCAGCGCACTGCGCCAACCAGCGCTGCACCTTGCCCTTGAGCACCGGCTGGCGGCCGGGTGAACCATGGCCCTTGCCATGCACCACCCGCAGGCAGCGCAGGCCGCGGCGGTGGCTGTCGCGCACATAAGTGGCCAGCACGTCACGCGCTTCATCGCGGGTCAGGCCGTGCAGGTCCAACTGGCCTTGCAGCGCCCAGTGGCCACGCCGCAGCTTGGCCACCACGTCCAGGCCAATGCCGGGGCGGCGAAAACTCAGGCCGTCATCGGTCAGCAGCAGGGATTCGAGGTTGACCTCGTCCGACAAGGATTCCGCCAGCGCGGCTTGCTCGTCCAGCTCACGCTGGCGCGGGTGGGGTGCTGGGCGTGGCAGCGCGATGTCGGCCAGGCCGGTATCAGGCAGGGCAATCACCGGCCCCACGCTGCGGGCAAACAGGCCGCTGGGGCTGGGTTGGCGCTGTTGGCGTGCGGCCTGCTCGGCGGCAGCCTGGGCGGCCAGCGCGGCGGCCTCACGCTGCCGGCGTTGAAATTCGGCCTGGTGTCGGCCCCACTGGGTGCCCAGCTCCGCCAGGCTTCTGATCTTCACAACAAACCCCGCTCCGCAAATGACACCACCTGACCATGCGCCACCACCAGGTGGTCCAGCACGGCAACATCCACCAGCGCCAGCGCGCTTTTCAGCGTCTGGGTCAAAAACTCATCCGCACGCGACGGTTCGGCCACGCCAGACGGGTGGTTGTGCGCCAGTATCACCGCCGCCGCGTTGCGTGCCAGCGCCCGTTTGACCACCTCACGCGGGTACACACTGGTGCGGGCCAGGGTGCCAATGAATAGCGTGTCCAGCGCAATCAGGCGGTGCTGGCTGTCCAGAAACAGCGCGCCAAACACCTCGTGCGGCAGCGACCCAAAGTGCAGTTGCACATAGTCTTTGACAACTTGCGGTGAATCAAACACCGGCCCCAGTGTCAGCCGCTGGGCCAAGGCGCGGCGCGCCATCTCCACCACCGCCGCCAGCTCGGCACGTTTGGCCGGACCCAGGCCCCGCACGCCTTTCAGGTCACCGGCGTCGGCCTGCAGCAGGCCGGCAAAACCACCAAAGCGCTGCAAGATCGCCTCGGCCATCACCAGCACACCCTGGCCCTGGGTGCCGGTGCGCAACAGCAGCGCCAGCAACTCGGGCCCGGTCAGGCTGGCGGCGCCGTGCAACAGCAGTTTTTCACGCGGGCGGGCGTCCAGCGGCAGGTCTTTGATCAGCATGGCGGGCGGCTTTGGGTGCGTGTTCTGTTGCGGGTTTGGCTGCCGGTGTGGCGTGGCCTGGGGTGCAGCCGTGGGGCCAAGCAGCGCCCCGTAGAATCGAGAATCCAGTCTAGGCGGCAGCGTCCGCCCTGACGCCCCCCTTCATATCCCCCATCGGCGTGATCACCATTCAGGAGGGGTCGTTTTTGACCCTGCATTACCGGCTTGCGGGCCCCGACGGCGCGGACGTGATCAACACCTTCGCCGACAAGCCGGCCACGCTGTCGCTGGGCACTGGGCAACTGGCGCCGGCGATGGAGCGCTGCCTGCTGGGCCTGCCCGAGGGCACGCGCCAGGTTTTTTCATTGCCCGCCGGTGAGGCCTTTGGCCAGCGCAACCCCGACATGCTGCAGCGTGTCAAACGCAGCCTGCTGGCCGAGCTGGGTGACCCTGACGCCACCTACCAAGTGGGTGATGTGGTGCAATTCCCAACGCCCGATGGCAGCGGCAGTTATGCCGGCGTGGTGCGTGAGCTGGGTGAGGGCTGGTTGCTGTTTGACTTCAACCACCCGCTGGCCGGCCAGCCAGTGCGCTTTGAAGTGTTTGTGATCGGGGTGCTGTGATGGCGCTGGAACCCACCAAACCCGGCAATCTGGTTGACGACGTGTTGCTGGCCGAGCCGCGTGGCTTTTGTGCCGGGGTTGACCGCGCCATCGAGATTGTGGAACGTGCCCTCATCCGCTTTGGCGCGCCCATCTATGTGCGCCACGAGATCGTTCACAACACCTACGTGGTGAATGACCTCAAGGTCAAAGGCGCGATCTTTATTGAGGATCTGGCCGACGTGCCACCCGGCGCCACGCTGGTGTTCAGCGCCCACGGTGTCAGCCGGGCAGTGCGTGATGAGGCCGATGCGCGCGGGTTCCAGGTGTTTGACGCCACCTGCCCGCTGGTCAGCAAGGTGCATGTGGAGGTGGCCAAGCTGTCGCGCGAGGGGTTTGAGTTCATCATGATTGGCCACAAAGGCCACCCCGAGGTGGAAGGCACGATGGGCCAGTTGTCCACCGGCATTTACTTGGTGGAGGACGTGGCCGATGTGGCCCGGGTCCAGCCACAGGGCAAGTTGCTGGCAGTGGTGACGCAGACCACCCTCAGTGTTGACGACGCAGCAGCCATTCTGGCGGAGGTCAAGCGCCTGTTTCCGCATGTGCGCGAGCCCAAGCAGCAAGACATCTGCTACGCCACCCAGAACCGGCAAGACGCCATCAAAGTGATGGCACCGCAGGTGGACATCGTCATCGTGGTGGGCAGCCCCACCAGCAGCAACAGCAACCGCCTGCGTGAACTGGCGCAGCGCCTGGGCACACCGTCTTACATGGTGGACGCGGCCGATGACCTGCAAGAAGCCTGGTTTGAGGGCTGCCCACGGGTGGGGCTGACCGCCGGTGCGTCGGCGCCCGACATCCTGGTGCAGCAAGTGATCCAGCGTCTCAAAGCGCTGGGCGCAGTGAGCGTGCGGCGCATGGCCGGGGTGGAAGAAACCGTGCATTTCCCGCTGCCCATGGGACTGGGCGACAAGTCCATGAGCCAGTTTTCCGCGTCACGATCCTGAGCTGTTCAACCGCCCCGCACACTGTTGAACGGCACCCAGGCGGTGCCGTTTCCACGCAACAGGCCCGCCAGAATCAAAGGACACACCATGCTCGACATCAACCAACTGCGCCGTGACCTGCCCTCGGTGGTGGCCAGGCTGGACGCCCGCAAAAGCCCGCAGCCCTTTCTGGATGTGGCCCGCTTCACCGCGCTGGAGGCCGAGCGCAAAACCCTGCAAACCCGCACCGAAGCGCTGCAGGCCGAGCGCAACAGCGCGTCCAAACAGATCGGCCAGCGCAAAGGCAAGGGCGAAGACACCACCGCGCTGATGGCGCAAGTGGCCGGTTTGGCCGACGAGATGAAACAGGGCGCCACCCGGCTGGAGGCCATCCAGGCCGATCTGCAGGCGCTGCTGATGGCGCTGCCCAACCTGCCCGATGCCAGCGTGCCAGCAGGCGCGGACGAGACCGGCAATGTGGAAGTCAAGCGCTGGGGCACACCGCAGACCTACAGCTTTCCGGTCAAAGACCATGTGGATTTGGGCGCACCGCTGGGGCTGGATTTCGACCTGGGCGCCAAATTGAGCGGCTCACGTTTCAGCTTCTTGAAAGGCCCGGTGGCCAGGCTGCACCGCGCACTCGCCCAGTTCATGCTGGATGTGCAGACTGAAGCGCACGGCTACACCGAGTGCTACACGCCCTACATCGTCAACCGCGAAGTGCTGGAGGGCACCGGCCAGTTGCCCAAGTTCAGGGAAGACATGTTCTGGGTCTCGCGCGGCGGCGCCGAGGTCGGTCAGCAAGAGCAGTACCTGATCTCGACCTCGGAAATCTCGCTGACCAACACCGTGCGCGAGCAACTGCTCGCCGCGAGCGATCTGCCGATCAAGCTGACCGCGCACAGCCCGTGTTTCCGCTCCGAAGCGGGCAGCGCCGGGCGCGACACGCGCGGCCTGATCCGCCAGCACCAGTTCGACAAGGTCGAGATGGTGCAGATCGTGGCGCCCGACCAGAGCGACGCGGCGCTGGAGCAGATGGTCGGCCACGCCGAAGCCATTTTGCAAAAGCTCGGGCTGCCCTACCGCGTGGTGCTGCTCAGCAGCGGCGACATGGGCTTCGGCGCGATCAAGACCTACGACCTGGAAGTCTGGGTGCCGGCGCAGAACACCTTCCGCGAGATCAGCTCGTGCTCGAACTGCGAAGCGTTTCAGGCGCGCCGCATGCAGACGCGCTACAAGAACGCGCAGGGCAAGAACGAGTTCGTGCACACGCTCAATGGCTCGGGCCTGGCGGTCGGGCGCACGCTGGTCGCGGTGCTCGAAAACTGCCAGAACGCGGATGGTTCGATCACCGTGCCCGAAGCGCTGCGGCCGTACATGGGCGGGGTGGCGGTGTTGCAGGCCGAGGCCCGCGGCGCGTGAGATAGAATTTGCGGCTCGGCATAGACCCGCCGAAGCAGTGGCCCCTATCTACGGCCCGCTGCACTGCAAATACCGGAGAGGTGGCAGAGTGGTCGAATGTACCTGACTCGAAATCAGGCGAACCGCAAGGTTCCGAGGGTTCGAATCCCTCCCTCTCCTCCATAGTGCGAAAGAAAACGGGCCCTCGGGGCCCGTTTTTCATGGCGATCACCCGCGCCCGCGCTTCACAGTTCTTTACCCCTCAGCCAAGCCGTGTTCACCGCCGGCGGCCAGCATTTGTGCATGGGTCAACAGCCCGGTTCTCTCAAGGAGTGCACGATGTTCAAGATGAAGTTTTTGTCCGCCCCGGCGCATGGCGTGGGCGTGGTGTTTCGCTGGATGATGGTCAGCGTGCTGGTCATCGCGGCTGCTGCGGTGGCGGTCTCGGCCGAAGCGCAGGAGCGGCCGTCCGGCATGGGCGGTGTTGGTGGCCACGGCATGATGATGTTCGGCGGCCCGCCCGAGCACATGGGCCGGCGCATCGACCACATGCTCGACGGCCTGAACGCCAACGACGCGCAGCGCACCCAGATCAAGCAGATCGCGATGGCTGCTGCTGCCGACCTGCGGGCCCAGCGCGAAGCCGGCAAGGGCTTGCGCGAGCGCGGCATGCAGATCTTCACGGCGCCCAACGTCGACGCGCAGGCCGCCGAGTCGGTGCGCCAACAGATGCAGACGCTGCACGACCAGGCCAGCCGTCGCACGCTGCAAGCCATGCTCGACGTGAGCCGCGTACTCACGCCCGAACAGCGCGCCAAACTTGGCGAGCGAATGAAAGAGCGCGGCGCGATGATGCGCGAGCGCATGGACCGCATGCAGCGCGAGCGGCCCAAACAATGATCGGCGCCCGGGCTATGCTCAGCAGCACGAGTGGGCTCGCAGCGATGGTGCTGCAGAGCGCCACGTTTCCCAACCAGTCCGCGCCGAACCACCAACGCATGACCGCCCGTTTGCTGCTCATCGACGACGACGCCCGCCTCTCCGCCATGGTGGGCGACTACCTGCGTGGTGCCGGCTTCGAAGTCGAGACCGCCGGTTCGCTGGCCGCCGGCCGCGAGCGCCTCGCCGCCGACCCCTTCGACGCCCTCGTGCTCGACCTGATGTTGCCCGACGGCGACGGCCTCGACCTGTGCCGCGAGCTGCGCGCCGAAGCCCGCACCCGCCACCTGCCGCTGCTGATGCTCACCGCGCGCGGCGAGCCGATGGACCGCATCGTCGGCCTGGAGCTCGGTGCCGACGACTACCTGCCCAAGCCCTTCGAGCCACGCGAGCTGCTGGCGCGTGTGAAGGCTCTGCTGCGCCGCGCCACGCCACAACCGGCGGCCGACGACGTGCTGCGCTTCGGCCGGCTCGAAGTCGACCTCGGCGCCCGCGTGGCGCGCCTCGGCGGTACGGTCTGCGACCTCACCGGCCACCAGTTCGACCTGCTCGTCGTGCTGGCGCAAAGCCCGGGGCGTGTGCTCTCGCGCGACCAGATCATGGACTCGCTCAAGGGCCATCCGCTCGAAGCCTTCGACCGCTCGATCGACGTGCACATCTCGCGCATCCGCGCCGTGATCGAAGACGACCCGAAGCTGCCGCGCCGTGTGCTCACCGTGCGTGGTGCGGGTTATGTTTTCGCGCGCAAGCAGGACGCCGACGAGGCCGCATCCTGAACACCGGCGCGCGGGCGCTGATACTCGCGGCATGAAGAGCCTGTACCTGCGCATCTACGCCACGGTCGTGGTGCTGCTGCTGTTGTTCGCGCTGGTGTCGGGCTGGGTGTTCCAGCGCCACATCGAGCAGGAACGGGTGCGCTCCGAAGCCGTGATCGGTGACCGCATGAGCGCGTGGGCCGAATTGATCCAGCGTTCATTGCCCGGCACCGAGGCCGCAGCGGCCGAGCAGGCCACGGCGCTGCGCGAGTGGTCGATGCGCCTGCGCCTGCCGCTCGCACTCGACAGCCCCGGCGGCGAGCGCATCGGCGCCTCCGACTCGTTCACCCGCCGCCTTGCCGAAGGCATGGTGCGCCCGCTGGCGGTGCGGCTCGAAGACGGCCGCACACTGTGGATCATGCGGCCGGGCCTGCGCCAGGCGGGCGGTGGTGGGGGCCGCAACAACCCGGGCGGTGTGCCACCCCCGGGCGGGCGAGCCGGCTTCGACGACCCCCCGCCGATGCCCCTGCCGTTCGTGCCGCCGAGCTGGCCGCGTGGCGTGGGCCTGGCGGTGCTGTTGCTGGTGC
>JAYVLI010000065.1:0-3355 GCA_043759535.1 Betaproteobacteria bacterium | reverse complement strand
GCCGGCCAATGTGCAGTCCATCGTGGTGGACGAAGAAAAACACGCGATGGACGTGGTGGTGGACGAAGAAAACCTCGCCATCGCCATCGGCCGGGGTGGTCAAAACGTGCGCCTGGCGTCCGAGATGACAGGCTGGCGCATCAACATCATGTCGGCCGAAGAGTCCCACGCCAAGCAGGCGATCGAGAGTGATTCCAGCCGCAAGCTGTTTGTCGACAAGCTGGACGTTGACGTGGAAGTGGCTGACATCCTGATTGCCGAAGGCTTCACCAGCCTCGAAGAAATTGCCTACGTGCCGCTGCAAGAGCTGCTGGAGATGGAGTCGTTTGATGAGGACACCATCACCGAGCTGCGCAACCGGGCCAAGGACGCGCTGTTGACCATGGAAATCGCGCATGAAGAAAGTGTTGAACAGGTCTCGCAAGATTTGCGTGATCTGGAAGGCCTGACGCCTGAGCTGATCGGCAAGCTGGCCGATGGCGGCGTCCACAGCCGCGACGACCTGGCCGATCTGGCAGTGGACGAGTTGATCGAGATGACCGCGATTGACGACGCCGCCGCCAAAGCACTGATCATGAAGGCGCGGGAGCACTGGTTCACGGCTTGATGGCCGCCAACCCACGCACACCCCCGTCCGCATCCGTTACCGCACCGCATTGAAGTTTCGCAAGGAAATCCACCCATGGCCGTGACGACCGTCGCCCAGTTCGCAGCCGAGCTCAACCGTCCTGCCGGGACGCTGCTCGAACAGCTGCAGTCTGCCGGTGTCGCGAAGCGTTCACCGGACGACGCGCTGACTGACGCTGACAAAAAGCGTCTGCTTGAGTTTTTGCGCACAGCGCATGGCACCGCCAGCGTCGAGCGCCCCAAGATCACGCTGACGCGTAAAAGTACCAGTGAGATCAAACAGGCGGACGCGTCCGGCAAGTCGCGTTCGATCACGGTGCAGACGAAAAAAGTGCGCACGTTTGTCAAGCGTGACGACGTGCCGGCCGGTGTTGAAGAAGTCAACACCGCCGCCGCAGAAGACGCCGAGTTGCAGCGCCGTGAAGACGAGGCCAATGCCCAGGCTGATCAGTTGCGCCGCCAGGAAGAAGAATTGGCCGAGCAAGCGCGTGCCCGCGCTGAACGTGAGCGCGCTGAGCGCGAAGCGGCTGAAGCCGCCGCCAGGGCCGCCGCTGAAGCCAGGGCCGCAGCAGAAGCTGCCGCCGCACAAGAAGCTGCCGAAGCCGCCGCCAAGGCCGCTGCTGCCGCTGCCATTGAAAAAGCCGCCACGCCCGCTGCCAAATCTGGCGGCAAGGCTGCCGCCGTAGCGGCTGCTGCTGCCGCAACGCCGGCTGCACCAGCAGCGCCGGTTGCCGCCGCGCCGGCCGCCGCTGTCACACCAGCGCTGGAAACGCCCAAAACAGGCCCGCGTATTGTTAAAGCGGTGGACGCCGAGGCCGCCGAAAAGCTGGCCCTGGCCGCAGTGGCCAAGCGCCGCAAGGCTGCTGAGGATGAAGCCGCCGCCATTCGGGCGATGATGAGCGCGCCCAAGAAAATGATGGTTGCCAAGAAGCCCGAAGAGCCGGCCAAGCCGGTGGTGGGCAAAGAAGGCATCTCCGGCACCATCCACAAACCCAAGGCGGTGCCAGGCGCGCCTGGCGCCACCACGGCGGGTGTTGCCAAGCCGGGTGACAAAAAATCAGTCAAGAGCGAGAAGCTGTCGTCCAGCTGGGCTGACGACGCCGCCAAGAAGCGCGCCGCAGCCGGTGGCAAGGGCCGCACCGATGGCCCGGGCGCCAACCGGCCCGGTTGGCGTGCGCCACGTGGTGGCCGCCGTGGTGAACGTGACAGCAGCAGCCAGAGCAACTTCCAGGCACCCACCGAGCAGGTGATCCAGGAAGTGCATGTGCCCGAGACCATCAGCGTGGCCGACCTGGCGCACAAGATGTCGGTCAAAGCCGCTGAGGTGATCAAGCAGTTGATGAAGCTGGGCCAGATGGTCACCATCAACCAGCAGCTGGACCAAGAGACGGCCATGATTCTGGTCGAGGAAATGGGCCACAAAGCCTTTGCCGCCAAGCTGGATGACCCGGACGCGTTTCTCGAAGAAGAACACGTGGCCTCCGAGGGTGAACTGCTGCCACGCGCGCCTGTGGTCACCATCATGGGCCACGTGGACCACGGCAAGACCTCGCTGCTGGACTACATCCGCCGCACCCGCGTTGCAGCGGGTGAAGCCGGTGGCATCACGCAGCACATTGGCGCTTACCACGTCGAGACGCCGCGCGGCATGATCACCTTCCTCGACACCCCGGGCCACGCCGCATTTACCGCCATGCGTGCCCGCGGTGCCACCGCCACCGACCTGGTCATCCTGGTGGTGGCGGCGGACGACGGCGTGATGCCGCAGACCAAGGAAGCGATTGCGCATGCGAAAGCAGCCGGCGTGCCGCTGGTGGTCGCGATCAACAAGATCGACAAGCCCGGCAGCAACCTCGACCGCGTGCGGCAGGAACTGATCGCCGAGCAGGTCGTGCCGGAAGAGTACGGCGGCGAGTCGCCGTTCGTGCCGGTGTCGGCCAAGACCGGCGAGGGCGTAGATGCCCTGCTGGAACAGGTTCTGCTGCAGGCCGAAGTGCTCGAACTGACGGCATCGATCGATTCTCCTGCGCGTGGCCTGGTCATCGAGTCCAAGCTCGACAAGGGCCGTGGCCCGGTGGCGACCATCCTGGTGCAGTCCGGCACCTTGAGGCGCGGCGATGTCGTGCTGGCGGGTTCGGCGTATGGCCGGGTCCGTGCAATGCTGGATGAAAACGGCAAGTCGATTACCGAGGCCGGTCCATCGATTCCTGTTGAGATTCAAGGTCTGACCGAAGTACCGGTCGCCGGTGAAGAAGTGATGGTGATGGGCGACGAGCGCAAGGCGCGTGAAATTGGTCTGTTCCGACAAGGTAAATTCCGTGATGTGAAGCTGGCCAAACAGCAGGCAGCCAAGCTGGAAAACATGTTCGATCAGTTGGCCGATGGCGAGATCAAGAATCTGCCGATGATCATCAAGACCGACGTGCAGGGTTCGCAAGAAGCGCTGGTGCATTCGATGCAAAAGCTGTCGACTGGCGAGGTGCGGGTGCAGGTGGTGCATGCGGGTGTCGGTGGTATTACCGAGTCCGACGTCAACCTGGCAGTTGCATCGAAAGCCGTCATCATCGGCTTCAACACGCGTGCTGATGCACAGGCGCGCAAGCTGGCCGAAGCCAACGGTATCGACATTCGTTACTACAACATCATTTACGATGCGGTTGACGAAATCAAAGCCGCGATGTCAGGCATGCTGGCACCGGAAAAACGCGAGCAGTCGTTGGGTCTGGTC
>JAYVLI010000064.1:0-5416 GCA_043759535.1 Betaproteobacteria bacterium | reverse complement strand
GGCCAGCCAGGCGCCCATCATTTGCGAGGCCACCTTGTTTTGCTTGAAGCCGGCCACCCATTCGTTGGTCCAGGCGGTGGCGCGGGCGTCAATGCCGGCCTGGCGGGCGGCCAGGCCCAGGGTGAAGGCCTGCACAAAGCGCGGGCTGTCCATCAGCACCTTGCCGGCACGGTCAAAGTACAGGCCTTCACCGTCTTGCAGGCCGCTGCGCAGCAGCATGTCGCGCAGGTCGGCGCTGTCGGCCAGCAGGTAGGCGCCAGTGGCGGCCTTGAGCTTTTTGCCGGCCTCCAGGTAAGCTGCCCAGCCGCGGGTCAGGTCAGCCTCGCTGATGCCGGCTTTGTCCATCAAGTCTTTGCGGTACAGCAAGGTGCCGGGGCCGATGTCGGTGGGCAGGGCCACCAGCGCGCCGCTGCTGGCGGTGGCTTACGGAAAGCTGTAACGCACAAACTGCGCGGCCAAGCCGGCGGCGTTGTAGGGCGGTTTGGACAGGTCGTCCAGCCCTTGGCTCTCGGCAAACTTGCCGATGAAGCGGAAGTCCAGCGCCATCACATCGGGCAGGCCACCGCCGGTGGCCAGTGCGGTGGTCATGGCGGTGTGGTGGTCGGCGTATTGCAGCGACACCACCTTGACCGTGATCTCCGGGTGCAGCTTGGCCCAGCCTGGCAGGGCGGCTTTGGCCGCACGCTCCAGATCAGGGAAGGTGGCCACGGTGATGGTGGTGGACAGCAGTGCGGGTGTGGCGGCGGGTTGGGCGGCCGTTTGGGCGGCCGTTTGGGCGGCCGTTTGGGCAATAGCGGCGCCACCCGGCACGGCAGCCAGCCAGCCAGCAGCGATCAAAAGCCTGAGGGTCACGGCGTCATCTTTCTAGTTGGCCTAACAGGCGCTAGCGGGGTGGAAGCGTCGGGGCCAATCAGCAGGTATCGGGCATGCTGCCATGCCCGGTGTGCCCCAGGACGGCACTCAAAACCGGTAGCTGGTGCGCATGCCGTGGGTGCGCGGTGGGTTGTAAAACGAGGTCCAGATGCCGCCGGTCACCCACGAGGCATCGGTCTTGACCTGCTCGTTGGACAGGTTCACCACACAGCCTTCCAGATACCAGCGCGCCTTGGCTTCTTCGTAGCGCAAGCTCAGGTCAGCGGTGGTGTAAGCGGCCTGGAAGCGGGCGTCGGGTGTGGCCCGCGCAGCGGCTGAACAGTTGGCGCCCATGCTGCCAAACACGCCCAGCTTGGTCTGGCTTTGGTGGTGCAGCTGGACGCGCGGCGTCAGTCGGGCACCGCTGGGTGTGCTGAAGTCATGCTCATGGGCAGCAGTGGTGGAAAAGCGCGGTGCGTGTGGCAGGCGGTCGCCTTTGAGGTTGACCACGTTGGCCGCCACGCCGCAGTCCAGCAGGGCCGAGTCGCAGGTCAAAAAGTCGTCGTACTTGGCGTCCAGCACCGACGCATTACCGCTGAAGCGGTCGGCCCGTGTCAGGCGCCAGATCCACGCGGCCTCCACGCCGCTGATGGATGCTTTGGCGGCGTTGCTGGTGACCAGTTGCTGCTGGCGCGCGATGCCGGTGCCGGTGTATTCAATGCTGGACACCTACCTGTCTTTGTACTTCATCATGAACGCCGCCAGGTTGACGGCCAGCGCCCTGTCAAAAAACTCGGTCTTGGCGCCCAGCTCCAGGTTGGTCAAAAACTCCGGCTTGTGGCGCCGGCCACCGTCTGACAACCCACCCGACTTGAAGCCGGTGCGCAGCGTGTCGTAGGTCAGAATGTCGCGGCTGGGCTTGTATTCAGCGCGCAGCAAATAGGTGCTGGCGCTGTCCTCGGCCACACCGTCGTTTTTGCCACCACCCGGCCAAGTGCCACTACCGTCGGGCAGGGCGGTTTTGTAGGCGCTGTTGCAACTGGCGGCTGTTACCGCGCTGCCCGGGCCAATCAGGTGGCCACCGCTGGCCAGGGTGGCGCCAAAGTCAGGACACACCCGGTTGCGGCCGCCCACGTCCCGCTTTTTCTCGCTGGTGCGGCGCAGGCCGGCCGTCACTGCCAAATCCTTGCTGAACTTGAAAGTGCCCTGGCCAAACGCGGCTTGTGACGCCAGCGTGTGTTTGGGCTGGATGAAGGACATGGCCCAGGCCGTGTCTCCCGGCTGGCTGGGCACCACCACGATGGGCCCGGCACCTGCGGTGAGCGGCACTTGTGAGATGTCGATGTCAAAGCGGATGCGGTTGTCCTGATTGATTGAAAACAGCCCGGCAATCCAGTCAAAGTTGCTGTTGTCGGTGGATTTCAGGTTCAGCTCGTGGGTGTTGCTGTTGAAGCGTGACCATTCGGTGCGGTGCTCTTGTTAAAAGCCGGGCTGGGAGCCGGCGTCGTTGTCGCTGGCGTTTTTGCGCGCCATGCTGGTCACACTGCCGATCTAGCTCAGCTCCATGCCGGGGGTGATGGCCCAGTCCACCCGGGTGCGCAGGGTGGTGTTGTCCTGGTCCAGCATGCCCGGGGTGTCCACCAGCGCTGGGTTCCATTTTTGGCCAGCGCGTGGTGTTTGCATCAGCGAGGTCTGGCCGGCGCCGTGGTCACGGAAGTACTCCACCGCCGTGGTGGTGCTCAGGTTGGCGGTGGGCTGCCACAACACCGTGGCGCGTATCCCTTGCTGGTTGCTGGCGCCGTATTTTTGCGCCCCGGGCAGCACGTTGGAGTGGGGCTGAAAGTCCACCCAGCCGTCTTGTTTGTCGCTGATGGCGGCAATGCGCAGCGCGGCGTTGTCGGTCAGCGGCACATTCATCACCGCCTGCAGGTTGGTGCGGTTGCGGTCACCCACCACAAACCCCATGCTGCCGCTGCTGTCGCCCAGCTTGGGCTTGGCGGTGACCAGGTTGACCGAGCCGGCCGTGGCATTGCGGCCAAACAGCGTGCCTTGCGGGCCACGCGCCACCTCCACGCTGGCCAGGTCGTACATCAGCACGTTGGCGCCTTGTGGCCGGGGTGAGTAGATGCCGTCCACATGAAAAGCCACGGCAGGGTCACCCAGCTCGGTGTGGTTGGTGGACCCGATGCCGCGCAAAAACACATGCACCCCGCCCGAGTCACCGTGCTGCTCCACCGTGAGGTTGGGCACCAGGCTTTGCAGCGTGCTCAGGTCTTTGACCTGGGCCTTGTCCAGCTCACGCTGGCCAAAGGCGGTGACGGCCAGGGGTGTGTCTTGCACGGCCGTCTGGCAACCCGCTGGGCACTTGCAAGCCACGCCGCTGCGCGGCCACGGCAGCACCCAGCGCCTGGGCACAACCCGCCAGCCGGCGCGGCGCAGCGGCTTGGGCGGCCGGGGTGTCGTCCATCGACACACTGCCACGCGCCGGGTTGTGGTCACCGGGCGAGATCAGCACGCACGGCGTGCCGGCAGCGGCCAGCAGGCGGATGACCTCGGCGTTGTCGCTCACCGGCGGCGTCAGGATCATGCCGTCAGGCCGCAGCGCGCTGATCATCTGGCTGATCTGCTGCGCCAGGTCGGCCGTGCCGTCTTCCAGCGGCTCCACCACCAGGTGGCAACCCCGCTGGCGGCAGCGGGTGGTGGCGCCGCGCTGCAAGCCCACCACAAATGCCGCGCTGGACGCGCAATACAACAAGCCCAGCAGGTACGAGCGGGCGCCGGCCAGGCTGCGCGCATTCACATTCGGCCGGCAGTTGAGTGCGGCCACCGACGCCATCACCCGCTCGCGCAGCGCCGGCACCACATTGGGCTCACCGTTGAGCACCCGCGACACGGCTTTCATCGACACGTCGGCATGGCGGGCCACATCGGTGATGGTGGGGGCGGCGCTGCGGCGTTGGGTCACGGCATGGGCAAATGGGCGGCGCCACTGTGCCGCAGACTGGCCTTTGGCCCGGGTGGTCGGCGCGGGTCGGGTTCACCCGGAGACAATCGGCCCTATGGCCATCCTCTCCCTCTCCAACGCCCACCTCGCTTATGGCCATGTGGCCCTGCTCGACGGCACCGCTTTTTCCCTCGAATCAGGTGAACGCCTGGGCCTGATCGGCCGCAACGGCGCTGGCAAATCGTCCATGCTCAAGGTCATTGCCGGGCTGGAAAAGCTCGATGAAGGCCTGCTGCAACTCTCGCAAGGCCTGCGCATCTGTTATGTGCCACAAGAGCCGGTGTTTGAGCCCGGCCACAGCGTGTTTGAGGCGGTGAGCGAGGGCGTGGCCGAGGCCAGGGCCGTGCGCCAGGCGTATGAGGAACACGCCGATGGCGTGGACCTGGACGCGCTGCAAACCCGCATCGAAGCGCTGGACGCCTGGAACTGGGAGCAGCGGGTGGGCACCACCCTGGCCCAGCTGCACCTGGACGGCAGCCGAGAGATCGGCCAACTTTCAGGCGGCATGAAAAAGCGCGTGGCGCTGGCCCAAGCCCTGGTGGCTGTGCCCGACGTGCTGCTGCTGGACGAGCCCACCAACCACCTGGACCTGGATTCCATCGAGTGGCTGCAGCAACTGCTGTGCAGCTTCAAGGGCAGCGTGATGCTGATCACCCACGACCGGGCGTTTTTGGACGGTGTGGCCACCCGCATCATCGAGCTGGACAGGGGTGTGCTGCGCAGCTATCCGGGCAACTTCAGCGCGTATGAGCGGCTGAAAGAAGAGCAGCTGGCGTCTGACGCGTTGGCCAGCGCCCGTGCCGACAAACTGCTGGCGCAAGAAGAGGTGTGGATACGCAAAGGCGTGGAAGCCCGCCGCACCCGCAGCGTGGCGCGCATCCAGCGGCTGGAGGTGTTGCGCGGCCAGCGCCAGGCGCGGCGTGATTCATTGGGCCAGGTGCGGCTGGAGATCGACAGCGGCGCGCCCAGCGGCAAGATCGTGGCCGAGCTGACGGATGTCTGCATGGCGTTTGGTGACAAGGAGTTGGTCAAGGATTTCACCGCCACCATCCTGCGTGGCGACAAGATCGGCCTGGTGGGCCCCAACGGCGCCGGCAAGACCACGCTGCTGAAATTGATCCTGGGTGAGCTCAAACCCACGGCCGGCAAGATCCGCCAGGGCAGCAAGCTGGAGGTGGCCTACTTTGACCAGATGCGCGCCGGCCTGGACCTGGACGCCACGCTGGCCGACACCATCAGCCCGGGCAGCGAGTGGATCGAGTTCAACGGCCAGCGCAAACACGTCATGAGTTACCTCAATGACTTTTTGTTCTCGCCCGAGCGTGCCAACAGCCCCGTGCGCACGCTCAGCGGTGGTGAGCGCAACCGCGTGCTGCTGGCCCGCCTGTTTGCCCTGCCGGCCAATGTGCTGGTGCTGGACGAGCCGACCAATGACCTGGACATCGACACGCTGGAATTGCTGGAAGAGCTGCTGCAAAACTACGCCGGCACGGTGTTTTTGGTCAGCCACGACCGGCGGTTTTTGGACAACGTGGTCACCAGCCTGATCTGCTGGGAGGG
>JAYVLI010000063.1:0-8347 GCA_043759535.1 Betaproteobacteria bacterium | reverse complement strand
ATGATGCGGCGCCGGTTCAGCCCCCGGTTGCCCTGGTGCTGTACTGCAGGCCGCACGCTCAAGCACTGCAGCAGCGGTGCCAGCGCAGTGCTGGACCCCGGCCGCACCACCGCGTCAAACAGCGCGGCGTGTTGGTCGCGCGGTGGTTTGCACAGGCGCAACATCTGGCGCAATTCGGTGCCGATGGCTACCTCCAGCAAGGCCCAGAACGTCGCAGGTGGGCCGTCAAAGTTGGCCTCGATCACCAACAGCGGGTCGTACTGGGCATCACTGGCCAGCGTGATGGACATGAAGTGCAGCACCGGCACGGCCGAGCGCAGCGCGTCGTAGGCCTGGTCACCAGGTTGAGGCGTGGCTTCTTGCCGCGCGGTCAACGCGGTCAGCAGCCCGCGCAGTGCGTCGGCGCTGGCCGGCTGCACAGCGGCCACGGCGGTGAGGATGGTTTGCGCCATGGTGTTGGGGCCGGTGTTGGGGTGTGGTGGCGCCAGGCCGTGCTGCCAAGCCTCTGCAGTGGACCCCAGATTGCCGCTGCAGTGTGCTGTTTGCGCGGCGCCATCCCCAATCCGAAGGCGGACGCAGGCCAAGACGCCAACCCGGGCGCCACCCACGGCCGCCATCCCGCCGGCAGGCTTACTGGGTGGACAGGGTCAGCTGCACCCGCGGCATCCAGGCCGCGTCGCCTTCGCCCGCAGCGCGCAGCTTGGGTGCGGCCAGAAACAGCCGCTCGCTGGGCAGGCCACGGGCGATCAGCGCGTCACGCACCGCCAGGCCACGCTGCAGTGCCAGTTCACGGGCGCTGTCATCGGTGACGGGCACAGCAGCCAGCAGCATGGCTTCCATCTCGGCGGAAGGCAAATCCCGCAGTTGGCCCACCGCGTTGCGCGGTTTGTTGGGCAGGCTGGTTTGCTGGTACAGGGTCTTGAGCAGGCGCATGCGCTCGTCGGCGCTGAGTTGGGCTGGGGGTGGCGCTGCCGCAGCATTGGCCGCGCTGGCCGCATTGGTAGATGCAGCTGATGCGGCAGATGCAGCACCGGATGCAGCAGCAGCAGCGCCCGCTGGCGCGGCGCGCAGCCGCTCGCGGTTGTGCTCGGCCAGCAGGCGTTCGTCCAGCGCGGCGCGTTGCAGGGCGGGGCGCTCGGCGGCAGGGTCGGCGGCACCGGTGACGGTCATCTTCAGCGCCGGGCGGTCGGTCAGCGCGGTGGCCACTTTGGACAGGGCCTGCTGGCCGGTCTCGCTGACACGGGCGGTGCCAGGGGCAAATTCAACCAGGCTCAAATCGTCAGTGCCACCACCGGACAGCAGCGCAAACGGCGCCGTCAGTGCCCGGCCCAGCAGGTTGAGGATCACCTTCCACACCAGCCCGCCGATGCTGAACTGCGGGTCACTGACACTGCCGCTGATGGGCAGGTTGATGTCGATCACGCCGTTGCGGTCTTTCAGCAGTGCCACCGCCAGCAGCACCGGCAGCTGGGTGGCGCTGGGGGATTCCACCCGCTCGCCAAACGTGAGCTGGTTCAGCGTCACCTGGTTGCTGGCCACCAGCTTGCCGTCGGGGTCAATCGTGTAGGCCACGGCCATGCTGAGCTTGCCGCGCTCAATGGCGTAACCGGCGTATTTGCCGGCATAGGGCGACAAGGGCGCCAGCTCAAGATCGGTGGCCTTGGCGCGGATGTCCAGCGCTAGCGGGCGGGCGGTGGGGTTGACCTGGCCGCTGATGTCGATGAGCGCGGTCTGGGCGGCACGGCCGCGCAGGCTGATGCTGGCCATGTCGCGGGTGTCCGAGCGCAGGGCGCCCAACTGACCCGTCAGCTCGGTCAGGCGCACGCTGTAGTTGGGGCGGATGAAGCGGTCACTGAAGTCGATGCGGCCGTTGCGCAACTGACTGGGGCCCAGCACCAGGGTGATGGGCAGGTCGGTGTTGGCGGGGGCGTTGGCAGCCGCGCTGGCGGGGGTGCTGGCGGCGGCCGTGGGCGCCACCGCCACCGCCACCGCAAGCGCAGCGCCGGACGCCGCAGTGGACACCACGCCAGACGCAGCATCCGCCGGTTTTGCCGCCACATCCTGCAGGTTGAAGCGGCCGTCTTCGGTGATGGTCAGGCGGGCATAAAAATCATCCAACCCGATCTCGCGCACGGTGATGCTGGGCTTTGCCGCTGGTGCCAACACCACGGCCAAGCCTTGCAGTGCCAGCGATTGCCAGGTCAGCAGCTCACTGCCGCTGTCGGCGCGCTGGCCGGCGGCGGCGCGGCTGTTGAGCTGCAGCTCGGTGACTTGCAGGTCACCATCAGTGGCCACCTGCCAGCCGGCATCGGCCTGCCTGGCCTGGAGCTGGCCTTGAAAGCTGGCATCAGCATGCAGCAGGCTGACCGGCATGGCGCTGCCGGCGTAACGCGCCAGCAAATGCACCGGCAGCCGCACCAGCGTGAGCTTGCCCTCGGCCTGCAGCGGCGCCAGGCCAAAGCGGCCAGTCCAGTGGATGTCGGCGGTGGTTTTTGCATGGTCTTTGTCGGCCAGTTCACCGCTGCCGGCCGGGCTGCTGAGCTTGGCGGCCAGTTGCAACCTGGGCAGGGCGGCTTTGCTGCCGGTGGCGGCCGGCCAGCCCAGGCCTTGCAGGCGCACACGCAAGGCGCTCAAGTCCAGCCGCAGCGGCGCGCCACTGTCGGGGTTGGCGGCCAGCGCGTCAGTCCACTGCAGTTGGCCGCCGTTGATGGCCAGGTCTTGCAGGTTCAGGCGCCAGGGTGTGGTGGGCGGTACAGGCTTGTTGCTGGCGGGTGCCGATGCGGCTGCCGATGCGATTGCGGAGGCGATTGCCGATGCGGATACGGATGCGGATGCGGATGCAGTTGGCGGCGCTGCGGCCACCGCCCAGCTTGCGAGGTTGAGCCGGCCCTGCGCATCCCGCGACACTGCCAGCGCGGGTTTGTCGATCTGCAGGTTGCCGATGCTGACCTGGTGCGTCACCAGGTCCACCAAGGTGTCTTTGAGCTGCAGCGCCTGCACAGCGGCCAGCCGGGTGGCGCGGGCGCCGGTACCGCTGCTGTCGCGCAGTTGCAGGTCTTTCAGGCTGAGGCTGCTGAGCGCCAGATGGAGGGTGGCTGGCGCAGCCGCCCAGTTCAGCTTGGCCTGCAGCGCCAGTTGGCCGCTCAGTTTGGGATTCAAGGTCTGCGCCAGATAGGGCGCCAGGCTGGCCAGGTCCAGACCGCTCAACTGCAGTGCCAGGGCGGCTTGCTGGTCATTCGCCTGGCCGTCCACCTGCAGCGTGGCCAGGGTGGGTGCGCCGTCTTGCTGGCCGCGCAGTTGGCCTTGCAACACCACCGGCACGGCAGCGGGGGACGGCCAGCGCAACTGCTCGGCCTGCAGTGACAAGGCATCCAGTTGCAGCGCCACGGCGGGTTTCACGGCCGCGTCGGACCAGCGCACACGCGCATCGGGCAGGCGCAATGCGGCCAGGCTCAATTGCCAGGCGGCGGTGGGCTCAGCGGGTTTGCTGGCGCTGGCCGGGCTGGTGGCCGCACCGCTTGCTGCGCTTGTTGCCAAGCTGGTGCCGGGTTTGGACGCCGGCGCTGCAGCGGCTTGCGGCGCCAGCAAGCGCTGCAGGTTGAGCCGGCCTTGCGCGTCGCGCGACACCTCCAGCTGCAGGCCGTCGATCTGCAGCGCCCCCAGCGCCACCTGGCGCGCCAGCGGCTGCACATCGGCCAAGTCCAGCGCCAGGGTCTGCCAGCGCAGCAGGTGGCTGTTGTCAGGCTCGGTCAGCACCACATCCCGCAGCGCCAGCTTGCCCTGCAGCGCCACGCCGGGCACACCGCTGGGCGGCAGGGCAAAACGCAGTTGGATGTCAGTGCCCAGGCGGGCCTGCTGCAGCCGCAGCGGCAGGCCGGCGGGCAGATAGGGCAGGGCGGGGCGCAGGTCCAGGTCTTTGAAGGCCAGTGTCAGCTCACCCGACCGGGTCTGGGCAAATGGCAGGGCCTGACTGCCACTGTCCACCCGGGTGCCGTTGACGGTGAAGGCCAACCGCGGCTCGGTGCGCACGCCGATATCGGCCGGCAGGTTGGACAAAAACGGCAGCGTCAAGGTCAGCGCGTCCAGCGTGTGGACCTTGCCCACCGGCTTGTCGTCCAGCCGCAGACTGGCGTTGCGCAGGGCCAGGTTGTAGAGCGCAAAACGCGCGGGTTTGTCGTCGGCCGGCTTGGCATCGGCCGGTTGGGCAAAACGTGCCAGCAGGTCGTCGATGTCGTAGTGGCCGTCTGCAGTGCGCGCCACCTGCATCTGCAGGCCGTTGATCTCCAGCGCCTCCAGCACCGGTGCGCGGTGCTGCAGCGAGCGCAGCGACACATCGGCCAGCAGGCTGTCCATTTGCAGCAGCGGCGGCGTGCCAGCCGGTGCGCCGGGGGCCGCGCCAATGCGCAGGCCGGTCAGGGTGAGGGCCAGCCGCCAAGGCACAAATGCCGCGCCTTGCAGCGTCACCGGTCGGCCCAGCACCTGGCTCAGCTTGGGCGGCAGTTGCGAGACCAGCAGCGCCGGCAAGCCCCACCAGGCGGCGCCGGTGACTGCCAGCAGGACCAGCAGCAGCCAGGCCAGGCGGCGTAGCCAGCGCCCACCCGTGCTGCGGCTGGGCGGCGGGGTTGGGGCCGGTGGACGGGTGGAAGTTGCCTGCGGTACTGCGGTCATGCGGCCCTCTTCCCTCTTGGCTTCGGATGCTGGTGCTGGTGCTGGTGCTGGTGCAGGCCCGCAGGCTTGGCTTCAGTCCGGCAGGGTGTCGTCGTCCTCTTGGGCTGGTGGAGCCGCAACGCGGTAACGCTCATTGGCCCAGGCGCCCAGGTCCACACCCCGGCAACGGTCGCTGCAAAACGGCCGCGCCGGGTTGTCGGGTGAAAACAGCGCTGGCCGGCCGCAGGTGGGGCAGGGCACGTGGCGGGTTGCGCTGGCGGGTGCGCTTGCGGGTGCGGGTGGGGTCGTGCCGGTCATGCGCACAAGCTCAGTTCAAACGGCTGATCGACCGGCGCCGAGCGCAGCCGGCCGTCAGCGTCCACCCGCATCATGCGCACCGTCACCATCAGCCGGTGGCCGGTGATCTCGGGCACCAGCTCGCCGCTGTTGTCCATGCGCAGGCGCAGCAACTGGTAGCTGCGGCCGGGCGGCAGGCTTTGTTGAAACTGCCCGGCGCTGCACACCACTTTGTGGGGCACGCCCGAATCACGCACAAAGTGCAGCAAGGTGTGCAGGGCCTCGGCCAGCGGCGCCAGGGTGTCCACCCAGGCCAGCAGGTCAGCGCGGCGGCGTGTTGGTGGGTGTTGCTGCCAGGCGTAATAGGCCGGCAAGTCAAATTCACAGGTGCCACCGGGGATGCCGATGCGGCTGCGCACACTCATCAGCCATTCATGCCCGGCCAGTGATTGGCCGGCCTTGCCGGGTTGCTGGTTGAGGCCGCTGAAGGCGCTGTCGATGCGACTGACAACACCGTCCAGTGCTTCTTGCGACACCTGCGGGTTGCTGCGGTAGGCCATCAACTGGGCCTTGTGGCGCTCCAGCTCTTTCAGCACGTCGGATTTGAGGTCGGCGCGGGCCGCCACATCCATGATCTCGAAGAGGGTGACCAGCGCAAAGTGGTGGTCTACCGCCGCGTCGCGGGGCAGCAGTTGGCCGAGGCGGTCGAACAGGTGTTCGAGACGGAGCATGGTGCGCATGCTTTCGTTGAACGGGTATTCGTACAGAACCAAGGCGCTTCCTCGTGACACGGTCTCGTCAGACGGCCGCAGCGGGCGCTGCGGAGGGTCTTGGGATTGTTTCACAGCAGGTGCTTGGGCTGGGCTGTGCTGCAGTCGAGCTCAGGCTGTGATGGTCGCGCCTGCACCGTCGGCAGCTTGCCAGTGGCGCCACAGTGCGGCCACCTCAGTGGCCAGCGCGGCGGGGCTCAGGCCGTCGTTGTGGAGTACTGCGTCAGCAATGGCGCGGCGGGCCTCACGTGTGGCTTGCTGGTCAATCACCCGCTGCACCTGGTCTGCGGTCCAGCCCGAGCGGGCCATGACCCGCCGCACCTGGGTGGTGGCGCTGCAATCAACCACCAAAATGCGTTGGCAGCGGCTGCGCCAGAGGCTGGCCGCAGTGAGCAGCGGCACGTCAAACACCACCACCGCGCCGGGCCGGGCCGCCTGTGCTGCAGCGGCCTGGGCTTGGGCCGTGCTGCCGATCATCGGGTGCAGGATGGCCTCCAGTGCCAGCTTGGCATGGGGGTCGGCAAACACCAATTGGCGCATTTCGGCGCGGTCCATTGCGCCGTCGGCCCCAACCACCGCATCACCAAAGCGCTGGCGCAAAGCGGGCATGGCGGCGCCGCCGGGGGCGGTCAGACTGTGGGCGATGGCGTCGGTGTCCACCAGCGTTGCGCCGTGCGCCACCAGCAGTGCGGCCACAGTGCTTTTGCCGCTGCCGATGCCCCCGGTGAGACCGATGCTTAGGCCGGCGGCTGGCACGCCCATCACCGCACCGGCGGTCACAAGCCCGGCCACAAGCTGCTCAACTGCTTGCCAAAAAACAGCGCCGCCACCCCGCCACCGGCCAGATACGGCCCAAACGGAATGGGCACGTTGCGGCCATGGCCACGCGCCAGGATCAAGAAAATGCCTACCAGCGCGCCCACCGCGGATGACAGCAGGATGATGGATGGCAGCGCCTGCCAGCCCAGCAGTGCGCCCAGACCGGCCAGCAGCTTGAAATCGCCCTCGGCCATGCCTTGCACACCCCGCACCAACTTGTAGATGAAGGCCACCGCCCACAGCGCAAAGTAGCCAAAAAAAGCGCCCAGTGCGGCATCAGGCAGGCGCAGCGCAGTCCAGCCTTGCCAGGCCGCCACCAGGCCCAGGCCGATCAGCGGCAGGGTCAGGTCGTCGGGCAGCAGGGTGGTGTCCAGGTCAATGAACGTGGCGGCCACCAGCAAGGCCAGCGCGGCGCAGTACACCAGCGCTGCGGCATGCGGCCCGGCCAGCACAGCAGCGCTGGCAAACAGCACGGCGGTGAGCAACTCCACCAGCGGGTAGCGGGCCGAGATGCGGCTGCCACATGCCGAGCACTTGCCACCCAGGCGCAGCCAGCCCAGCAGCGGCAAATTCTCGTGCCAGGCCAGTTGATGGCCGCATTGCGGGCAGCGCGAGCGCGGTTTGGACAGGCTCATGGCCGGCAGGGCGGCCACGGCAGTGGCCAGGGCCAGGCCGGTTTTGCCCAGGTCAGCATGGCGGCGTTTGTCGGCGCCCAGCACCCGTGCCAGGGTGGCCTCGTCTTGCAAAAAGCCGCCCACATCGCCCAGCCATTCCCGCTCCAGCAGTTGCGGCAGGCGGTGGATCACCACATTCAAAAAGCTGCCGATCATCAAACCCAGCAAACCCAGGGCCCAGGGCGACAGCAGCAGTTGGGTCAGTTCAGGCGAGAGCAGCATCGGGCTTAGACCACCGCGCCGATCTTGAAGATGGGCAGGTACATCGCCACCACGATGCCGCCAATCAGGGTGCCCAGAATCACGATGATGATGGGCTCCATCAGACTGGACAAGCCTTTGACCATGTCGTCCACCTCTTCTTCATAAAACTCGGCGGCCTTGCCCAGCATGTGGTCCAGCGAGCCGGATTCCTCACCGATGGACGCCATCTGGATCACCATGTTGGGAAACACACCGGTGCTCTGCATGGCGGTGGTGAGTGCGCTGCCGGTGGACACATCGCGCTGGATCTTGCCGGTGGCCTCGGCATACACCGCGTTGCCCGATGCGCCGCCCACAGAATCCAGTGCTTCGACCAGCGGCACGCCGGCGGCAAACATGGTGGACAAGGTGCGGGTCCAGCGGGCGATGACCGATTTGTTGATCAGGTTGCCAAACACCGGGATGCGCAGTGCCAGGCGGTCCATCACCATCTGCATCTTCTCGGACCGCCGCCAGGCCTGCATGAACATGTAGCTGCCACCGGCCATGGCGGCCAGCAAATACATCCAGGTGGCAACAAAAAACTCAGACATGGCGATGACCACCAGCGTGGGGCCGGGCAGGTCAGCACCAAACGAGCTGAACACCTCCTTGAACGCTGGGATCACCTTGACCATGATGACCACCACCACGATGAAGGCCACCACCAGCACCGCCACCGGGTACATCAGCGCGGCCTTGATCTTGTTTTTGAGCGCCAGGGTTTTTTCTTGGTAGATCGCCAGGCGCTCCAGCAGGGCCTCCAGGATGCCGCCGGTCTCACCAGCCTCCACCAGATTGCAGTACAGCGCGTCAAACTGCATCGGGTGTTTGCGGAAGGCGGCCGACAGGCTGGTGCCGGTTTCCACATCACCGCGGATGTCGCCCAGCAGCTTG
>JAYVLI010000062.1:0-4660 GCA_043759535.1 Betaproteobacteria bacterium | reverse complement strand
CCGCATCCTCAATGACCTGGCCATCGGCCGGCTGGTGGACCGGCCCGAGGCCGGCAGCTACCGGCTGGGCATGCGGCTGCTGGAGCTGGGCAACCTGGTCAAGGCCAGGCTGGATGTGCGCGACGCTGCGCTGGCGCCGATGCGTGAACTGCACAAGCTGACCCACCAGCCGGTCAACCTGTCGGTGCGGCAGGGTGACGAAATTGTCTACATCGAGCGCACTTACAGCGAGCGCTCGGGCATGCAGGTGGTGCGCGCCGTGGGTGGCCGGGCGCCGCTGCACCTCACGTCCGTCGGCAAACTGTTTCTGGCCCATGACGACCCACTGCGGGTGCGTGCTTACGCCACCCGCACCGGCTTGTCTGGTCACACCCGCAACAGCCTGACCGATCTGCCTGCACTGGAACGCGAATTGGCCAGCGTGCGCCAAAACGCGCTGGCCCGCGACGATGAAGAGCTGGAGTTGGGTGTGCGCTGCATGGCCGCCGCGATTTTTGATGACCAGTCGCGGCTGGTGGCCGGCTTGTCCATCTCGGCACCGGCCGACCGGCTGGAGGAAAGCTGGGCCGAACGCGTGAAGGCAACAGCAGCGCAAATCTCAAGCGCGCTGGGCTACCGGGCGCCCTGACGCGCCGGGCGCAAATCAAGACGTGCGGCGCAGCGGCTGGTCTTGCGACGCACCCTCACCCAGCCACTTGCGGATGCGTTCGGCGTCGCCAAGGCGCGAATATTTGCCGGTCGAATCCAGCAGCACCATGATCAGCTTGCGCCCGGCCAGCCGCGCCTGCATCACCAAACAACGCCCGGCCTCGGAGATGTAGCCGGTCTTCTGCAGGCCGATATCCCACTGCGGGCTGCTGATCAGCCGGTTGGTGTTGTGGAAGGACACGGTGCGGTGCCCCACCTGCACCTGCGCGTCGGGCGAGGTGGACAGCTCACGCAGCAGCGGCACGCGGTGGGCCTCACGCACCAGCACTGCCAGGTCTTGCGCGCTGGACTGGTTTTGGCTGGACAGGCCGGTGGGCTCAACGTAGTGTGTGTCGCGCATGCCGAGCACCGTGGCCTTGCGGTTCATCGCGGCCACAAACGCGGCCAGGCCACCGGGGTAGTGGCGACCCAGCGCATTGGCGGCGCGGTTCTCGGACGACATCAGTGCCAGGTGCATCATTTCTCCCCGGGTCAGCTGGGTGCCCACCGCCAGGCGCGAGCGGCTGCCTTTTTCGGTGTCGATGTCGTCCTGGGTGATGGTCAGTACATCGTCCAGCGGCTGCTTGCCTTCGGTGATCACCAGGCCGGTCATCAGCTTGGTGATGGACGCGATGGGCAGCACTGCGCCGGAGTTCTTGGAGAACAGCACCTCGTTGGTGTCCTGGTCAATCACCAGGGCCACACTGGATTTCAAATCCAGCGCATCACCGCCGGCATGCAAACCCTGGATCTGGCCAAAACTGGGTGCAGCCAGCACCAGGGGCGCAGCCACCAAGGCGCGCGCCCGGACAGCGTGCAGGCTGGCCGCGCGCAATTTGCCGCCGCGTTGTGCCACGTGGGCTTTGCCACCTTTAACCGCGTTACCCGCCTTGGCCACCCGGTGGCTCTTGCCGGCAGACACCACCTTGTGCGGCACTGCTATGCGTTTTTCAACCCGCGCCTGGGCCGGGGTGGCCGTGGCCAAAGCGAAGCAAAAGCCCAGCAACAGCGAGGTCAATGACAGTTTCATGGTGGTCCGGGCAGGTGACGGCAACAGGGGGCAACCAAGTGTATGCGACAGCAAAAACATGCGCAAGATCAAAAACTTGCGCGTGTTTTCTCAAGTGACTGCCGGTGTCGTGCTCAACCCTGTGCGGCCACCCTTTCCAGGTTGGCGTGCAGCTTGTTGAGCGCTGCCAGATAGGCCTTGGCCGAGGCCACCACAATGTCCGGATCAGCCCCGACAGCATTCACCACCCTGCCCCCCAACTGCAGGCGCACCGTCACTTCGCCCTGTGATTCTGTGCTGCCGCTGGTGATGGCATTGACCGAATACAGCACCAATTCGGCGCCACTTTGCACCTGGGACTCAATTGCCTTCAGGCTGGCATCCACCGGACCATTGCCGTAGCTCTCGGTGCTGTGCTCCACAGCACCGGCGGCAAACACCACCGCCGCCTGTGGCCGCTCGCCCATCTCGGAATGCTGTTTGAGCGACAGCAGGCGGTAGTGCTCATGCTCACGCGCCACGCTTTCGTCGCTGACCAGGGCCAGGATGTCCTCATCAAAGATTTCGCTCTTGCGGTCCGCCAAATCCTTGAAGCGGGCAAAGGCGGCGTTGATCTCGCCTTCGCTTTCCAGCGCAATGCCCAACTCTTGCAGGCGCTGCTTGAAGGCATTGCGCCCGCTCAGCTTGCCCAGCACGATCGGGTTGGACCCCCAGCCCACATCCTCGGCACGCATGATTTCGTAGGTGTCGCGGGCCTTGAGCACACCGTCCTGGTGGATGCCGCTGGCGTGCGCAAATGCATTGGCGCCCACCACCGCCTTGTTCGGCTGCACGACAAATCCAGTCGTCTGGCTGACCATGCGTGAGGCCGGCACGATCTGGCTGATGTCAATGCCCAACTCCAGCTTGAAGTAATCGCGCCGGGTCTTGACCGCCATCACCACTTCTTCAAGCGAGCAGTTGCCAGCACGTTCGCCCAGGCCGTTGATGGTGCATTCAATCTGCCGGGCACCGCCGATCATCACGCCGGCCAGTGAGTTGGCCACTGCCAGCCCCAAGTCGTTGTGGCAATGCACGCTCCAGATGGCTTTGTCGCTGTTGGGCACCCGCTCACGCAGGTTGCGAATGAATTCGCCGTACAGCTCGGGCACCGCATAGCCCACGGTGTCGGGGATGTTGAGGGTGGTGGCGCCCTCCTTGATCACCGCTTCCAGCACCCGGCACAAAAAATCAGGGTCAGAGCGGTAACCGTCTTCCGGGCTGAACTCGATATCGCCGCACAAGTTGCGCGCAAAACGCACCGCCAGCTTGGCCTGCTCAAACACCTGGTCGGGTGTCATGCGCAGCTTTTTGTCCATGTGCAGCGCACTGGTGGCGATAAAGGTGTGAATGCGGGAGCGCTGGGCACCGGCCAGCGCCTCGGCAGCGCGGGCGATGTCGCGGTCATTGGCGCGTGCCAATGAGCAGACGGTGGACTCTTTGATGGCCAGCGCGATGGCTTTGACGGCTTCAAAGTCACCGTTGCTGGAGGCCGCAAAACCGGCCTCAATCACGTCCACCCGCAGGCGCTCCAGCTGTCGCGCAATGCGCAGCTTTTCGTCGCGGGTCATGGACGCACCGGGCGATTGCTCACCGTCGCGCAAGGTGGTGTCGAAAATGATGAGTTTGTCGGTCATTGGTGGGGCTCCGGTCAGGCGATCAGATGGTCAGCAACTCAGGTGGGCAGCGCCGTTGGGCAAATCAGGCGGTGGTGGCCGCCAGAGCGAGCGGCAGGCCGCAGCGCAGCAGCCCCGACACCACCGCCTTGAGCGATGCAGTGACGATGTTGGCATCAATGCCCACGCCAAACAGCGTGCGCGTGTCGCCGAAACGCAGTTCCAGATAAGCCGCCGCACGGGCCTGCGCGCCGCTGCCGATGGCGTGTTCGTGGTAGTCCAGCACCGCCACCGCGCAGCCGGTGGCCTGCTGCAGGCCATCCACAAATGCAGCCACCGGCCCGGCGCCAACACCCTGCACCGTCAGCACCTGGCCACCCACCCGCAGCGTGGCGGCCAGCGCCACACGGCCGTCGTCCTGCTCGGTGATGCGCTGGTGGTCCACCTGCACGGCGTCGCTGCCCAGCCGGTATTCAGCCTCCAGCAAACCCCAGATGTCAGCGGCCGTCAGCTCACGGCCCTGGCTGTCCATCACCGCTTGCACCGAGGACGAAAACTCGATCTGCAGCCGGCGCGGCAGCTCCAGCCCGTACTCGGCCTCCAGCAGATAGGCGATGCCGCCCTTGCCCGACTGGCTGTTGACCCGGATCACCGCGTCATAACTGCGGCCCAGGTCTTTGGGGTCGATGGGCAGGTAGGGCATGTCCCAGATCTCGCCCTCACGGCGCGCCGCAAAGGCTTTCTTGATCGCGTCCTGGTGTGAGCCCGAAAACGAGGTGTAGACCAGATCACCCACATACGGGTGGCGTGGATGCACCGGCAGTTGGTTGCAGTGCTCCACGGTACGGCGGATGTCGTCGATGTCGGAGAAATCCAGCGCCGGATGCACACCTTGGGTGTACAGATTCAAGGCCAGGTTGACCACGTCCACATTGCCGGTGCGCTCGCCGTTGCCAAACAGGCAGCCTTCCACCCGGTCAGCGCCGGCCATCAAGCCCAGCTCGGCTGCGGCGGTGCCGGTGCCCCGGTCGTTGTGCGGGTGCAGCGACAACACGATGGCGTCACGCCGCTGCAAGTGGCGGTGCATCCACTCGATCATGTCGGCATAACTGTTGGGCGTGCAACACTCCACCGTGGACGGCAGGTTGATGATGCAAGGCCGTGCCGGCGTGGGCTGCCAGATTGCAGTCACCGCATCCACCACCCGCTTGCTGAAGGCCAGCTCGGTGCCCGAGAACATCTCGGGCGAATACTCAAACGTCCAGTCGGTGTCGGGCTGCCGGGCGGCCATGTCACGCAGCATGGCGGC
>JAYVLI010000061.1:0-5671 GCA_043759535.1 Betaproteobacteria bacterium | reverse complement strand
GCCTCGTGGGATGCAGCCGCCGCGCCGCCTGCCGGACAGCACCGATTTCCCACCATCCCGGAGCTTTCCCATGTCATCCACTCCCCTGGCGGCCGCCCTGGCCGTGCCGTTTGAACACTTGAGAATGACCGACGTGGAGGTTGTTGGCGGTAAAAACGCGAGCCTCGGCGAAATGATCAGCCAGCTTGCTGCCACCGGCGTGCGGGTGCCGGGTGGTTTTGCCACCACGGCGCTGGCCTTCCGTCAGTTTTTGGCGCACGGCAAGCTGACCGACAAGATCAATGCCAGGCTGGACGCGCTGGACACCGACGATGTGAACGCGCTGGCTGTGGCTGGCGCACAAATCCGCCAGTGGGTGATCGACGCACCGTTCCCGCCCGAGTTTGATGCGGCGGTGCGCACGTCTTTTGCTGCACTGACCCAAGACCACCCGGGCGCCAGTTTTGCGGTGCGCTCATCAGCCACCGCTGAGGACATGCCCGACGCATCGTTTGCCGGCCAGCAGGAAACCTTTTTGAATGTGCATGGCATCGATGATGTGCTGCACAAGATGAAAGAGGTGTTTGCCTCGCTTTACAACGACCGTGCCATCAGTTACCGGGTTCACAAAGGCTATGCGCATCACGATGTGGCTTTGTCAGCCGGTGTGCAGCGCATGGTGCGGTCTGATCTGGGTGCGGCCGGGGTGGTGTTCACCATCGACACCGAATCTGGTTTTGAGGACGTGGTGTTCATCACCAGCAGTTATGGGCTGGGTGAGACGGTGGTGCAGGGGGCGGTGAACCCGGACGAGTTCTACGTCCACAAGCCCGCGCTCAAGGCTGGCAAGCTGGCGGTGATCCGCCGCAATTTGGGTAGCAAGCTGATCCGCATGGAATTTGCGCCGGACGCCGAGCGCCTGGCCACCGGCAAGCTGGTGCGCACGGTGGACACACCACCCGAGCAGCGCAACCGCTATTCACTGACCGATGCCGAAGTCACTGAACTGGCGGGTTATGCCTTGATCATCGAGCAGCACTACGGCCGGGCGATGGACATCGAGTGGGGCAAAGACGGTGAAGACGGCAAGCTCTACATCCTGCAGGCCCGGCCGGAAACCGTGAAGAGCCAGGCCACCGGCCAGCCCGAGCACCGCTACAAGCTCAAGGGTGACCCATCCAACCGCAGCACCGTGCTGGCCGAGGGCCGCGCGATCGGCCAGAAGATTGGCACTGGCCCGGTGCGGCTGGTGTCCAGCCTGGCCGAAATGGACAAGGTGCAGGCCGGTGATGTGCTGGTGACTGACATGACCGACCCCAACTGGGAGCCGGTGATGAAACGTGCCTCGGCCATCGTCACCAACCGCGGTGGCCGCACTTGCCATGCGGCCATCATTGCGCGTGAGCTGGGCATCCCGGCCGTGGTGGGCTGTGGTGATGCCACTGAAACACTGGCCGACGGCGCGCTGGTGACGGTGGTGTGCAGCGAGGGGGATACCGGCGTCATTTACGACGGCCTGCTGGAAACCGAGGTGACCGAGGTGACCCGGGGTGAACTGCCCTACAGCGCCGTCAAGATCATGATGAACGTGGGCAACCCGTCATTGGCATTCGACTTTGCGCAAATCCCCAACAGCGGCGTGGGGCTGGCGCGGCTGGAATTCATCATCAACACCAACATCGGGGTCCACCCGAAGGCGATTCTTGACTACCCCAACATCGACCCTGACCTGAAAAAAGCGGTGGAATCGGTGGCCCGTGGCCATGCTTCACCCCGGGCGTTTTATGTCGACAAGCTGGTGGAGGGCATTGCAACCATCGCTGCGGCCTTCTGGCCCAAGCCGGTGATCGTGCGGCTGTCTGACTTCAAATCCAACGAGTACAAAAAGCTCATTGGTGGCTCACGCTATGAGCCGGACGAAGAAAACCCGATGCTGGGTTTCCGTGGTGCGTCGCGCTACATCAGCGGTGATTTTGCCGATGCGTTTGCGATGGAATGCGAAGCGCTGAAACGGGTGCGCAACGAGATGGGCCTGAGCAATGTGGAGATCATGGTGCCGTTTGTGCGCACCGTGCGCCAGGCGGAGCGTGTGGCACAACTGCTGGCCGACCGGGGCCTGGCACGTGGCCAAAACGGCCTGCGCCTGATCATGATGTGCGAGGTGCCCAGCAACGCCATCCTGGCCGAGCAGTTTCTTGAATACTTTGATGGCATGTCCATCGGCTCGAATGACCTGACGCAGCTCACGCTGGGGCTGGACCGAGACTCTGGCATGCCGCTGCTAGCGGCTGATTTTGATGAGCGCGACCCTGCTGTCAAGGCCTTGATCAGCCGCACCATTGCCGCCTGCCGCGCCACCGGCAAGTACATCGGCATCTGCGGCCAGGGCCCCAGCGACCACCCGGACTTTGCCGACTGGCTGGCAGCCGAAGGCATTGTGTCGATCTCGCTTAACCCGGATTCGGTGGTGGACACCTGGCTGCGCCTGGCGTCGCACTGAGTCTGCCACCACAGCGCTGTCGGCCGCATGCCCAAGCAACGGTCTGGCAGCGCTGAACTGACGCGGCGCTTCAGCCGCCGCCTGCACCGGCGCTACGCCCTGTTCACGCTGGGCCTGGCGCTGTTTGTCGGCCTGCTGGCGGTGCTGGAGCGCAACGGCTGGCCACGCACCTGGATTGGCAGCAGCTTTTTGATTGCCACCGTGCTGGTGTATGCGGCCATCGGCCTGATGAGCCGCACCACCGACGAGACCGAGTACTACGTCGCCGGCCGGCGTGTGCCGGCGGTGTACAACGGCATGGCGATTGCGGCCGACTGGATGTCGGCCGCGTCCTTCATCGGCACTGCCGGTGTGCTGTACTTGCAAGGCTTTGATGGCCTGGCCTACATCCTGGGCTGGACGGGTGGCTACTGCCTGGTGGCGGTGTTGTTGGCGCCCTACCTGCGCCGCTTTGGCCAGTTCACCATCCCCGACTTCTTGAATGCACGGTACGGCGGCAGCGCGCCGCGCCTGATCGGTGTGGCGGCCACCGTGCTGGTGAGCTTTGTCTATGTGGTGGTCCAGGTCTACGGCGTGGGGCTGATCACCTCACACCTCACCGGTTTCAGCTTTGAGATTGGCATTTTTGTTGGCCTGGGCGGCGTGCTGGTCTGTTCGTTTTTGGGCGGCATGCGCGCCGTCACCTGGACCCAGGTGGCCCAGTACATCGTGCTGATCATTGCCTACACCGTGCCGGTGGTGTGGTTAGGCCTGCACCAGACCGGCTCGTGGTTGCCGATGTTCAACTACAACCAGCAACTGGCGGCCGTCACCCAGCGTGAGGCGCAATTGCTGGTCGACCCGGCTGAACTGCAGGTGCGCCGCATGCTGGCCGAGCGTGCCAACGACGCTGCCGCCAAGCTGCGTGACGTGCCGGCCGCCATGCTGAGCGACGGTCAAAAGCTGGCCGCCGAAGTGGAGCGCCTGCGCAGCGACAACGCGCCGCTGGCCCGCATCCAACAGGCCGAGCGCCGCCTGGAGCGCATGCCACGCACCGAGGCCGAGGCGCGGGTGGTTTACCAGCGTGAGCTGGAGCAGGCCCAAGCCCAGGCGCGGCCGCTGGCCAGTTTGGCGCCGCAGGCTGCAGGGGGTGCTGCCGCACCCGGCAAGGCGGGAGATACCGCTGCACGCATCAACTTCCTGGCCCTGGTGTTCTGCCTGATGCTGGGCACCGCCGCCATGCCGCATGTGTTGACGCGTTACTACACCACCCCCACGGTGGCCGACGCACGGCGCTCGGTGAGCTGGGCGCTGCTGTTCATCGTGCTGCTCTACATCAGCGCACCGGCACTGGCGGTGATGGTCAAGTACCAGGTGTTCGCCGATTTGGTGGGCATCTCCTTCGGCAGCCTGCCGGATTGGATTTTGCGCTGGAACAAACTCAACCCTTCGTTGGTGTCGGTGCAGGACATCAACCACGACGGTGTGCTGCAGTTTGCCGAGCTGCACTTGGGCGGCGACATGATCGTGCTGGCCGCACCCGAGCTGGGCGGCCTGCCGCTGGTGGTCACCTACCTGGTGGCGGCCGGTGGCCTGGCGGCAGCGCTGTCCACGGCGGACGGGCTGTTGCTGACCATCTCCAACGCGCTGTCGCATGACTTTTTCTTCCGAAGTCTCAACTCCCGTGCGTCCCCCATCAAGCGGGTGATGCTGAGCAAGATGCTGGTGCTGCTGACGGCGGTGCTGGCGGCCTGGGTGGCGTCACTGCGTATTGCCAACATCCTGCCATTTGTCACCGCCGCGTTCTCGCTGGCGGCGGCGGCGTTTTTCCCGGCGTTGGTGCTGGGCATCTTCTGGCGCCGCGCCAACCGCGCCGGTGCGGTGGCCGGCATGCTGGTGGGGGTGGGTGTGTGTGTCTGGTACATGGCGCGCAACCTGGCCGGGCCACGCACCTGGTTGGGCTTGGACGATGTGATGGCTGGTGTGCTTGGCGACGGCCGCTGGCTGGGCATCGACCCGATGTCGGCCGGCGTGTTTGGCGTGCCGGCAGGCTGCGCCGCGCTGTGGCTGGTCAGCTTGCTGACCCGGCCGCCGGCTGACCTGGAACTGGCGGTGGTGGACGCGCTGCGCCTGCCCGGGCCGCTGGATGATGATGACCACCGGTCTGGCCCGCCATCCGCGCTATAATCATCGGCTTTCCCTTTGCTGCACTGGTTGAATTGATTCAATCCTGAGTCGGTTCAAACGACGCGCAAACCAGCCCGTCAGATTTCAAAACTTGCCACGGGCTGGCGAGCTAACCAGGCAGCTTCCGATCCCCGGAAACCACAAGGAGTGTTCATGCGTCATTACGAGATCGTGCTGTTGATCCACCCGGATCAAAGCGAACAAGTTCCAGCCATGCTGGAACGTATCAAGACCACCGTCACCAGCGCTGCTGGCAAGGTACACCGGGTTGAAGACTGGGGTCGGCGTCAGCTGGCCTACCAGATCCAGAAGCTGGGCAAGGCGCACTACGTGTGCCTGAACGTCGAATGCACCAAAGAAACCTTGGCTGAAATCGAAACCGGCTTCAAGTTCAACGACGCCGTGCTGCGCCACCTGACCGTGTTGAAAGACAAGGCCGAGACCACCCCGTCGGTGATGATGAAGGCGGTTGAGAAAGAAGAATCCCGCAAGTCGTCCCACCAGGCAGAGGCCAGCGCCTGATAGATGCTGCAGCGCCCGATACCGTGGCACCGATGAACCGCATGGTTCTGAGCGCGCAACTGGTGGAACGGGGTGTTGTGCGGTACACGCCAGCCGGTCTTCCGGCCATCGACTGCCGGCTCCAGCATGAGTCGACGTTGACCGAAGACGGGCAGCCACGCAAGGTCTCGCTAGAGATCAAAGCGCTGGCCATCGGCGCCATTGCACGGCCTCTCGGCACGCTGGTATTGGGGAGTTTTGCGCTGTTTGGCGGCTTCCTGGCATCAGCCCGAAACGGACGTGGCCTGCTGTTTCACATCACTGCACTGACCCCTGGTGCCCCGGCACCCGAGTTGTCTTCCGAGTCTTCTCCCGAGTCTTCGTCATTCAATCCACGGCCCGACATTACGTCAGGCCAGCCGGGCCTCAAACACCCGGCACGCACTTGAAAGAGGTACACCATGCCCCCGCCCAGAGGTAAAGGTAAGTTTTCCAAAGACCGCAAGCCCAAGCGCAATACCCAGT
>JAYVLI010000060.1:0-4839 GCA_043759535.1 Betaproteobacteria bacterium | reverse complement strand
CAGCTTGCGCTCGTTGGTCTCCAGGTTGGTCAGCAGGCGCAGTTGCTCCAGCACCCGGGGCGACAGGTTTTGCGCCTCGTCAATGATCAGCACACACTGGCCGCCACGTGCGTGTGCGGCCAGCAAGTGGGCGTTGAGCACGTCGATATACGGCTTGATGGTGGGCTGGCCACCGGGCGCCGGTGGCGCCACCGCAATGCCAAACTCATCACACACCGACTGCAGCAGCTCGGTGACGGTGAGCCTGGGGTTGAAGATGTAGGCCACCTGGCAACCGGCCGGCACTTGCTCAAGAAAGCACCGGCACACGGTGGTTTTTCCGGCCCCAATCTCACCCGACAGCAGCACAAAACCACCACCGCCCTGCACCCCGTACAACAGGTGGGCCAGGGCCTCGCGGTGGCGTTCGCTCATGTAGAGATAACGCGGGTCAGGGGCGATTGAAAACGGTGCCTGGCGCAGGCCGAAGAAGGACACGTACATGGCTGCAGGATAGCTGGCGGCGGCGGCAGCGCGGCCGGGTGGTCGGGCCGTCCTGACCATTCGGGCAAACACCGGGTCAGCGGCCAGGCGGATTAGGCTGACGCCTCAAACCCGCCTGCCTACACTGGCCGCTCACCCCGAGGAGCGGAACATGGTCAAGAAAATGCACAAGGCAGCCCAGGCGCAAGACAGCACTGGCGCGGCCCACAACAGCGCATCCTCCACCACGTCAGGTGGCCTGCTGGACGGCCAGTTGGCACAGACCGTCAAAGACTCAGCACAGCAGATCTGGCTGGCCGGGCTGGGCGCATTTGCCAAGGCCCAGGGCGGTGGCAGCAAGGTGTTTGATGCGCTGATGAAAGAAGGCGCCAGCCTGCAGCGCAAAACCCAGACCGTGGCCGAAGAAGCCCTGGGCGACGTGGCCGGCAAGATGACCGCCATGGCCGGCGAGGTGGGCCACAAGGCCAATGCCCAGTGGGACAAGCTGGAAACCATTTTTGAAGAGCGCACCGCCCGCGCGCTGGGCAAGCTGGGTGTGCCCAGCGCCAAAGCACTGGCAGCATTGGCAAGCCGGGTGGACACATTGGCTGCCGCCGTGGCCCAACTGGGTGGCGCAGCCGCGCCGGCAGCCCGGCGCGCCAAAACTGCCAAGGCTGACACCGGCATCACCCCAAAGGCAGGCAAGCCAGCCAAGGCCGCAGCAGCCGCACCGGTGCTGGCCAAAGTGCCCAAGTTCCGGCCTGGCAAAGAGGGTGTCAATGCCAAGCCGGTGGTGGCACCAACATCATCAAAAGCAGCTGCACCCGCAGCAACGGCCAAACCCGCCGCACGCAAACGCGCCAAAACTGCCAAACCCGCCGCCAAACCCGCCGCCGTTTGACAGCCTGCAGCAGCCTGCCACATCACCCCAGATAACGCGCCTCCAGATGGGCGCGGTAGTGCGCCGGGTTCAGCGCTTGCCCACTGGCGCGCACGGCCAGCTCAGCGGTGGGCCAGCGGCTGGCGGGGGTCCAGATGTGCTGCTGCAGCCAGCCAAACACCGGGGCGTTGTCGCCCGCGTTGATGCGCGCATCCAGGTCAGGCTGGGCCGCCCGCATGGCCGCAAACCACTGCGCCGCGTACATCGCGCCCAGCGTGTAACACGGGAAATAACCAAACATGCCCTCGGGCCAGTGCATGTCCTGCAGGGCGCCGTCGCGGTGCTTGCCACGGCTGTCCTGGCCCAGCAGGCTGGCCATGCCAGCGTCCCACAGCGTGGGCACGTCCTCGGGCTGCACCGCCCGCTCGATCAACTGGCGCTCGATGCGGTAGCGCAGGATCACATGCGGCGCGTAGCTCAGCTCGTCTGCATCGACCCGGATCAGCCCGGGCTGCACCCGGGTCAGCAGGCGGCGCAGGTTCTCCAGGGTAAACGCCGGCTGGGCGCCAAAGGCTTGGCGCAGCAGCGGCAGCAGGCTGGCCAAGAAGCCCGGGTGGCGGCCCAGTTGCATCTCGAACGCCAGGCTCTGGCTCTCGTGGATGCCCATGGACCTGGCCTGCGCCACCGGTTGGCCCAGCAGCGCGCGTGGCCGGCCTTGCTCATAGCGGCCGTGGCCGGTCTCGTGGATGGCACCCAGCAGGCCGCTGATGAAGTCATCGGGGGTGTAGCGGTTGGTCAGCCGCACGTCCTCGGCCACCCCGCCGGCAAACGGATGGGCGCTGACATCCAGCCGGCCATGCTCAAAATCAAAACCCAACACACCCATCACCTGCAGGCACAGCCTGCGCTGGGCATCCACCGCAAACGGACCCACCGGGGCGATCACCACCTCGCCCTGCTGGCGCAACCGCACCTGCTGGATCAAACCGGGCAGCCACTGCAGCAGGTCGTCAAACAACGGGTCCAGCTGGGCACAGGTCATGCCGGGCTCAAAGCGGTCCATCAGCGCGTCATACGGCCGCACGCCGGTGGCTTGGGACAGCAGGTCGGCCTCGTCGCGTGCGGCGCTCACCACATCGCGGAAGTTGGGCAAAAAGCCGGCCCAGTCATTGGCCGGCCGCTGGCTGCGCCAGGCATGGCCGCAGCGGGCAGCGGCCAGTTGGCTGCGTTGCACCAGCGCGTCGGGCAGCGCGTTGGCGGCGCGCCATTCACGCTGCATCTCGCGCAGGTTGGCGCGCTGGTCGTCGCTCAGCGGCTCGTCGGTGGCGCGGGCCAGCGCGTCAGGCAAGGCCGGGTCGGTGCGCACCTGGTGCATCACGCTGGCCAGCGCGGCCAGGGCGGCGGCGCGGGCCTCGGCGCCACCGGTGGGCATCATGGCGGCTTGGTCCCAAAAGGCCAGTGACTGCAGATGCTCCAGGTGGTAGAGCCGGCTGAAGTTGGCCGTGAGGCGGTGGTAGGCGGGTGTGGGGTGGGGCATGGTGGGGTTGATTCTGCAAGCCGTTGACGCCTGCGGGCCTCACCCAAAAGAGGGCTTGGCGGGGGCTTGCCCAGCGTTGCCGGCTAACAGACAGTCAGACCGGCAACGCGCCAGGGAACACCCACAACAAGGCCGCCGTCATCGTGGTGTAGCGCAGCGCCTTGCCGACGGCCATGTAGGCCACGCAGGGCCAAAACGGCAGGCGCAGCCAGCCGGCCACGGCGCACAGCGGGTCACCCACCACCGGCAGCCAGGACAGCAGGCAGCCGCGTGCGCCAAAACGCTGCAACCAGACCAGCGCCCGGTGGTGCGCACCGGTTTGCGGGCGGTGGGTGATGCGCTCCACCGCGCGCTCGGCGCCATAGCCCATCCACCAGGTGATGGCGCCGCCCAGGGTGTTGCCGACAGTGGCCACGACGATGGCCGGCCAGAACAGCGACGGGTTCAGCTTGACCAGGCCGAAGACCGCCGGCTCCGAGCCCAAAGGCAGCAGCGTGGCCGACACCAGGGCCACCAGAAACACCGTGCTCAGGCCAAACTTCGGCAGCGCCAACGCGGCCAGCAGCGCGGCCAGATGCATCTCTACCCAGGCTTCCATCGGCTGCATCATAGACGTGCGGCAAGCCGCGCCAGGGCCCGGATCGGCGCCGGCCTGCGGCTATACTGCTGCCTCCTTTTGCAGCAGTTCCGGCTGCCTCAATCCCCCCGCCTCGCCCATGCAGATCGGCCCCTTCCTGCTGCCGAACCGGCTGTTTGTCGCCCCCATGGCCGGGGTGACCGACCGGCCTTTCCGCCAGCTGTGCCGGCGCCTGGGGGCGGGCTATGCGGTCAGCGAGATGGTCACCTCGCGCAAGGATCTGTGGGCCTCGCTGAAGACCTCGCGCCGCACCGACCACACCGGCGAGCCCGGGCCGATCGCGGTGCAGATCGCCGGCACCGATGCGGCCATGCTGGCCGAGGCGGCGGCCTACAACATCGACCGCGGCGCCCAGATCATCGACATCAACATGGGCTGCCCGGCCAAGAAGGTGTGCAGCAAATGGGCCGGCTCGGCGCTGATGCGCGACGAGCCACTGGCGCTGGCCATTGTCGAGGCGGTGGTGGCGGTGTGCGCGCCGCGCGGCGTGCCGGTGACCCTGAAGATGCGCACCGGCTGGTGCGCGGCCGAGCGCAATGCGGTGGCATTGGCCCGCGCGGCCGAATCAGCCGGCGTGGCGATGCTCACGGTGCACGGCCGCACCCGCGAGCAGGGCTATCAGGGCCTGGCCGAGTACGACACGGTGAGTGCCGTCAAGGCCGCAGTGCGGGTGCCGGTGGTGGCCAATGGCGACATCGATTCGCCCGCCAAGGCGGCCTGGGTGCTGGAACACACCGGCGCTGACGCCTTGATGATCGGCCGCGCGGCCCAGGGCCGGCCCTGGATCTTTCGCGAGATCGACCACCACCTGCGCACCGGCGGCCTGCTGGGCGCACCGGCCACCGCCGACGTGGGCAGCTGGCTGGTGGCCCATCTGCACGAGCACTATGCGCTGTACGGTGAATTCACCGGCGTGCGCAGCGCCCGCAAGCACATCGGCTGGGCGGTGCGCGGCCTGCCCGGTGGCCCCGCCCTGCGCGACCGCATGAACCTGCAGCAGGACGCCCAAGCCCAGGTGCAGGGCGTGGCCGGCTATTTTGCGCAGCTGGCCGACCGGCACCCGCTGCTGCCCGCAGCCCCGGCCGCCAACGACGGCCAACTTCAGCAAGAAGCATGAACCGGCCGGCCGACAACCCGCCCGTGGGCAAGAAGGACATCGAGGCCTGCATCCGCGACAGCCTGGAGCAGTACTTCAAGGACTTGCACGGCACCGCGCCGCAGGCGGTGCATGCCATGGTGGTGGGCGCGGTGGAGCGGCCGATGCTGGAGGTGGTGATGAAGCATGCCGACGGCAACCAGAGCAAGGCCGCCGACTGGCTGGGC
>JAYVLI010000059.1:0-38330 GCA_043759535.1 Betaproteobacteria bacterium | reverse complement strand
GAGCGTGCCTGGGACTTGCTGAACCTGCTGCGTGACGAGCGCCGCACCGGCCGCTCGGCCCGCATGCTGTACGAGGTGTTGGGTGACATTTGGGTGGTGCAGCGCAACCCGTATCTTGAAGACGACCTGCTGGACAACCCCAAGCGCCGCAAGCTGCTGATTGAGGCCCTGCAGCACAGGCTGGGCGAGGTGGCGCAACGCCGCACGCCGGCGGTGGACGGCCAGCGTGACGCCCATGTGGGCGAGCTGCTGCAACTGGCTGCCGCAGCGGTGCAACGTTTTGGCGCCCACTTTGCCGCGCTGGCCGATTTGCGCAGCCGCAGCCGCAAGGTGCTAGGCCGTGCCACCGCCAAGGACAACATCAAGTTCGACGGCTTGTCGCGGGTGTCCCACGTCACGGACGCCACCGACTGGCGCGTCGAATACCCGTTTGTGGTGCTCACCCCCGACACCGAGGCCGAGATGGCCGCGCTGGTGGCCGGCTGTGTGGAGCTGGGCCTGACCATCATCCCCCGGGGTGGTGGCACCGGTTACACCGGCGGCGCGGTGCCGCTGACCTGGAAAAGCGCGGTGATCAACACCGAAAAGCTGGAGCAGATGACCGAGGTGGAGCTGATCAGCCTGCCCGGTGTGGCCCAGCCTGTGGCCACCGTGTGGACGGGCGCCGGCGTGGTCACCCAGCGCGTGTCGGACGCCGCTGAGCGTGCAGGTTATGTGTTTGCGGTGGACCCGACATCGGCCGAGGCCAGTTGTGTGGGCGGCAACATCGCGATGAACGCGGGTGGCAAAAAGGCCGTGCTGTGGGGCACTGCGCTGGACAACCTGGCGTCCTGGCGCATGGTCACACCGCAGGCCAAGTGGCTGGAGGTGACCCGGCTCAACCACAACCTGGGCAAGATCCACGACGCCCCGCTGGCCAGCTTTGAGCTGCGCTGGTTTGACGCGTCCGGCAAGGTGCTGGAGAAGACCGAGCGGCTGGACATCCCTGGCGCCACATTCCGCAAAGAGGGCCTGGGCAAGGATGTGACCGACAAGTTTTTGGCGGGCCTGCCTGGCATCCAGAAAGAGGGCTGTGATGGCCTGATCACCAGCGCCCGCTGGATCGTGCACAAGATGCCCAAGCATGTGCGCACGGTGTGTCTGGAGTTTTTTGGCAACCCGATCGAGGCGGTGCCGTCCATCGTCGAGATCAAGAACTTCATGTTCGAGGAGACTCGCAAGGGCGGCGAGAACGTGGAAGGACGGGGCTCCTCCCCCGTCCTGCTGGCCGGCCTGGAGCACCTGGACGACCGCTACCTCAAAGCCGTGGGCTACACCACCAAGAGCAAGCGTGGTGCCTTCAGCGGCAGCCTGCCCAAGATGGTGTTGTTTGGCGACATCGTGGGCGATGATGAAAACGCGGTGGCGCGGGCCACCAGCGAGGTGGTGCGCATCGCCAACAGCCGCTCGGGTGAAGGCTTTGTGGCCATCAGCCCCGAGGCGCGCAAAAAGTTCTGGCTCGACCGCAAACGCACCGCAGCCATCGCCAAACACACCAACGCCTTCAAGGTGAACGAGGATGTGGTGATTCCGCTGGAGCGCATGGGGCAATACACCCTGGGCATTGAGCGCATCAACATCGAGCTGAGCCTGCAAAACAAGCTGGCGCTGCTGGACAAGCTGGAGGCCTTTTTGCGCCGTGGCCATTTGCCGCTGGGTAAATCGGACGATGTGAGCGACATCCCCGGCACCGAATTGCTGGACGACCGGGTGCAGCAAGCCCTGACCGAGCTGCGTGAGGTGCGGGCCCAGTGGCTGGACTGGCTGACCCATCTGGACGTGGTGCGCACCCCTGACGGTGGTGAGGCTGGCCGCAGCTACTTTGACCAATTGCAAGACCACAGCCTGCGCGCCAGCTGGAAGCTGCAAATCCTCAAACCCTTCCAGGCCATGTTTGCCGGTGGCGCGTTTGCGCCGGTGGTGGACGAGTTCAAACGCATCCACCAAGAGGTGCTGCGTGGCCGGGTCTGGATTGCGCTGCACATGCATGCGGGTGACGGCAACGTACACACCAACATCCCCGTCAACAGCGACAACTACGACATGCTGCAAACAGCGCATGGCGCGGTGGCCCGCATCATGGTGCTGGCGCGCAGCCTGGGCGGGGTGATCAGCGGTGAGCACGGCATCGGCATCACCAAGCTGGAGTTCATGAGCGACGCTGAGCTGCAAGGCTTTGCGGACTACAAAGCCCGCATTGACCCCGAAGGCCGCTTCAACAAAGGCAAGTTGCTGCGTGGCGCAGCGCTGGCCGGCTTGGGTGCAGACGTGCATGCGGCTGATTTGAGCCATGCCTACACCCCCAGCTTTGGGCTGATGGGGCATGAGTCACTGATCATGCAGCAGAGCGACATCGGCGCCATTGCCGACAGCATCAAGGATTGCCTGCGCTGCGGCAAATGCAAACCGGTGTGCGCCACCCATGTGCCGCGCGCCAATTTGTTGTACAGCCCGCGCAACAAGATCCTGGCCACCTCGTTGCTGGTGGAAGCGTTTTTGTACGAGGAGCAAACCCGCCGCGGTATCAGCATCAAGCATTGGCAAGAGTTTGGGGACGTGGCTGACCACTGCACCATCTGCCACAAATGCCTGACCCCGTGCCCGGTGGACATCGACTTTGGTGATGTGTCCATGAACATGCGCAATCTGCTGCGCAAGATGGGGCAAAAAACCTTCCGGCCTGGCAACGCGGCGGCCATGTTGATGCTGAACGCCACCAGTCCGCAGACCATCAAGCTGGTGCGTGGAGCGATGGTGGGCGTGGGCTTCAAGGTGCAGCGCCTGGCCAATGACGTGCTCAAGCTGGCGGCGCGCAAGCAGACCAACGCGCCGGCGGCCAGCGTGGGCAGCGCGCCCATCCGCGAGCAGGTGATCCACTTCATCAACAAAAAGTTGCCCGGCGGCCTGCCCAAGAAGACTGCACGCGCACTGCTGGACATTGAGGACAAGGATTACGTCCCCATCATCCGCAACCCGGTGGCCACCACCGCCGAGACCGAGGCTGTTTTTTACTTTCCTGGTTGCGGCAGTGAGCGCTTGTTCAGCCAGGTGGGCCTGGCCACCCAGGCCATGTTGTGGCATGCCGGTGTGCAGACCGTGCTGCCGCCGGGTTATCTGTGCTGCGGCTACCCGCAGCGCGGCAGTGGTCAGTTTGACAAGGCCGAGAAGATCATCACCGACAACCGGGTGCTGTTCCACCGCGTGGCCAACACACTCAACTACCTGGACATCAAGACCGTGGTGGTGAGCTGCGGCACCTGTTATGACCAGTTGCAGGGCTACAAGTTTGAGGAGATCTTCCCCGGCAGCCGCATCATCGACATCCACGAATACCTGCTCGAAAAAGGCATCACGCTGCCCGCAGTGGGGAGTGCCAATGCCGCCGGCTACCTGTACCACGACCCCTGCCACAGCCCCATGAAGCTGCAGGAGCCGATGAAAACCGTCAAAGCGCTGGTGGGGCCCAACGTGGTCAAGAGCGAGCGTTGCTGCGGTGAGAGCGGCACCTTGGGCGTCACCCGGCCCGACATTGCCACCCAGGTGCGTTTCCGCAAAGAGGAAGAACTGCGTGCCGATGAAGCCAAGCTGCGTGCCACTGGCAGTGTGGCTGCGGGGGCCAACATCAAGATCCTGACCAGCTGCCCTAGCTGCCTGCAAGGCCTGTCGCGCTACCAGGACGATATGGCCAGCGGCCTGCTGGAAGCCGACTACATCGTGGTGGAAATGGCGCGCAAGATTTTGGGTGAAGGCTGGCTGGAGGACTACGTGGGCCGCGCCAACACCGGGGGCATTGAGCGGGTTCTTGTGTAATTTCAGGGCTGCTATTCTGGTGTGTCACGTTTGAGGAGCCGACGATGAACGCTGTGCTGAACACTCCGCGTTTTGCCAATGCCGAGGCTTACCTGGCCTGGGAAGAGTTGCAGCCCGAGCGGCACGAATACGTGGGGGGTGAGATTTACGCAATGACGGGTGCGCGTGGCACGCACAACACCATCACGTTCAACGCCTACGCGTTTCTGCGCCCGCTGCTCAAAGGCACAGGTTGTCGCGCCTACGGCATGGACCTCAAACTGCACATCAACGCCGCAGGCGACTACCTCTACCCCGATCTGATGGTCACCTGTGACCCGCGTGACCGCCAGCCCGGTGAAGACCGCTTCATCAGCCACCCCTGGCTGGTGGCCGAGGTGTTGAGCGACAGCACCGCCGCCTATGACCGCGGCCACAAATTTGAGCTCTACCGCCGCATTGACACGCTCACGCACTACCTGCTGATCGAGCAGACCCGGGCTTACGCCGAGCTGTTTTTCAAGAATGCCGACGGGCTGTGGGTGCTGCAACCGCTACTGGCGGACGACGCGATCCAGATTGACCGCCTGGGCCAGCCCTGGCCGGTGGCCAGCCTGTTTGAGGATGTTGATTTCACCCCGCCCAGCCTACCCAGCCCGGGCAGCTGCCCACCCGCCGCAGCCTGACCTGCCCCTGCGCACCCGCGCCGCACAACCACCACGCCATGGCCACCCAAAGCACACCCCAACCCACCGCCCTGACGCTTCACCAGGCCACCCGCGTGCTGGAAGTCGGCTTTGACGACGGCGCGCTGTTCCGCATCCCGTTTGAGCTGATGCGTGTCTACTCCCCATCGGCTGAGGTGCAAGGCCACGGCCCCGGCCAAGAGGTGCTGCAGACCGGCAAGCGCGAGGTGGGCATCAGCGGCATCGAAATGGTGGGCCACTACGCCGTGCAGCCCACCTTCACCGACGGCCACAACACCGGCCTGTTTGCCTGGGGCTACCTCTACAAACTGGGCGCTGAGCAAGCCGACTTGTGGCAGCGCTACACCCAGCGCCTGGCCGACGCCGGCATCGACCGTGACGCGCCCATGGCTGGCAAAGCCGGCGGCGCTTGCGCCAGTCACTGAACCCGCCACTGACCCTGCAACCGAGTAAGAAACCCACCATGGCCCAGACCCACTTTGGCTTCGAGCCGGTTGACGAGGCCGACAAGGCCAGCCGTGTGCGCGGCGTGTTTGACTCGGTGGCCAAGCGTTATGACGTGATGAACGATGTCATGTCCTTCGGCTTGCACCGCGCCTGGAAGGCCTACACCGTGGCCGTGGCCAACTTGAAACCCGGTGACAAGGTGCTGGACATCGCCGGCGGTACCGGTGATTTGGCGCGTGCGTTTGCCCGCAAGGTGGGTGATGCCGGCCTGGTGCTGCACACCGACATCAATGAGGCCATGCTGCGCACCGGCCGTGACCGCTTGTTGGATGAGGGCCTGGCCCTGCCTACCACCGTGTGTGATGCAGAGAAGTTGCCCTTCAAGACCGGCAGTCTCGATCTGGTGAGCGTGGCCTTCGGCCTGCGCAACATGACCCACAAAGACGGTGCGTTGGCTGAGATGTGCCGTGTGCTGCGCCCGGGCGGCCGGCTGCTGGTATTGGAGTTCAGTCGGGTGGCCGAGCCGCTGCGCAAGCCCTATGACTGGTACTCGCTCAACCTGCTGCCGCTGATGGGCAAATGGATTGCCAACGACGCCGACAGCTACCGTTACCTGGCGGAGTCCATTCGCATGCACCCCGACCAGGCCGAGCTGAAAGCGCTGATGAAAAGCGCCGGCTTTGGCCATGTGGACGTCCACAACCTCACCGGCGGCGTGGTAGCGCTGCACGCTGGCATCAAGTGCTGACAGCGCCGCCGCTGGCGGCCAGCGGCGCGTTGTGTTGAGGGGCGCAGGCCCCCTCGCTTGCATGTGGCTGCCCCAGTGCTGTCACTGATCACCATTACACTCAGTTGGCACTTTGTTGCCGTGCGTGGCGCGTTCCAAGCGTCGCTGGCATCGATACAAGCCCCTCGCTGGGCGGGAGTTTTACAGCACATGAAGACGCAAGACATTCAGGCCACCCAGCGCGGTGTGATGCAGTTCAGCCTCATCGCGCTTTGCGCCTCGGTGGCGCTGTTGGCCGGTTGTGGCGACAAGAAAGAAAAAGCGGCCAGCCAGACGGCCGCCAAGGTCAACAAGGCTGAAGTCACCGTCCACCAGATCAACTTTGTGCTGCAACAGCAGCGTGGCCTCAAGCCCGAGCAGACCGACGCGGCCAGCAAACAAATCTTGGAGCGCCTGATTGACCAAGAGCTGGCCCTGCAAAAAGCCGACGATCTGAAGATCGACCGGGACCCGCGCGTGGTGCAGCAGCTGGAAGCCGCCAAACGCGACATCATTGCCCGGGCCTATCTTGACAAGGTGGGCGAGGGCGCCACCAAGCCGTCACCCGAGGAGATCAAGAAGTACTACGACGACAAGCCCGCGTTGTTCAAAGAGCGGCGCATCTACAGCATTCAAGAAATCGGTGTTGAGGCCAAACCGGAGCAAGTTGCCGCCCTGCGCGACAAGCTCACCGGGTCCAAGAACATCGCCGAGTTTGTGGACTATCTCAAGGCCAACGACTTCAAGTTTGCGGCCAACCAGGCGGTGCGCGCGGCCGAGCAACTGCCGCTGCAAAGCCTGGACGCATTTGCCAAGATGCAGGACGGCCAAGCCATCCTGAACCAAGGCCCTGCCGGTGTGCAAGTGGTGGTGTTGGCCGGCTCGCGCAGCCAACCGGTGGCTGAAGAGCAGGCCCGCCCGGCCATCGAGCAGTTCCTGCTCAATGAGCGCAAGCGCAAGCTGGTGGATGAAGACGTCAAGGCCATGCGCGCAGCCGCCAAGGTCGAATACATCGGCAAATTTGGCGAGGGCGCACCGGGCGCAGCCGCCAATTCGGCCTCCGCACCGGCAATCACCACACCGGCTGCCAAACCGGCACCAGCCGCAGCTCCTGCAGCAGCGGGCAGTGGCAATCTCAGCGCCACCGACATCACCAAAGGGATGGGCCTGAAGTGAGCCAAATCACCAAGCGTCTTGCGCCGTTCGCCTACGCAGCGGTGGTCCTGGGTTTTTGTTTCGGCTGTGGTGGCATCACCACCGCGCGTGCCCAAAGTGTTGCGGCCAGCAGCACGGCGGCCGCCAACCCGGCGGCTGAATACCGCTTGGGCTCGGGTGACGTGGTGCGTATCAACGTCTACCAAAACCCCGACCTGACGCTGGAGACCCGGGTCACCGAGGCCGGTATCGTCAGCTACCCGCTGCTGGGTGTGATCCGGCTGGGCAGCCTGACGGTGACGGCGGCTGAAAAGCTGATTGCCGACGGCCTGCGCAACGGCAATTTCGTCAAGCAGCCACAAGTCACCATCGTGGTGTTGCAGGTGCGTGGCAACCAGGCCAGCGTGCTGGGCCAGGTCAACCGGCCCGGCCGCTACCCGATTGAAGTGGCCGACATGCGCCTGTCTGACCTGCTGGCCACTGCCGGTGGTGCCACCAACACCGGCGCGGATCTGGTCATCGTCACCGGCACCCGCAATGGCAAGCCGTACCGGCTGGAGGTGGATTTGCCCACCCTGTTTGCGCCCGGCGGCAAAGAGCAAGACATCCTGATCCTGAACGGCGACGCCGTGTGGGTCGACCGCCAGCCGCTGGTCTACATCTACGGTGAGGTGCAGCGCCCCGGCCCGATGCGGGTAGAGCGGGCCATGACCGTGATGCAAACCCTGGCCACCGGCGGAGGTTTGACGCTGCGCGGCACCCAAAAAGGCATCCGCATTCACCGCAAAACGGCTGACGGCAAGGTGCAAGTGATCGAGCCCACGCTGGACGACAAAGTCATCGACGGCGACGTGGTCTATGTGCGCGAGAGCTTGTTCTAAGCGCTGATCCAGGATCACCCCATGAGCTTCGGACAATTCCTCTCCATCCTGCGCGCCCGCAAATGGGCCGCGCTGCTGGTGTTTTTGCTGGTGGTGGCCACCACGGTGCTGGTCAGCCTGCTGCTGCCCAAAACCTACACCGGCACCGCCAGCGTGGTGATTGATGCCAAGCCTGATCCGGTGACGGCCATGATCAACCCGGCCGCTGCGCTGCCCAGCTTCATGGCCACGCAGGTGGACATCATGACGTCTGACCGCGTCACGCTGCGCGTCATCCGTGACCTCAAATTGCTGGACAACCCCAGCCTGCGCCAGCAGTGGCAAGACGAAGCTGAAGGCAAAGGCGTGATTGAGCAGTGGCTGGTGGACCTGCTGCAAAAAAAGCTGGACGTGAAACCCTCGCGCGAGAGCAACGTCATCAGCATCTCGTACAAAAGCCCAGACCCGCGTTTTGCGGCGGGTTTGGCCAATGCATTCGCCCAGGCCTACATCGCCACCACGCTGGAATTGCGGGTTGACCCGGCACAGCAGTTCAAGAAGTTTTTCGACGTGCAGACCAAAGACGCGCGTGACGCTGTCGAGCGCGCCCAGGCCAAGGCATCAGCCTTTCAACGCGAAAAAAGCATCATCGCCAGCGATGAGCGCTACGACGTTGAATCCATGCGCCTGAATGAGTTGTCCAGCCAATACACCCAGCTGCAAGCCGTGTCGGCTGAATCGGCCAGCCGCCAGGGCCAGGCCCAGGGTGGCCAAGGTGACCGGCTGCAAGAGGTGCTGGGCAGCTCACTGATCGGCAGCATGAAAGCGGACCTGACCCGCAACGAGGCCAGGCTGCAAGAGCTGAATGCCAAGTTCGGTGACAGCCATCCACAAGTGATTGAGGCCAAGGCCAACATCGCCGAGCAGCGCAGCAAGCTGGACGCCGAGACCAGGCGCATCACCAGCGGTGTGGGCGTGTCCAACAGCATCAACAAATCGCGTGAAGGCCAGGTGCGTGCGTCACTGGAGGCACAACGCGCCAAAGTGCTGCAGATGAAAGCCGTGCGCGATGAGGGCCTGGTGCTGCAACGTGAGGCCGAAAACGCCCAGCGTGTTTACGACAACCTGGTGGCCAGGCTCAGCCAGTCCAGCCTGGAGGCGCAGAGCACGCAAAGTTACGCCAACATCCTGTCCACCGCACAGCCTGCGGCTGAGCCATCGTCCCCCAAGATGCTGCTCAATACCGGGCTGGCGGTGTTTGTTGGCCTGCTGCTGGCGGCCGGCACCGTGCTGCTGCTGGAGCTGACCGACCGCCGCGTGCGTGACAACGAAGACATCGTTGCCGCGCTGGGCTTGCCGGTGCTGGGCACACTGCCCAAGCCGGGTGCCAAGCGCTTCAGTGCTGGCAAGCGGGTGTCGTTGATGCAGCAACGGGTGCTGGGCCTGTCCGCACCGAGCAAGGGTTGATGATGGCCAAGTTCCATGATTCCGGCGTGCATGAGGCCACCATCACCGGCTCCCTGGCTGACAGTGGCCCCACCGTGGCTGACCGCACCATCGGGTCCATCATTGCCGAGACGCGCAACCTGTCGGTTGACCAGGTTGAAAAAATCCTGCAGCACCAGCGTGCCAAGGGCATCCGTTTTGGTGAGGCCGCCATTGCACTGGGTTATGCCAGCGCTGATGACGTGCTGTTTGCGCTCAGCCAGCAATTCCACTACCCCTATCCGGCCGAAAGCCAGCGCAAGGCCAACCCCGAGTTGGTGGCGCTGAACCAGCCGTTTGGTGTGCAAGCTGAAAGCTTCCGCGCCATCCGCAGCCAAATCATGATGCGGCTGTTCAATGAGGGGCAAGACCGCTGTGCCATCGCGGTGGTCAGCCCCGACAGTGGTGACGGCAAAAGCTTTTTTGCCGCCAACCTGGCCATCACCCTGGCCCAACTGGGTGGCCGCACACTGCTGGTGGATGCCGATATGCGTGGCCCACGCCAGCACCAGGTGTTTGGCATCCCCAACGATGCCGGTTTGTCGGGCATCCTCAGTGGCCGCTCTGAGGCCAAGGTCATCCAGCAGGTGCCGGGTGTGCCCAGCCTGTTTGTATTGCCGGTGGGGGTGACACCACCCAACCCGCTTGAGCTGGTGGAGCGGCCCGCGTTTGGTCTGTTGATCCGTGAGCTGCTCAGCAAGTTTGACCATGTGGTGGTGGACACTCCGGCGGCGCAATACGGCAGTGACTGCGCCGTGATTGCCGCGCGCGCCGGCGCTGCATTGGTCTTGGCCCGCAAGGGCCGGTCCCATGTGGCCAGGCTGCAAGACTTGGTGGCCGATCTGGCCGAAACCCCGGCCAAGCTGGCTGGCGTGATCGTCAACGAGTTCTGACGCGGCAGCCGCCGCAACTGGATGCGCGTGGTGGCTGACATGGCGCAAAGTGCCTTGCAAAGGCTGGCCGGCAAGGTGGGGCTGCCCAGCGGTGAGTTGCTGCTGATCGCCCCGCTGCTGATCGGTTTTTTGGCCTTGTACCTGCCGGTCTACCTGGACTTGCGCTACGTCTGGGCCAGCGACGAACAAGGGCACGGCCCCATCATCCTGGCGGTCAGCTTGTGGCTGCTCTACGCCAAGCGGCTGGACCTGAGCAAGATCACGGCGCAACCGCAAGCGCTGCTGGGCACCTTGTGCATTGCGCTGGGCTTGCTGCTGTACACCGCTGGTGTGGTGCTGGACATCCTGCTGTTCTCGGTCTCGTCGCAGATCGTGGTGCTGGCCGGGTTGTTCTGGCGTTTTGGAGGTCTGCCTGCGCTGCGCCTGGTGTGGTTTCCGCTGGTCTTCATGGTGTTCATGGTGCCGCTGCCTGAGCAACTGGTGGCGGCTGTCACCGGGCCGTTGAAAAGCGCGGTGTCCGTGGTGGCCAGTGACCTGCTGTACCGCCTGGGCTACCCCATCGGCCGGGCGGGTGTGGTGCTCACCGTTGGCCCCTACCAACTGCTGGTGGCAGATGCCTGCGCCGGGCTCAATTCGATGTTCACGCTGGAGGCCTTGGGCCTGCTGTACATGAACCTGATGAACTACAAATCGCCGCTGCGCAACACCATCCTGGCGGTGTTGCTGGTGCCCATTGCCTTCATGTCCAACATCACCCGGGTGATTATTTTGGTGCTGGTCACCTACTACTTTGGCGACGAAGCCGGCCAGGGCTTTGTGCATGGTTTTGCCGGCATGGTGTTGTTCATGGTCGCGCTGGCCCTCATGCTGGTGGTTGATCACCTGCTGGGTTTTGTTTTCAAACGACAGGCACCCACCCATGCTGCCCGATAGACGCCATGCTTTGGGGGTTGCAGCGGCGATGGTGGCTGTTGCAGCCGGTGCCCGGTCACTGGTGCCCAGGTCGCCGTTGTCGGCTGAGCGGCCACCGGTCACGCTGAGCGCGCTGTTTCCTGCCACCTTTGCTGACTGGCATGTGGACGACAGCCTGCCCGTCATCCTGCCGTCGCCGGATGTGCAGGCGCGGCTGGACCAGCTCTACAGCCAGGTCTTGGCCCGCACCTACATCAACCGTGTGGGTGCCCGCATCATGTTGTCGGTGGCCTACGGGCAAAACCAGTCTGACACCACGCAGGTCCACCGGCCCGAGGTTTGTTATCCGTCACAAGGTTTCCAACTGCTGGCCACGCGTGATGCTGTGCTGGACATCGGCGCTGGGCGCAGCCTGCCAGTGCGCCGGGTGGAGACCCGCATGAACAACCGGGTTGAGCCCGTCACCTACTGGCTGGTGGTGGGCGATGTGGCCGCCGTCAACCGCACCCAGCAAAAGATGGCGCAGTTGCAATATGTGCTGCGCGGTTTGGTGGCAGACGGCATGCTGGTGCGGGTGTCCTCCATTGACCTGGACACCGCACGCGCATTTGCCTTGCAAGACGGCTTTGTCCGCCAATTGCTGCTGGCCATGCCGCTGGTGGGCGCAGAGCGGGTGTTTGGCCGGCCGTCGGGTGCGACGCCTGGTGCGACATCTGCGCCGGCTTTGGGTCAGACATCTGGTCCTGCGCCCGGTTCGACATCGCGCAGCCCGGCCACCTGATCCATCGCCGCCTGTTGGCGGCAAGTTGCGGGCCCTGCGTTTCATCCTCTTTTCTTAGCCAACCTACCGCACATGGCAACACCCGGCAGTCGGCGCGCCACCACAGCGCTCCCCATCATTCTTGTGGCGGCACTTCTGGGCCCATTGCTGGGCATTGCGGTGGTGTTTGGTGCCATCCCACTGATTGGCATTGGCTCGCTGGTGGCCGCGCTGGTGCTGGTGGCGTTTCCGTTGGCCGGTTTGTGGGTGTTGGCGGTGGGTGCGCTGTGTGTGGCCGGCATGGTGGAGCTGTATCTGCCCGGCCTGCAGCAAGTGCGCTGGGTGTTTGTGTTGATGGCCATGTTGTTGGCCTTCAGCTCGGTGGTGGGGCACTTTGCGCGCAGCACCCGCCTGGCAGCACCGGGTAGCCGGGCGGCCAACACCGGTGCCATCGTGCCCTTGGCCGCCTTGTTTTTTGCCTTGTCTGCGGTGTCGGCCTTGCTCAGTGGGCAGGGCGTGTTGGGCGCGCTGTCCGGTTTGAAGGGCTATTTCCAGATTTGGGGTTTGTGGTTGGCCCTGTATTTTCTGGGTCTGCCCCTGGCCCAGGTGGCGCGCTTTGTGGCGTGGTTGCTGCCGTTGGCGGTGTTGCAGTGGCCGGTGGTGTTGCACCAATACCTGTTCTTGGTGCCACTGCGCCGGGGTATGGAGGCCACCACCAAAGGCCTGGTGGCGATTGACGTGGTGTCAGGCACTTTTGGCGGCGCTTTGGCTGGTGGCGGCCGCAGCGCCGCGCTGGTGGTACTGGCCATGGCCGGCGTGGCGTTGGCCATCATGCGTTACCGGGTCGGCCGCAGCACCTCGCTGCTCAGCACCTGGTTGTTGATCGCACTGTGTATTGGCCCGTTGGCCTTCAGTGAGGTCAAGCTGGTGTTTGTGCTGCTGCCGCTCACGCTGGGCTTGCTGTTTGCCGGGCAACTCATCAAACGCCCGGTGATGGTGCTGCTGGGTGCTGGCATCACAGTGGCGGCGCTATTTGGCATGTTATTTTTGTACTCCACCATGATTGCCGTGAAGGGCGGGTCCAAGACCCAGGTCGAGAACTATGTCTACACCAGCCTGGGCTACAACGTGGGTGAAGGCGGTTATGGCAACTCGGGTTTGAACCGGCTCAAGGTGTACCAGTTCTGGTGGCAAGAACACGCCAAGACGGGTGACACCGTGCAGGCGCTGTTTGGGCATGGGCCGGGCGTGGTCAATACCACCTCGCTGGCCGGCAATGACTCCTTGGCCACCAAGCGTTATGCCGGTTATTCACCCGGCTTGACTGGCCTGTCCACGTTGTTGTGGGAGGTGGGTGTGGTGGGCGCACTGTTGTACCTGGCATTTTTGGCCTCGGTTTACCGGGCTGCGCGCAAGCTTGAGCGCCATGCTGCACTGGCCAGCGTGCTGCCCGAGCTGGTGACCGCCCGCATCCTGGTGGCCTTGATGGCCGTGTGCTTGTTGCACAACAACCTGCTGCAGATTGACCTGGCCACCCAAGCCTTGTTGGCCATGGCAATAGGGCTGGTGTTGGTGGCGCGCCGCCAGGTGGCCGGTTTACCTGTGTCGGCATTCATGACCACCATCACGCCCACACTGGCCCTGCCGGCCCGCACGGTGTTTGGCATCCGGCCGCTGGCACCGCCCACCCGGGCCCGCACCTGATGCGCCTGCACTACAGCATCGCTGATCCATTTCCAGCCTACCGGGTCGATATCAGCGAGCTGTTTGGCGTTGACCTGGCCCGCCTGGGCCTGCAGGTGCAGTGGTTCATGATGGGCCGCAGCGCTGCTGCTGCACCCGCTGCCGATCCCGCCGCCACGCCCCATGCCGCCCCCCAATATGGCCAGGGCCAACCGGTGCAGTTGCCTTTGCAACTTGCCGGCCACAGCTTGCCCACCCGGCTGGCCAACCGCCTGCTGGCCTGGGGGTGTGACGCTGGCCAGGCCGTGCGTGCAGCCACCCGGCGCGATGTGGATGCGGTGCAGTGCCGCGATAAATTTTTTGTCGCCCTGGTGGCTGCGGTGGCCTGCCGCCTGCTGGGCAAACCGTTTTTTTACTGGTGCTCCTATCCCTACCCTGAGCACCATGTGCTGGAAGGGCGGCAACGCGGCGGGCTGCGGGGTGTACTGCAGCGCGTCAAAGGCGCGGCCGAATTTGTGTTGCTCTACCGCGTTGTCATGCGCCTGGCCAGCCATGTGTTTGTGCAAAGTGAGCAGATGCGCAGCGACATCGCCGGCTACGGTGTGCCCACTGCCCGCATGACCGCCGTGCCCATGGGCGTGCCGCTGCGGCTGCTGCACTGGGCACAACACCAGCACACGCCGGTGGTGCCTGGCCGGGTGGTGTATGTGGGCACACTGGGTGCAGTGCGCCGGCTGGGCCTGTTGATCGAGTCGTTTGCCCTGCTGTGCCAAGACCACCCCAGCGCCACACTGCTGATCGTGGGTGACGGTGACCTGCCGGCAGAGCGGCAGGCGCTGCAAACCCTGGCTGCACAGCTGCAACTGGCTGACAGGGTTACCTTCACTGGCTTTGTGCCGATGGAGCGAGCCTGGGCCTACGCGGCGTCGGCGGCCGTTTGTGTTTCGCCGTTTTACCCAACCCAGGTCTTGCGCTCCACCTCACCGACCAAGCTGGTGGAATACCTGGCCCTGGGCCGCCCGGTGGTGTGCAACAACCACCCAGAGCAGTCGGCCATCCTGCAGGCCTGTGGCGCTGGCCATTGCGTGCCTTGGTCTGCGCTGGCCTTTGCCAATGCCATTGGTGACCTGCTGGCTGACCCACCTGCTGCTGAGCGCCTGGGCCAGGCCGGGCCAAGTTGGGTGGCTGCGCACCGCAGCTACCCGCAACTGGCTGCCGCTGTGATGGCGCGCTACCAGCAATTGCTGCCGGGCCGCTGATGTCTGCGTACGGCCGTGACCGCGTGCGCCGCGGCCTGCAGCACTTCATGGTCGGCAAGGTGGTGTCGGCCGGTGCCGGTTTTGCGGCCATGGTGTTGGTGGTGCGTGGTCTGCCCGTGCCCGAATTTGCGGCCTATTCGGTGCTGATCGCTTTGGTGGAGGTGTTCACCGCCGTCTCGGGCATGGGCTTGACGCACGTCATCATGCGTTATGTGCCTGAGTTGTACGGCACCCAGCGCATGGCGCCGTTGCGTGCGGTGGTGGGTGTGGCGCTGGGCCTGCGCAGCGCCGTGCTGGTGTTTGCGCTGCTGGCCGCATTGCTGGCCGCCCAGCCCTTGGCCGAACTGCTGGCGCTTGCGCAAATGCTGCCCGCCGTCAAATTGTTCTTGGTGGTGGTGGGTTTGCGGTCGACCGCGCATTTTTTGTCACTTATTTTGGAATCCACCCTGCACCAGGGTTATTCGCAACTGGGGTTTGCGGCTGCCGCAGTGGCCCGTTGCCTGGGTATGTTGTGGCTGCTGCATACCGGCCAGGTCAGCCTGCTGCAGGTGATTGCGCTGGAGGCCGCCTGCGATGTGTTGGCCTGCCTCATTTTGTTGGTGGGCCTGGTGGACGTGCTGCGCACCGCACCCGTCGGCATGCCCAACCCGACCCAAACCGACCGGTGGGCCGCCACCCAAAGTGGCCAGATGACACGCTTTGCGGTCTCGGCTTATTTGCAGCACCTGGCCACGCTGCCCTTTGGCGGCAATACCAACCGGCTGGTGGGTGGTGTGTTGTTTGGCGATAAATTGATGGCCAGCTTTGGGTTTTCACTGTCGCTGTACGACTACGCAAAACGCTATTTACCCACCCAATTGCTGATCGGCCTCATCCGGCCCATCGTGGTTGCCAGGTTCACTGAAAGCCGCAACTTCTGTGCTGTGGCCAAACTGTGCGAGCAATCTTTTCAAATCAATATCTTGGTGCTGCTGGCGGTGATGCTGCCCATTGTGGTGGCCGGGCCAGAACTGCTGGGCCAGTTGTCTGCCGGCAAATACGGCAGCGACAGTGCCATCCTGCTGCTGGCTTTGCTGCTGGTGCTGATGCTGGAAACCCGGCGTCTGGTGCTGGAGGTTTTGGCGCAAACCGTCGAGCGTTATGACCTGCTGATCACCAGCAATTTGTTTCTTTCATCATCCGTGCTGTTGGGTATCGTGGCCTACCCCTGGGTTGGCGCCGTCGGTTTCCCAATCGCCAATGGTTTGGCGCTGTTGCTTGCCAACGCGTCCACCACCAGGCGCCTGGGCCGGCTTGGGTTTCACTACCCGCATGACCGTGCCAGCACCTGGCAGGCGCTGGGCATTTTTGCAGTCTGTGTGGCTGTGGGTCTGGGTTTGAAGTTTTCAGGTGTACCTTGGTGGTTGGGCCTGGCTGCAGCCTTGCTGGTTTACGCAGGCTTGTTCATCAAATTGCAGCTGAACGCATCTGTGGTTTACCTCAAAGCACTGCTGGGGCGGCCATGAGGCAAACAACCCCGCTGTCAGCCAACGGCGCTGCCCGGCCCAAACTGCTCAACCTCAACAGCTACCACCACCGCCGGGGTGGCGCTGATGTGGTGTATCTGGACCATGCCGCGCTGTTTGCCAGCCAAGGCTGGGACACTGCCTTTTTTGCCATGCACCACCCGCAAAATGAGCCCAGTGTGTGGTCGCCTTATTTTGTGGATGAACTGCAATACGGCGCAAGCTACGGCGCACTGCAAAAGGTGCAGATGGCCGGCAAGATCATTTATTCGGTTGAGGCGCGGCAAAAACTGGCGGCGCTGCTCAAGGTGTTCCGGCCTGATGTTGCCCACGCCCACAATCTGTACCACCACCTGTCGCCGTCGGTGCTGTCATTGCTGCACGCTGAGGGCATCCCCACGGTGATGACGGCACATGATTTGAAACTGGCTTGCCCGTCGCACGAAATGCTGCTGCACGGCCGCATTTGTGAGCGCTGCAAAGGTGGGCATTTCATCCACTGCGTCACCAACCAGTGCATCAAGCAATCCACCGCGCTCAGCGCTTTGGTGGCGCTGGAAAGCGCGGTACACCGCATGGCTGGCAGTTACATCAAACACTTGGGCCGCATCATCGTGCCCAGCCGGTTTTTGGGCACCAAGCTGGTGGAATGGGGTGTGCCGCAGGCCTTGATCCACTATCTGCCCAACGCGGTGGATGTGCGTGCATTCCAACCCGCCATGCTGCCGGGCCAAGGTTTTGCCTACATCGGCCGCATGACTGCCAGCAAAGGTGTGGTCACTTTGATAGAGGCCGCCAAGCGCACCGGCCTGCCGCTGCAGATGGTGGGCAGCGGTGAGCTGGATGACAACTTGCGTGCCCAGGCCAGCGGGCACCCCAACATCCAGTTTGCCGGCCGCCTGCGTGGTGCTGCGTTGTGGCAGGCCGTGGTGGGCTGCCGCGCGCTGGTGCTGCCATCGGAGTGGTACGAGAACGCGCCCATGTCCATTCTGGAGGCCTACGCCCTGGGCCGACCGGTGATCGGTGCATGCATTGGCGGTATCCCCGAAATGATCGACCCTGGTGAAACCGGCTTCTTGTTTGAGCCCGGCAATATGGACGCCTTGGCTGCCGAGATGGAGCGGGTGGCCGCCCTGCCTGACACGCAACTGCAGCGGCTGGGCGCCGCAGCGCGCCAGCGCGTGGTGCGTGATTATTCAAACCAAACCTACCTTGCCAACATGCTGGCGCTGTATGCCAGCCTGGGCGTGCGTGGCGCTGCAGCCCATGCCACTGGCCCGGCACCCACCCGCACTGGCCGGCCTTGACGCCGGGCGGTCATCCCAGCTTGTTATATTGCAATCCACAAAACGGGGCACGTCATGAAAAAAATCTACATTGCCGGTTGTGGCGGCATGCTGGGTGAAGCGTTTCACAAGCAGTTTTCCGACTTTGAGCTCAAATGCACCGACATTGATGTCAATGCGCCGTGGTTGAGTTATCTCGACTTTCGAGACTTGGCCGCCTACCGCCGGGATGTATCGACTTTTAAACCCGATGCACTGTTTCATCTGGGCGCCCATACCGGCCTCGAGTTTTGTGAGCAAAACATTGAAGACGCCTACGCCACCAACACCCTGGCGGTTGAAAACGCGGTGCGCATTGCCAATGCACTGGATGTGCCACTGCTCTACATCAGCACGGCTGGCATATTTGATGGCAGCAAAGCGGTGTATGACGATTTTGATGTGCCCAACCCGCTGGGCCACTACGCCCGCTCCAAATATGCGGGTGAGCGTTTTGTGGTGGAGCATGCCCGCCGCTATTTGGTGTGCCGCGCCGGCTGGATGATGGGCGGTGGCCCGGCCAAAGACAAGAAGTTTGTGCAAAAAATGATGGCGCAAATCAAGGCGGGTAAAACTGAATTGTTTGTGGTCAATGACAAACTTGGTACCCCCACCTATACCCATGATTTTGCGTTGTGTGTCAAAACCTTGTTGGCGGCTGAACACTGGGGCCTTTACAACATGGTGTGTGATGGCTTGACCAGCCGGCTTGACGTTGCGCATGAGTTGCTGCGCTTGCTTGGCCTGGGCGGCAAAATCAAAATCACCGAGGTGGGGTCAGACTACTTTATCAAAGAATACTTTGCGGCCCGCCCAGATTCTGAGCGCTTGATCAACCGCAAACTGGCGCTGCGCGGCCTGAATAACATGCGCGATTGGCGGGTTGGCTTGCGCGAATATGTAGAAGGCTATTATGCCGACTACCTGGCCTGACCGTGATTGCAAGCACTGGTCATCTGGCAGGCCAAGCCAAAGTGCCGCAGCGCATTGCGGCATTTGGCTTCCGTTGTATTCCGCCACGGCCGGGTTGTTCAGGCGCTGACAAATTTGCCGAAGAATTGTATTCGCGCCTGGCCGCACGTGGCCATCACGTGACAGGTTATTGCCGGGTGCATGACAACACCAGCCCGGCTGAATACACGCACAAAGGTGTGCGGCTGATCAACCTCAAAACCTTCAAGAAAAAGGGTGCTGAGGCGTTTTGGCATTCACTCCAGGCCACACTGCACATCATCTGGCACAACACCGGCGATGTGGTGCATGTGCAAAACGGTGGCAATAGCATTTTCTTTCCGCTGTTACGGTTATTTGGGAAAAGAGTTTATCTCACTGAGGACGGCGCTGAATGGGAGCGTGGAAAATGGTCCTGGCAGGCCCGCATGTACCTCAAGGCCATGATGCAACTCACCGCCCGGGTACCAAATGGTGTGATTTTTGACAACGTGTTTGTACGTGAAAAATTTGAAGCCAAATTTGGTCGCAAATACCACTTTATTCCTTACGGCAGTGACCCGCAGGTTGATGAACCAGACACTGATGTGCTAGCGCGCTTAGGTTTGGTTGCTGGCGAGTACTTTTTGTTTGTTGGCCGCTTCATCCCTGAGAAGGGCCTGCAATACCTGGTACCGGCTTTTGAGCAGGTGCAAACCGAGAAGAAATTGGTCTTGGTCGGTGGCGCCAACCAAGGCTCTGCATTTGCGGCCCAGGTCACCACCACCACCGATGCGCGCATTTTGATGCCTGGTTTCATGTATGGGCCAGATGTTCATACTTTGATGCGACATGCTTACGCCTACATCCAGCCGTCCGACCTTGAGGGTTTGTCCCCCGTGGTCCTTGAGAACATGGGCCTGGGCACACCGGTGATTTGCAGCGACATCAAAGAAAACCTGTTTGTGGTGGCAGACACCGCACTGACCTTTAAAAAATCAGACCCGGCAGATTTGGCCGAAAAGATCAGGTTTGCACTGAGCCATGCTGATATTTTGGCCAACAACGCTGAAAAAGCAGCGCAGCGTGCGGCGAGCCAATTCAGCTGGGGTGCCGTCACGGCGCAGCACGAAACAGTATTTTTTGCCGGTGCGTGAATGGTTGCACACCGGCATGGGCATACCACGGTGTGTTGAGCAACGCGCAAAGTTTTCAGACAAGTGAGGAATTCATGATTCGCGTTGGAATGATCGGCCTGGGCAAGATGGGTTTGTCCCACCATGCCATTGTGAATGCCCACCCGGGCATCCAGGTGGTGGCGGCTTGTGACACCACGGCCTACTTGACCGATGTGCTGGCCAAATACACCGGCCTCAAGTGTTATGCCGACCTGGACCGCATGCTGGCTGACGAGCAACTCGACGCGGTGGTGGTGGCCACGCCGTCCAAACTGCACGCCGGTATGGTGACGGCCGCGTTGGAGCGCGGCCTGCACGTGTTTTGCGAGAAACCCTTTGTGCTGGATGTGGCCGACGGTGAGCGCTTGGTGGCGCTGGCTGCCAGCAAACAGCGGGTGACCCAGGTGGGTTACCACTACCGCTTTGTGGGCGCGTTTCAAGAGGCGGCGCGCATTGTGCAATCAGGTGCCTTGGGCACTGTCCACCATGTGCGGGTTGAGGCGTATGGCCCGGTGGTTTTGCGCACCAAAGGGGGCACCTGGCGTTCATCCAAAAACGAGGGCGGTGGTGCGCTGTATGACTACGCCTGCCATGCGCTGGATTTGGTTAATTTTGTGGCGGGGGTGCCTGACAGTGTGTCAGGCGTGGTGCGGCATGGTGTGTTTTCACGCGATGTGGAGGACGAGGTGTATTGCTCATTGCACTATGCCAACGGTGCCAGCGGCCAGTTGTGTGTGAACTGGAGCGATGAGAGTTTTAGAAAGATGTCCACCAAGATTTCAGTCTGGGGCACCAATGGCCGCATCACCGCTGACCGCCAGGAGTGCCAGATTTACCTGCGTGAAGCCGCCGATGGGCTGGCCGATACGGCGGCCGGTTGGACGGTGCGCTACACCACTGATCTGACCCAAGCGGTGTGGTTTTATTTGCGCGGCGAGGAGTATTCAGCGCAGATTGACTACTTTGTGCAAAGTATCCAGCAGCAGCGGCTGAATGGTTTGAACAATTTTCAGTCAGCGTTGCAGGCGGACCGGGTGGTGGCCATGATCCAGGCTGAATCTGGCGGTGCCGGGCCGGTGGCCAGTGCCGCGCCCGGCCCCAAGGGCTTGATTTCGCGGCTGTTTGGCTGATGGTGTGTGTGCTGATGCCCGCCAAGCCGCGAACCTGTAATCCAGTTTGCAACTTAACCTGCACCACACCATGACCATGGACCGTGTCTTGTTTGGGGACAACCAGTTTTTTGGTGTCAACCACATGTCTGAAGAAAAGGCCCGCGCGCAACAAATGCGGTTTCAGGACCTGAAAGCCGTGACCGATGTGCTGGACGCGGCTTACCAAGAAGGTATCCGTACCTTCATGTGTACCACCCACGACCGGGTGGCTGAGATTTGTGATTTTTTTCGCGCCAACCAGGCCAGATATCCAGATTACCAGTTTTACCCGTGCATGCCCTATGCCCACAAATATGCCAATGCCGTGACTGAGCATGGCATGGTGGACGCGCTGCGCCGCTTTTTGCCGGACGACGGCGCCATTGGCGCCATGTTCAAAGGCGGTTTGGCGCTGGCCAATAAAGATGTGGACGCTATCCTGCGGCTGCTGATTGACGCCGAGATGAAAATGTTTGTCGGCCTCAAGACACCGGTGGTTTTTATCCAGAATGTGATCACCGATCTGTTTTTGGGTTTGGGCATGCATGCCTGTTTGAAAATTTTTCACGACCATGTGCGTGAGCGCTACGGTGCCGAGCCTGGTTACATCACCATGAATGTACCCAAGCTGCTGGCGGTGCTGAACAAACTGGGTATTGATAACCCGATTATTTGCGCCAATATCAACCTAATTGGTTTCCGCATGTGCGGCGGGCGGGCGGTTTACGAGCAGTTGATTGGCACGCAGCGTTTCCGGCCGGTGGCGATGTCGGTGCTGGCGTCGGGCGCAATTTCGCCGCGTGAGGCGATCAGCTATGTGTGCGGCCAGCCGCGCATCGAGTCGATTGTGTTTGGTGCGTCCAGCCGGGCCAACATCCGGCAGACCAAGGCGCTGATCGATGAACTGAGCCAGCCAATTGCCGCAGCGCTTGCTTGACCCTCAGCCGGGGTGGCACTGGCACCGGCATGGCTTGCCCGGCCTGTTGACCGTGATCCCTTGAACACCATCTTTACTTGTTGACGAGGACTCCGCGCTTTAGGCTTGGTCTGTGACAGTCGAAATCCGGTGGGTATGCCCTGATTAGCAGGGTCTTTGCTCGTCTTCTAAACACATCACGCGGTGCTGTGTCGAAGGCTCCCCCGGAGAGGTTCATGCAAGTTGGTTCAATTGGGCGTCAAGCTGACACCATGTTTACGTTGACGTTGATGACAGCGGCACTTGCGGCTTGTGGCGGTGGGGGCGGCGGCGATACCTCACAGTCATCAACCATCGCCCCAAGCAATGTGGTTGCAGTGACGACCCCCACGGCGCCTGCGTTTCCATCAACAGCGGCGTTTGCCGTCAGCGCGGTGGAAACGCCGGCGCCGTTTGGCACACCGGGCACACCAACCGCTGCGCAGGTGGAATCCACTGCAGTGGCGCCTGCCGTGGCCGCAGTCTCAGCAGCGCTTGTCGATTCGATTGCGGCAGTGGCAGCCCCTGTCGCTGCGGCCGTGTCAGTACCGGCGGTCTCGACGGCTGGCGCGGCCCAAGCGGTGGCCAGCGCTGCGTCTGATGTGGCCATCGCCAATGCTGGCGCAGACTCTTCTGCCCTGGTGCAGGACGATTCAGAGACGGCTCAAGCGCTTGCGGCCCGAGCGCCACCACGGGAAGCGGCCGCAGTGGCGACTGTCACGGCGGCCAGCCGACTTGCAGCAGCAATCAGTGACATGACCAAGACGCATGAAGTGGTGCCTTTGGGTGTTGGTACCGCAATCGGTTGGAAATATCGGCCTGTACTGGTGGCCAATACCGAGCCGTATGGCTCGGCGATTCCAAGCTGGTGGCCAGGGATTCGTTTTGCCGAATGGCGTGCCTTGGTGCCTTGGTTCGTGATCTATGAGGGTGAGCCTGCAAATCCCGCGAAGAATGTACAGGTTGAGGTCGCCGGGATCGAGGCCTGGGTTTATTTGAGCAGTACACGCAAATGGTCGCAACTGGGCGCAGCGCAGAAACCTGCGTGGGATTTGCTGCATGCACCCAATGCGATTGACATTGCGTCTTTCCAGGCCAACGCGGTGGCTACAAATGATTCAGTGCGGTACACCACCGGCGCTAACTTCATGATTCACGGCGGTCTACAACAAATTCCGACACCATGGACCAGCAGCAATGCCGATATCCGCGCAGTTTATGTCTCGGTTCGACATCGGCTGGTGGTCAAGGATGCAACTAAGGCGGATGACCGCGAGCGTGCCAATATCGGCTTGGAGGTGGGGATGGATTACTACCCGTGGATGGGGTCTAAGCCGGCTGATGTTGGTGCCTCCTACCTCCCCGGCGCCGGCGCAGGTCGGTTCTTGAAGGTCGGAGTTAATTGGCGGTACTCGTCTCTGCTGTTGAAGAAAGAGGGCGTGACGGATGCCGAGTTAACTACCTCGGGATTACCAGTCTTTACTTTTTGACACCGTCGGTTGCACAAAATTTTCAGTCGATAACCGAATCCCGTACGCTCAACGCCAGGCTTGGCATGGCGTTGTCTAGCGAATTGATAGCGATATTAACTAAGGGCAATTTTTTGACACAGCAAGACACGCTTGTGTGCCGTACGGGACGTGCGCTATCATGCTCTAATTATTTGACCTGGTTTGGATGGTGCGGCCAGGCGGTCGATTTTAAGGGGTACGCATGAAAAATATCATGGCGGGACAATACATTCCCTTGCGTAGCAAGATCGAATCTGGCTTTGCAATTTATCAAGCGCATCGCCGTGGCGACTTCTCCAATCCTGCTGCCGATATTGCCTACCATCGGTCACTGTTGGTCGATTTAGCCAAGTACACCAATATTTCGATTCGGGCGGCTCGCACGCTTGATCTGGGATGCGGCCAAAAGGCAACCCAAACTGCATTATTTCATGCGGATGGCGCCAACGCCACTGGTATTGATGTCGAGGTGCCCACCTTCAAATTCGGCATCGGTGCGTTTTTTCAAACCTTGCAGCGCCATGGGGCAGAGCGTGCCTTCAAGTCGCTGGCGCGGCACGTTCTGTTTGACGGTCGCTTTTTTAGTGAATTATCCAGGCTTTACGGGCAGCCTGTTTCTTTTGAGCAACTCGACGTTCACATTATGGACGCTACCGCAACCAGCTTTGACGATTCAACTTTTGATTTTGTCAGCTCAATGGCTGTCTTTGAACACATCAGTGACGTGCCTGCCGCTGTGCAAGAGTTGAATCGAATTTTGAAACCAGGTGGTATTGCGGTGATTACGCCGCACTTGTTTCCAAGTCTGTCTGGTGGGCATTGTCTTGAATGGCTCCACCCCGATCAGATGCCGGCCAAGAATGTGGAGCCATGGGATCATCTGCGGGACAATCTTCACCCGGCCGGCGCTTACATGAATCACATGAAGCTTAGTGAATATCGGGATATATTCAGAACGCTGCTGAACGTTGTAGACGAGCAAGTCACACGGGAGGGCGAGCACTATCTCGCACCGCAGCTTGAAGCTGAATTGTTGAAAAAAGGGTATTCTCGTGAGGATCTTTTGACCCGTACGGTGACTTTTTTCGCGCGCAAGAAGTGAGGGCACAAGCAGGAATGTGGACGTTTTACCTGTCGATAGAAATTTTGCCGCTGGTCAGTAGACTATTTTTTATTTGACGGCTTCAAAAATCATGCTTTCTAGCTCAAGAAATCCAGGTGGAATCTTGTGAATGTTTTCCAAGCCAACCAGCTCCGTGTGTCTACTTTGCAGGATCTTTTGTTCGGTGATGGATTTAAAGCCCGCGTCCGTCAGCATTTGACGCAAGAGGGATTTTGTGTAGATAAAGCGGTGACCGTAGTTGTAGAAGAAATTATTCAAAACGTAGATTGACTCATGCCCAGCCGTGGCGTCAGGCGACCATTGCGCTGAGGTCCAGTTGATGTATTGTTGCGTAATTGCCGGGCGGCCTGAGTCCAGCAAGCCTATCAAGAACGCCAGGTCTGGCGTTGAAATCCTTAGAACGCCGCCCGGTTTGAGCACCCTGTGGATTTCTTGCAGCATATTTCTGGCGCTCGGATATGGGATATGCTCAATCATGTGTTCGTTTAACGCAAAATCGAAAATATTGCTATCAAACTGAAATTTCTTGGTTGCATCGAAATGGACCACCTGCGATTTAATGGGGAAGTAGTCAGCATTCAGCCAGTCTGCCAGGATGTTTGACCCGGCACCCAGGTGCAGTTTGCGAACTGACGCGCCTGCGAGGTAGCGGTTAATCGCAAGTCGATCACTGCCAAGCCATCTGAACACCATTTTGGTGCGGATCAGGAGATATCTTGCAACTGCTTTGAGGGTGGCTTGCATGCTAGGCGCCGTTTTAGTATTCAATTGGCCCAAAAATTCGGGCATCGGATGAATCTAACACGGCAGTAGTCGGATTCGGTTGAAGCCAAATCAGCCGAGTGCCTCCTGCCCTCAGTGTGTGGGTTTCAGGCGTCTTAGGCGTCATCAGTCTTGTTGCTGTCTGGCCTGGCCGGCGCTGCCGGCTGGCTGCCGGCCCGCCACGATCAGACGAAGTTCAACCCGGTTGTCGCAAAGTTCCCCACGTTGGGTAGCACGTAGGGCACCTCGGTGGGCGACACGCCCATCCAGCCCGCCATGCGGGCAGCCATTTGGGTGACTGATGTGCTGGGCAGCAGGCGGCCCGAGCCCACATCGTCTGACGTGCCCAGCGCGGTGCTGGGCATGGTGCCGTACAGGTTACGGCCCTTGACTGCCCCGCCGGCCACAAAGTGGTGTGATCCCCAGCCGTGGTCACTGCCCGCACCATTGCTGCTGAGGGTGCGGCCAAAGTCAGACGCAGTGAACAGCAACACGTTGTTGAACAGCCCCATGCTGGCCATCGCGGTCATGAAGTAATCCACCGACAAGGCGGTGCGGGCCATCAGGCTGGGTTGGTCGCGCATCTGGTTGGCATGGGTGTCAAAACCGCCCATGGACACCATGAACACTTGGCGCCGCATGCCCAGGGTTTGGCCTGCGCCAATCATGCGGGCCACCATGCGCAGCTGCCGGGCCAGGTTGTCCTTGTCCAACGTGGTGACGCTGCCGTTGCCCAGCGTGATGTTGGTGGTAGGGATGGCGGATGTGTTGGTGGCCGCCAGCGCTGACTTGATGACCGCGTCAGCGGCCATGCCGCGCTGCATCACGCGGGTGTATTCGGCCTGCAACTGGGTGTCACCGGTGGCGGCCAGGGTGCGTTTCAGCACGGTGCCGGCCATGCTGGAGTTGTGGACCCAGCCGGCGTCCACACCGCGGGCGCTGACCGGGCCGTCCAGCCCGACCTGGTACTGGGTGACCGCGCTGCCGGACAAAAACACCGCATTGCCGCTGGCCGAAACCGCTGTGAACACCGGCTGCTGGTTGGCCGCCATCAGCACATCACCCATGCGGCCACCCCAGCCCGAGCTGGCTCCTTCGGGTGACAGTGATTGCCAGGTGGATTGCTGGTCGTTGTGCGAAAACAGCTTGGCCGGCAGCCCGGTGCCAGCCTGGAAATCGGCTTTGCTGAGCGGCCGGGTCAGGGTGCCCACATTGGCCACCACGGCAGCGCGGCCAGCCTGGTAGAGCTGCTGCAGCGGCTGCAATTCAGTGGGCATGGCAAAGCTGCGGCCGGCGGCCTGGCCGCTGACGCTGATGGGCAGCAGGCGGCTGGCTGGCCAGGCCAGCTCACGGCGGGCGTTGCTGTATTCGGCGTAGCCGGCGGCATCAACCGGCACCAGCCAGTTGTGCATGTCACTGCCACCGGCCAGAAACAGGCAGACCAGCGCCTTGTAGCCTGTGGTGTCAGCGGCCTGGGCCTGGCTGGCTGACAGTGCGGCCATACCGGCCAGGCCCATGGCCAGCGGTGCGTTAAAACCGTGGCGGGCAGCGGTGGCGGCCAGCCCGGCCGAGGCATTGAGAAAGTGGCGGCGTGATGGGTTCATGGTTTAGCGTTGCACCAGGTATTCAGGCGATGACATGGCGATGTAGAGCGCAACACGGGCGCGGTCCAGGTGGCTGGCGGCGTCAGTGCCGTTGACACCGGCCACGGCGTCCAGCAGGTCAAGTTGCAGGGCGCGCGACATGCGGCCCGCAAACAGCAGGCTGTTGTAGTGCTGGAGCATCGCGTCGATATTGCCGCTGGCGGCCAACGTGGCGGGCACGCTCAGACTGGTCCGCACATCACTGCTGCTGCCAGTCCAGCCCAGGCCATAGCCGGTCATGGTCTCCACCGTGTTGACCCAGGTGGCGGTGGTGGACTCGTTGACGATCTGGAACTCAGGTGCGGTGGCGCCGGTGTCGGCCATGCGGGTGTTGGGTGGCACATAACCGGGGCGGAAGTAACCAAACACCGACGGCGCGTTGAGCGCCTGCTCGGACAGGTTGTCCAACTGGCCGGCCATCATGTAGTCACCCGTCACTGAGGTGGCGTCAAACGCGCGCATCCAGTGGGCCACCCGCAGCACCGGCTCACGCAGCTTGCCAAAGCCGGGGCTGGGCAGCGACCGGGCTTCGCTGTCCAGCAAGATGGCCCGTGCCACGGCGGCCATGTCGCCCCGCACTCCTTTGCCGTTGTTGTTGAAGGCCGCACTGACCCGCGCCACATCGGCCGGGCTGGGGTTGCTGGTGACCAGGTGCTGGATCAACTGCCGGCCGATGAACGGACCCACATTGGGGTGGTTGAACAGCCCGTTCAAGGCCAGGCGCAGGCTGTCGGCAGCGCCGGTATTGGCTGGAATGGTGACGGCCCACGGTTTGCCCACAAACAGGCGTTTTTCGGCGCTGGAATGCTGGCCCGGATAAGGCTTCATGGGCAGCAGGTCAATCTTGCGGTCCACCGCCTGCTTGAAGCCGGGTGTGCCCCAGCGGAAGTTGGGCTCGCTCAGTTCTGCTTCGGGATAGCCCCAGCTCCAGCCGGTGAACACCCGGGCCATCGCCATCACATCGGCGTTGTTGTAAGTCTCGATGGGCTGGCCGCGCCCATCCAGCACCGGGCTGCCATCGGCGTTGAGCTCTTGCAGGCCGATGCTGTAGAGCTGCATCACCTCGCGCGCAAAGTTTTCGTCCGGCAGCAGGCCGGTGGCGGCGTTTTCTTTGCGGTTGCGGATGTGCGACAGGTACATGCCGGTCACCGGGTTCAGCGCCACGTCTTCCAGCAGTTGGCGGTAGTTGCCAAAGGCCTGCTGGTTGAGCTGGTCCAGGTACAGCGCATAACCGCGGGCGTGGTACCAGAGGTTGGAATCGGCCAGCGACACCATCAAGATCTGGTGCAACGCAAAGGCCATGCGCTGGCGCAATTGGTCAGGCGCCGTGGCGGCATTGGCCCAAAAACGTTGGCTGACCCAGTGCGCCGAGTAGTTGGCGCCACCGGGCCGGTAGGCGTCACCCGCGTCATACTTTTTTTGCACGTAGGGCACGTAGCTGGCGGTGTAGGGCATGGCGAGCTGCTCGGCCACCCAGGCACTGTGCCCCAGGCTGACGACGCGGGCGATGTCATTGCCGGTGGGCCCAAAGCTGGCCTGCTGCAGCAGGCGTGCAGCCTCTTGTTGTGCCAGTGTGGGTGTGCTGGCGGCTGCGCCTGTGGGCCAGCTCAGGCGCAGCGCACCGCTCCAGTACAGGTTGCCTTGGCCGGGCAGCACGTCCAACCCGTCAAAGGCCAGGTTGCCGATGCCCCGGTCCAGCGTGGCGCCCGGTGTGTTGGGCAGCACGGTGCTGGTGCCGTCGGTCAGGTAGGCCACATACAGGTTGCGGTCTTCACCGTTGATCCAGGCATCGTTGGTGAACACCACATCCACCTTGGCACCAGCAGCCAGCAAAGTGGTGCTGAAGCTGTAGTTGGTCATGGTGGTGGCACGCACCTCGGTCTGGCCAACAAGCCTGCCGTTGATGCGCACTTGCATGGTCGGCCCAACGCCACCCGCCAGCGATGCGCTAGCACGCACCGTGAGCGTGCTGGTCGCGGCCTGTGCGGGGCTGGTGGCCAGCAGCATGGTGCAGGCCGCAGTGGTTGTCAAAAATTTGAGCATTCGCATGGGATGGGGGTGAACAAGCGCTGCAGGGCACCCGGGCGCGCACTGCGGGACGGCGGGTTGGAGGTGTGGCGTAGCGGGCCCGCAAGGCCTGGCGGGTGTTGACCAGCGGGGCTTGTATTTCGCCACAGCGCGGCGGCTGGCCTGGCCGGGTTTTGTAAGCGTTGGTGCAGTGCGCTGACTGGCAGCCGCACCGCTGCTTGTGGATTTGCGCACGGTCGGTGATGGGCAACAACGCTTTGTATGGGGTATTGACACGGCGCTTGTGGCTGGTGGTGCGCGGCCGACAATGCGGGCATGACTGCTCCCACTGCGCAACTGCTGGACTGGCTGCACGCCATCAGCACCCTGGCCCGCCAAGCTGGCACCGTGGTGATGGCGGTTTACGCCACTGACTTTGCGGTGCAAGGCAAGGCCGACGCATCGCCCGTCACGCTGGCGGACGCGCAAGCCGAAGCGGTGATCCTTGCCGGCCTGCAGGCCCTCACACCCGACATCCCGGTGGTGGCTGAGGAAGCCGCCGCTGCTGGCCTGGCGCCGCAGATGGCCGCCACCGGCCGTTTCTGGTTGGTTGATCCGCTGGACGGCACGCGGGAGTTTGTGGCCCGCAACGGTGAGTTCACCGTCAACATCGCACTGATCGAGCAGGGCCGGCCGGTGCTGGGCGTGGTGCTGGCACCGGCCATCAGCTGTGACGGCCAGGCCGGCGCAGCGGGCCCCGCCGGTGTGCTGTACGCCGGCCTGGTGGGCCACGGCGCGTGGGTCGAAGACAGCGCCGGCCGCCGGCCCATCCACTGCCGGCCGGTGCCGGCGGCTGGCCTGGTGGTGCTGGCTAGCCGCTCACATGGCGACGCCGCTGCGCTGGACGCATTTTTGGCCACCTACCTGGCCGGCCGCCGGGTGGCGCAACTGGGCACGGCCGGCTCGTCGCTCAAGCTGTGCCTGCTGGCCGCCGGCCAGGCTGACCTGTACCCCCGCCTGGGCCGCACCATGGAATGGGACATTGCCGCTGGCCACGCCGTGCTGGCGGCAGCGGGTGGCAGTGTCTGCCGCATCGACAGCGGTGCCCCGCTGGACTACGGCAAGCCGGGCTACGAGAACCCGCACTTTGTGGCGGCGGGCCTGGGTTGATCCGGCTGCCGCCGCACCTCAGCGGGCAATGCTGTCGCGGGTTTCGGTGTTGGTCAGTGGCTGGTAGGTGTAGCCGCTGCGCACCACGCTGCTGACGGTGAAGGTGAAGCTGCCGCTGGTGGCCCGGGTGCTGGCCGAGGCAAAGCGCGCCAGGCCGGTGCTGTCGGTGGTGGCGCTGCTGCTGCCGCTGGTCAGGCCGCTCCAGCTGCCGGTCACCGTTGCGCCCACCACTGGCCTGCCAGCACTGTCCAGCACTTTGACATCTGCAGCGGCCCTGGCGCTGCCGCTTCTGGCCACAAGCAGGCTCATGGCGATGTCGGTGACCCGCATGTCCGGCACCAGCACTGGCGCATCCACGGTGACCGTGACCACGCTGGCCGCGCTGAGGCCGCTGTTGTCGGTCACACGCAGCTCGGTGTTGTAGCTGCCGGGTGTGGTGTACACATGCGACAGCGCAGCGCCGCTGCCGCTGCTGGCATCACCAAAGGCCCAGGCGTAGGCCACGATGCTGCCGTCGGCATCAGTGGACGCGTTGCCCGAAAAGGCCACCGTCAGCGGCGCTGTGCCGCGCAGGGTGGACGTGTTGATGCGGGCCACCGGAGCCTGGCTGGTGGGTGTCAACACACTGACGCTGACGCTGTATTGGCCCACGCTGCCGTAGTTGCTGTAGCCGGTGGTCAGTGGGTCGCCTTTGCCGGTGCCCTGCACCGACAGGGTGTAAGTGCCGGTGGCCGGCAGCACCAGGCTGAAGCTGGCGTTCAACGCATCAGCAGGGTTGGCGCTGGCCAACAGGTTGCCAGCGGCGTCACGCAGGGTCACAGCCACATCCAGGTTGGCCGAGCGTGCGGCTGGTGCCACAACAATGTTGGCCGTGCCCGCCGCCGCGGTGAAGGCAAACACGTCCACATCACCCGGCCGCTCAATCACACCCTGGCTGGCCAGTGTGCTGATACCGCCGCTGCTGCTGCCCGTTAGCACCGTGGCGCTGGCGGCGGTGTTGCCGTGGTCATCAGCGCGCAGGGGCAAGCCGTTGCTCTGCATCACCGCATAGTCATCTTGCAGGTTGTTGGCGCCGATGTAGTCACCTTTGCTCCACTGCGTCAGTGCTTGGTAGTAGCCCACGCCCATGATCGGCGCCCAGCCGGTGGCGCCGCTGCCCTGGCCTTGGTAGTAGCCCACGGTGCTGGTGCCGTCATGCGACAGGCCCATGTTGTGGCCGGCCTCGTGCGAGATGGCCTCAGCCACATACTTCTCGTTGCCGGCGCCCAGCGCGTCATAAAACACCAGCGCGGGTTTGTAGAAATCGCTGGTGTCGTCAAATACTCCCAGGTAGGCCACGCCGCCACAACTGCAGCTGTACACACCGCTGCGGCTGGTGATCAGCACCGTGGTGCCAAACACCGTGTCGGCGCTGCCGCTGCGGCTCAGCAGCTCGGGCGCCGGGGCCTCGGTGGTGATGTTGACATCAAACGGCGCGTAGTCCTCGGCCACCCGTTGCCAGATGCCTTGGATGCGCTGCAGCTCGGCCGTGTTGAAGGTGTAGGGCACGCCGTCCAGATCAAAGGGCAGGGCAGTGATGCGGCTGTTGCTGCCATTCCAGGCCGTGCCGGCCAGCGTGGCGCCCTTGAAGTTGAGGTAGATGGTGCGTTTGGCGCCTGGCCGGCTGTGCAGCAAAAAGGTCTGGTCCAGCGGCGCCAGCGTGCCGTCCAGCAGGCCGGTGGTGCTGGCCGCAGATGCGGGCGTGGCCGGCAGCGGCTGGGTCAGCTCTTCAACGATGTAGAGGCGGCCGCGCTGGTCCAGCCGGTGGGTGCGGTCGCGCAGCAGCAAGGCCTTGAACTCATCGGGCGATTTGCCGTAGAAGTTGGCAATCTCTGGCAAACGGCTGCCCAGCAGGTCAATGGCGCGTTGGCCGTGGGCGGCCCGCTCGGGTAGCGCGATTTGGGGGAACGCCGGCTTGAGGGCATGCGGCACATGCTGCACACGAGACCCGTTTAGCCCGCTTTGTCCACCTGACCCATTCGCCGCATTCGCCGCATTCGCCGCGTTCGCCGCGTTTGCCACATTCGGCACGTCAGTGCCCGCTGCCAGCGCGTTGCCAGCCAGCCCAACGCCCAATGCCAGCAAGGCAGGGGCAAGCCATTTTTGGAGGGAATGCATGAGGATGTCCTTCTGACCAGAGGGTGCGGTGGGCCAGCAGGATTGACAGCGGACAACAGAGGTCCGCAGGCAATCCCGCTGCCATGGCTGCCATGGCTGCCATCGCTTGCAACTGCAAGCGCTGCGGCTGTAGACCGGTGACTTTGCGAACCCGGCTTTCGCACGGGTGTGCCAACGGCGCAGATGCTAGTGCCGGCTTGCCCGGCAAGCGCTGCCCGATTACCCGTCCTTACTGGCCGGTACCAGCCGTTACCGCTGGATGCGGTTGATCCGCTGCCCGACAGGCGCTTAGAACGCCTTCTCCCGCAGCACCTGCATCAGGTACTGGCCATAGCCGTTTTTCAGCATCGGCCTGGCCTGCTGCTCCAGCTGGTCTGCGGTGATCCAGCCGCTGCGGTAGGCAATTTCTTCAGGGCAAGACACCTTCAGGCCCTGGCGCTTTTCCAGCGTGGCAATGAACTGGCCGGCTTCCATCAGGCTGTCGTGGGTGCCGGTGTCGAGCCAGGCATAGCCCCGGCCCATGATTTCCACATCCAGCTGGCCCTGTGCCAGGTAGTGGGCGTTCACCGTGGTGATCTCCAACTCACCACGGGCGCTGGGCTGGATGCTGGCGGCGATGTCGCACACCTGCTGGTCATAAAAGTACAGGCCGGTCACGGCGTAGTTGCTCTTGGGCTGGTTGGGCTTTTCTTCAATGCTCAGGGCGCGTTTGTTGGCGTCAAATTGCACCACGCCGTAACGCTCGGGGTCCGTCACGTGGTAAGCAAACACGGTGGCGCCGCTTTGGCGCGCACCTGCGCGCTGCAGCAGGCCGGCAAAGTCGTGGCCGTAGAAGATGTTGTCGCCCAGCACCAGTGCGCTGGGGTGGCTGCCCACAAAGTTGCGACCCAAGATAAAGGCTTGTGCCAGGCCGTCCGGGCTGCGTTGCACGCAGTAGCTGATGTTCAAGCCCCAGCGGCTGCCGTCACCCAGCAGCGATTCAAAGCGCGGCGTGTCTTGCGGCGTGCTGATGATCAGGATGTCGCGTATGCCGGCCAGCATCAGCGTGGCCAGCGGGTAATAGACCATCGGTTTGTCATACACCGGCAGCAGTTGTTTGCTGATGGCCAGCGTGGCCGGGTGCAGCCGGGTGCCTGAGCCGCCGGCCAGGATGATGCCTTTGCGCGGGCGGGCAGGGCTGGGCAGTGGGGGCGTCATGGTGGGTTTGGGTTGAATTGGCGTAACAGAACGGTGTAGCGCGCCATTTGCCCATCGGCCGTGACCAAGTGTGCGGGCTCGCAAAGCGCCTGGGCAATCAGCAAGCGGTCAAACGGATCGCCGTGCAGCGATGGCAGTTTTTGCACCGCCGCCGCATGGCGCGCGGTGACCGGCAGATCCACAAAACCGGCGTCACGGGCTTCTTGTGCCACCAATTCGGCATCGTTGGCAAATGTCGCTCGTCCCTGGCCGGCCTTGATGGCGATCTCCCAGATGTTGACAGCCGAGAACAGCACCTGATTGCCGGGGTCGCGCAGATCGGCAATCAGTGCGTCGGGCAAGCGGTGCGGTGCGCCCAGCACCCACAACAGCACGTGGGTATCGAGCAACAGTTTCACCGGTGCGTGCCGGGCAACGGCGGGTTGAGGTCGTCATCCACTGAGCCTTGAAACAGCGCCAGCACCTCGTCAGGCAGCGGATCGTCAAAATCCTCGGGGATGTTGAGTTTGCCCACCAGCCCACCCAGCCGGCGCGGGGACCGGCTGTCTGCCAGGCCCACCAGACGGGCCACCGGACGGCCGGCGCGGGCGATGGTGATCTCAGCGCCGGCCTCCACCGCCTCCAATAGTTTGGACAGTCGGGTTTTGGCTTCGTGAACGTTGACAGTGAGCATGAGGTGGCGCTCCAGAGGCTGCGTGGCGGGCTGCGCTGCCAGCTTTGTGGATCAAACCGGCAGTGTAGCTAAGTCTAGCTAAGCCGGGCCCGTGTCAACCGTACTGCTTGCCCACCCAGTCCCGATAAGCCCCGCTTTGCACATCGGCCACCCAAGCGGCATGGTCGAGATACCACTGCACGGTTTTGCGGATGCCGGTCTCGAAGGTCTCGGCCGGGCGCCAGCCCAGCTCAGCCTCGATCTTGCGGGCGTCGATGGCGTAGCGGCGGTCATGGCCCGGGCGGTCGGTCACATGGCTGATGAGCCGGGTGTACGGGCCGGCGGCGCTGGGGCGCAATTCGTCGAGCAGCGCGCAGACGGTGTGCACGATCTCGAAGTTGGTTTTCTCGTTCCAGCCGCCGATGTTGTAGGTCTCACCCAGCCGGCCACCGGCCAGCACGGCGCGGATGGCGCTGCAATGGTCACCCACGTACAGCCAATCGCGAACCTGCTGGCCGTCGCCGTAGATCGGCAGCGCCTTGCCGGCCAGCGCGTTGACGATCATCAGCGGGATCAACTTCTCCGGGAAGTGATAAGGCCCGTAGTTGTTGCTGCAATGGGTGGTGAGCACCGGCAGGCCGTAGGTGTGGTGCCAGGCGCGCACCAGGTGGTCACTGGCGGCCTTGCTGGCCGAGTACGGGCTGTTGGGCGCGTAGGCATGGGCCTCGGTGAAGGCGGGCGCGGTGGGGCCCAGGCTGCCGAACACCTCGTCGGTGCTGACGTGGTGGAAGCGGAAAGCGGTTTTCTCGTCGGACGGCAGGGTTGACCAGTGGGCGCGGGTGGCTTCCAGCAGGGTGAAGGTGCCCTGCACATTGGTCTTGATGAATTCAGCGGGGCCGTGGATGCTGCGGTCCACGTGGCTTTCAGCGGCAAAGTGCAGGACGGCGCGTGGCCGGTGGCTGGCCAGCAAGCCGTCGAGCAGCGCCCGATCTGCGATGTCGCCTTTGACGAAGTGGTGGCGTGCATCGCCCGCCAGGCTGGCCAGGTTGGCCAGGTTGCCGGCGTAGGTGAGGGCGTCGAGGTTGACGACGGGTTCGTCACTGGTTTTGAGCCAGTCGAGCACAAAGTTGCTGCCGATGAAGCCGGCGCCGCCGGTGACGAGAAGGGTCATCGGGTTTCCCGCAGGGTGGATGGATGTTGGCAAGGGCTCACGGTGTGGCCGTCCGACGAAGCGTTGCAACGGGCACTTTGACGCCAAACGCCGCTGCCAGCCGGTTTGCATCGTGCGCTGCATTGCGCAATGCCTTGCGCAGGGCGCGCGGTGACGGGGTCAGTGGACGCTCGGCTTCAGCGCAGCCAATTGCATTAGTTTTTTCCATGATTCCTTGTCCTGTACGACAGTCTGAAGGTCATTATGCGAGGCGATCTGGCGGCTCTGCGCTGATCCCGAGTTGTCGAATACGGCCCATTCTTCGGCCAGCGCCAGGTACAGATCAAACAGGTTGGCTGCACTGCGTGCAAACCGTCGGCGAATGACATCGACCGGCACGTCATGACCACCCAGGCGAACCCGCATCCGCACCCGCTTGACTGCCAGACCGGGACTGCGAAGCCAGAAGTAGTAAATCGACACCCGGTAGCCCCGCGCCCGAAGCCCGGCCAAAAACGGCGCAAAGCTGCGGCTGGCCAACGTGGACTCAAAACCGAAATCCTGGCCCTCATCGGCCAATTGGCGCAAGCGCCGCAGCATGATGCGGCCGGCCTCGAAGGCCACGGTCTCCACCTGCCGCCCCGACAAGCCCTTGGCGATGAAGTCGGCATTGACAAAGGTGGCGATGCCCAGCGCCCGCAGGATGTGCTCGGCGTGGGTGGTCTTGCCGGCGCCGTTGGGGCCGGCAAAAACGATCACGCGGGGTGCGGGGCCGGGCGGTGTCACGTCAATGCCGGGTTGGGCGCGACGCGCTGTGCCGGTAGCCTCGGCTCATCTGCGTCCGTAGGTGTCCTCGAACCGCACGATGTCGTCCTCGCCCAGGTAGCTGCCCGATTGCACCTCGATGATCTCCAGCGGCACTTTGCCCGGGTTGGCCAGGCGGTGCGTCTGGCCCAGCGGGATGTAGGTGCTCTGGTTTTCGGCCAGCAGGATCACCTTGTCGCCGTTGGTCACCTCGGCCGTGCCGCTGACGACGATCCAGTGCTCGGCGCGGTGGTGGTGCATTTGCAGGCTGAGTGAGGCACCTGGCTTGACCATGATGCGTTTGACCTGGTGGCGCGGCCCGTGGTCGATGCTGTCGTACCAGCCCCAGGGCCGGTGCACCTTGCGGTGCAGGGTTTGCTCTTCGCGGTTGGCGGCGCTGAGCTGGTTGACGATCAGCTTGACGTCCTGGCTGCGCTCACGGCTGGCCACCAGCACCGCGTCCGGCGTTTCGATCACCACCACGTTGTCCAGCCCCACGGTGCTCACCAGCCGGCTGGTGGCATGCACGAGGGTGTTGCTGCTGTCTTTGATGATCACATCGCCCACGCTGGCGTTGCCCTGCGCGTCTTTGGGCGCCACCTGCCACACGGCTTCCCAGGCACCCAGGTCATTCCAGCCGGCGTCGAGTGCCACCATGCGGATATCAAACTCACTGCCGGGGCATTTCTCCATCACCGCGTAATCGACCGATTCAGCCGGCACGGCGGCAAATTCAGCCTGGCCGGGCCGCACAAACTTGGCGTCGGTGCTGCGCTGGGCCCAGGCGGCGCGGGTGGCGCTGGCGATGTCGGGCCTGAATTCATCCAGCGCGGCCATCCACACCGACGCCTTGAGCACAAACATGCCGGCATTCCAGAAGTAACCACCCTCGGCCAGGTAGCGCTGGGCGGTGGCGGCGTCCGGCTTTTCAACAAACTGCGCCACGGGTGGTGCCGGCTCGCCGCCGCCACCCGCCACCCGGATATAGCCATAGCCCGTCTCCGGCCGGTCGGGCGTGATGCCCAGGATCACGATCACGCCGTCGGCCGCCACCCGCACGGCGGTTTGCAGCGCGGCAGTAAACGCCACGCCATCGGCCACGGTCTGGTCGGCCGAGGTGATCACCAGCACCGGATCAGCGCCGCCGTCCAGTGCGGCCAGCGCGGCCAGCGTGACGGCCGGTGCGGTGTTGCGGCCCACGGGCTCCAGCAGCGCGGCGGCGGGCTCGATGTTGAGCGCCTGCAATTGATCCAGCACCAAAAAGCGGTGCTCTTCATTGCCCACCACCGTGGGCGCTGCCACGCGGATGCCGTCGGTGGCCAGCCCTTGCAGGCGCAGCACGGCTTGCTGGAACAGGCTGTGCCGGTTGGCCGGATCACCCGACAGCACCAGAAACTGCTTCGGGTGGCCAGCGCGCGACAGCGGCCACAGCCGGGTGCCGGCACCGCCGGCCATGATGACGGGTTGCACAACCATGCTCATGCCTGAAATCCATTCGGGTTTTGGGTTTGCCAGCGCCAACTGTCAGCGCACATGCGGTCAAGGCCGTGCCGGGCCTGCCAGCCCAGCAAGCGCTTGGCCAGCGCCGGGTCGGCATAACAGGCGGCCACATCGCCGGGCCGGCGCGCCACGATCTGGTAGGGCACGGCGCGGCCGCTGGCTGCGGCGTAGGCGGCCACCAGATCCAGCACGCTGTGGCCCCGGCCGGTGCCCAGGTTGACGGTGATCGAGCCCGGTGCTTGCAGCAACCGGCGCAGCGCCGCCACGTGGCCGTCGGCCAGGTCTTGCACGTGGATGTAGTCACGCACGCCGGTGCCGTCGGGTGTGGCGTAGTCATTGCCATAAACACTGAGCTGGGCACGCCGGCCCACGGCCACTTGCGCCACATACGGCATCAGGTTGTTCGGCGTGCCGCGCGGGTCTTCGCCGATCAGGCCCGACTGATGCGCGCCCACCGGGTTGAAGTAACGCAGGCAGGCGACCTGCCAAACAGCACTGGCGGCCCCGGCTCCGCCGGCCAGCGCATCAGCGGCCACCAGATCACGCAGCAGTGCCTCACCGATGAGCTTGGTCTGGCCGTAGGGGTTGGTGGCCGACAGCGCGGCGGTCTCGGTGATCGGCAGCACGGCAGGGTCACCGTACACCGTGGCGCTGCTGGAAAACACCATGCGCTTGCAGCCGGCATCCGCCATCGCCTGGCAGGTGCTGACCAGCCCGCCGATGTTGTTGGCGTAGTAGGCCAGCGGCTGGTTGGTGGATTCACCCACCGCCTTGAAGGCGGCAAAGTGCACCACCGCATCGATGGCGTGGCGCGCAAAAACGCCGTGCAGCGCCGGGCCGTCGCAGACATTCACC
>JAYVLI010000058.1:0-20104 GCA_043759535.1 Betaproteobacteria bacterium | reverse complement strand
GAGCGTGAGGACACCCAAGACGCCACCCTGCACGCCATCGAGCGGCTGGCCAGGCTGGCGCGGCTGGATGAATCCAAAGTGGCCCAACGCCTGCTGGACTTGACCCGCCAGGCCGACAGCCCCGAGCAGCCCGACGCCGCACCCGCGCACTGGTGGCGTGGCCCCGGCCTGCCGGTGCTGCGCCGGGCGCTGGGCCTGGCCACATCGCCCTGGCCCTGGCAAGCACCTGACGGCGCCTGGCGCAGCGCCGCCACGGCCGCTTATCTGGGCAGCTTGTCGCTGCTCACGCTGGGCGGTGTGGCCTGGCTGCTGCACCGCCAAACCGCTGCAGGCAGCCCCACCTGGCTGTGGCTGCTGGCCGGCGTGCTGCTGCTGGGCCCGGTGAGTGAGGCGGTGGTGGCGGTGGTGAACCGCTTGATCAGTGAATCTGCGCCGCCAGTCCACCTGCCACGTCTGGCCTGGGCCGACGGCATTCCGCCGCAACACCGGGTCATGGTGGTGGTACCGGCCATGCTGACCAGCGCCGGCGGTGTGGCCAGCTTGTGTGCGCAACTGCAGCAGCACCACATCGCCAACCCCGAGGCGCAGGCCCAGTTTGCGCTGCTCACCGACTATGCCGACGCCGAGACCCAGCACACCCACAGTGACGCCGCGCTGTTGGCCAGCGCCAGCGCCGGCATTGCCGCACTGAATGCGCTGCATCCATCTGCACCCGGCCAGGCGCCGGCGTTTTTGCTGCTGCACCGGCAGCGCCAGTGGTCGGATTCTGAACAGCGCTGGATAGGCTGGGAGCGCAAACGCGGCAAGCTGGAGCAGCTGGTGCGGGCGCTCGGTGAGTCCGGTGCCGCTGAACGCCCCGGCGGCGTCGACGGCCCTGACGGCCTTGACAACTGGCCCTTCATCCGCCGCGCCGATCTGGCCTTGCCCGCGCCCGGCATCCGCTACCTCGTCACGCTGGACGCCGACACCGACATGCCGCCCGGCCGCCTGCATGATTTGGTGGGCCTGGCCGCCCACCCGCTCAACCAGCCCCGGGTGGACCCACGCACACACCGGGTGGTGGCGGGTTACGGCATCTTGCAGCCGCGCATCGAGACCCCACTGCCCGCGCCCGCCACGGTCACGGGTTACCACCGCCTGTTCTCGGGCCAGTGCGGCATTGACCCCTACAGCGCGGCCAACTCCGAGCTGTACCAGGACGTGTTTGGTGAGGGCAGCTTCAGCGGCAAAGGCCTGCTCAACGTGGCCGCCGTCTACCAAACCCTGGTGGGCCGGCTGCCTGACAACCAGGTGCTCAGCCACGACTTGCTGGAGGGCGCCATTGCGCGCTGCGCCAGCGTCAGCGACATCACCCTGCTGGAGGATGCACCGGTGCATGCCGACGTGGCGGCGTCCCGCCTGCACCGCTGGACCCGGGGTGACTGGCAGTTGCTGCCGTTTTTGTTGCCCGCCTTTTTGCGGCCCGCGCTGCTGCGCGACGGCGCCACGCCAAGCCACACCGCCGCCACCCGCCTGCCACTGATCAGCCGGTGGAAGATGCTGGACAACCTGCGCCGCTCACTGGTGGCGCCCATGTCACTGGCCTTGCTGCTGCTGGTGCTGGCGAGTGGTGTGCTGCCGCTGGCCTGGGCCTTGGGCGTGGTGGCGGCGGCCTTCAGTGCCGGGCCGGTGCTGGGGGCGCTGGCCGGCCTGGCACCCAGCCGGGATGACATTGCCCTGCGCCTGTTTTACCGCAATGCCCTGGCCGATCTGGGCCGCGCGCTGGCCCTGGCGCTGTGGCACACCGCCGAGCTGCTGGCACTGGCCCTGCTGTATGGCGACGCCATCGGCCGGGCGCTGTACCGCCAACTCGTCTCGCGCCGCCGCCTGCTGCAGTGGACCACCGCCGCCGCCGCCCAAGCCGCTGCAACACATGACCTGCCGTCGCTGCTGCGCCGCCATGCCGCCGTGCCAGCCAGCGCCGCCGTGCTGGGCGGCTTGCTGGCCCTGGCGGCCTGGCTGGGCGCACCGGTGCAGGCCGGTGCAGCCGCCGCGCTGCTGCTGTTGTGGGCCGGCGCGCCGCTGTGGGTGTGGCTCACCAGCCAACCGGCCAGCCGGGCCGCACCAGCACCGCTGGACAGCACCGCGCGGGATTACCTGCACCACCTGGCCCGCGACACCTGGCGTTATTACGAGCGCCATGTCACCGCCGACGACCAACACCTGCCGCCCGACAACGTGCAGCTCAGCCCGCACACCATGGTGGCGCACCGCACCTCGCCCACCAACATCGGCATGTACCTGCTCAGTGCGGCGTGCGCCGAGAACTTGGGCTTTATCGGCCGGGTGGAGCTGGCCGACCGGCTGAACGCCACGCTGGACACGCTGGACCAACTGCCGCGCCACGCCGGTCACTTTTACAACTGGTACGACACCCAGACCCTGGCGGTGCTGCAGCCGGCCTATGTGTCCACCGTGGACAGTGGCAACTGCAGCGGCCACCTGCTGGCAGTGGCGGGGGCGTGTGAGGTGCTGGCGGCTGAGGCCTTGTCCACCCACCCGCCCGCATCACAGGCTGCACAGCGCGCGCTGGCCTTGTCCGCACAGCGGCTGCAAGGCTGGCGTTCGGTGCTGGACAGCGCGCCCAGCCTGGCCACACTGGCCGCCCTGTGCAGCCCCGGCCTGGTGTGGCCCAGCGACGCCGCCAGCATCAGCGCGTTGGCGGACACGCTGGCCCGCGCCCGCACCGAGCTGGACAGCCTGCGCCTGGGCGCCGCTGCCCTGCAAGCACCCAGCCCGGACGAAGCCTTGCCCCGGCTGCAAGACCACCTGGCCATGCTGGACTCAGCCCTGCGGGACTTGCAGCAGCCGGCCGCAGAAGTGGCCGCCCGCCTGCGGACAACAGCCCAGCGCTGCCGGCTGATGGCGGTGGCGCCCAACTACGCCATGCTGTTTGATGCCGAGCGCAAGCTGCTGCACATTGGCTACCGGGTGGCCACCCAGCAGTTGGACGACAGCCATTACGACTTGCTGGCCAGTGAATCCCGCCTCACCAGCTTGTTGGCCATTGCCAAAGGCGACGTGCCGGTGTTGCACTGGGCCGCCCTGGGCCGGCCGTTTTTTGCCTGCGGCACCGAGGTGGGGCTCAAATCCTGGTCGGGCTCGATGTTTGAGTATTTGATGCCCTCGCTGGTGCTGGACGAGCCCGAGGGCAGTGTGCTGTACCAAGTCAACCGCAGCGCAGTCCACGCCCAAATCGCCGAGGCGCAAGCCCAGCACACCCCCTGGGGCTTGTCGGAATCGGCCATTGCCGGCCAAGACCACACCCTGGCCTACCAGTACGGCCCGCAGGGCGTGGCCCGGCTGGCCCTGCGCCGCACCCCGGCGGATGAACGGGTGGTGGCCCCCTACGCCAGCGTGATGGCATTGATGGTGGCGCCCACCGAGGCCCTGGCCAACCTGCGCGCGCTGCAAGCCCTGGGCGCACGCCGCAGCATGGGTTTTATCGAGGCGCTGGACTACACACCACAGCGCCAGATTGCGGGGGAGCTGGCGGCGCCCAGCCCTGGTGGTCAAAACAGCGGCCACAACGGCGGCCACAACGGCGGCCAGGCGGCCGCTTTCACCGCAGTCCACACCTTCATGGCCCACCACCAGGGCATGTCGCTGGTGGCCATCACCAGTGTGTTGACAGGTGGCACACCCCGCCGCTGGGCCATGGCCAACCCGCTGCTGCGTGCGGTGGGCGCCCTGCTGCAAGAGCGCGCCCCGCGTGAGGTGCCGGTGCTGGCTGACCCCCTGCCCGTGCCCAGCCCGCGCCGCGCCCGCGCCGCCCGCCTGGTGCTGGACAGCACCCCGCTGGCCGAGGCCCTGCCGGCCACCCACCTGCTGACCAACGGCCGCCACACGGTGGTGCTGCGCAGCCACGGTGGCGGTTACAGCCAGTGGGAGGACGTGGGCTTGACCCGCTGGCGCGATGACCTGCTGCGCGACGAGCTGGGCAGCCACTTTTATCTGCAGCGTGACGGGCTGGACGGCTGGTCGTCCATCACCGCCCGCCCGGCGCCTGACCCCCAAGCCCGCTACAGCTGCCGGCTGCAGGCCGACCGGGTGGTGTTTGACGCGCAATGGCCTGACCTGCACAGCCGCTGTACCGTGTGGGTCAGCCCGGAAGACGACTGCGAGCTGCGCCAGGTGGAGCTGCGCAACACCGGCCAACAGCCCATCAGCCTGACGCTGGCCTGCGCTGCCGAGATGACACTGGCGCCGCAGCGGGCTGACGAGGCGCACCCGGCGTTCTCCAACCTGTTTTTGCAAGCCCGCTGGCAGGCTGATGACCACGCACTGCACTGGCGCCGCCAGCCCCGCCTGGCCGACGAGCAAGGCCTGCGGGCAGTGTTTTTCCTGGCGGGGGCGGACGCCCCGCTGCTGTCCGTCAGCGCCTGCGCCGACCGGGCGCGCTGGCTGGGCCGCTACGGCAGCCCGGCGCAGCCGCTGGGCCCTGGCGGCTTGGTGGTGTTGGGCGACTTGGTGGATAACTTGGCGGACAGCGTGGTGGACCACCCCGACACCAGCGCCACCACCGGCGTGCCGGTGGACACCGGCCTGGACCCGATTGCCGCCATCGCCGTGCGGCTGCGGCTGGCGCCTGGCGCCACCGTGCAACTCACCTTTTGCACCGCCGCCAGCCGGCAGGCCGATGTGCTGGCCGCGCTGGTGGACAAATACCGCCAGGCAGTCCACGTGGCGCGGGCGTCCAGCATGTCGCACACCATGGCCGGCATCCGGTTGCGTGAGCTGCAGTTCGACACCGACACCTGGGCCGCCATGCTGCACCTCAACACCTGGCTGACCAGCCTGGTGACGCGTGAGCTGCCCGCGCCGCTGCAGGGCGGCTTGATGAGCGGCCCAACGCCCCCGGAGGCCGCCCACTGTGACCGCCGCCTGCTGTGGCGCCACGGCATCTCGGGTGACCGGCCCATCGTGCTGGTCACCATCCACAGTGAGCTGGGTCTGGGGCTGGTGCTGGTGCTCAAAAAAGCCCTGCGGCTGTGGAATGCGGCATCGCTGTGTGTGGATCTGGTGGTGCTCAATGCCGAGCCACCGTCTTACCTGTCGCCAGTGCAGCACCAGTTGCAGCAACTGCGCGAGCGCGCCAACCAGGCCGACAACAGCGCCCTGCCCACCAGCCGCCGCAGCAGCTTTCATCTGTTGCAGCACAGCGGCCTTGGCGCGGCAGAGGAATACACCCTGCAAGTGCTGGCCCGCGTGCGACTGCAGGCCGATGGCCGCTCATTGGCCCAGCAAATCGGCCGCCTGGTGGACGCCCAAACACGCGACAGCGCCCGCCGTGCCGCACAAGCCACCCGACCCGCCCTGCCGGTGGTGCCGGTGCTGACCCGCAGCACCGGGCGTGGTGGCCGGGCAGCGGCGGAGGCACCGGCTTTTCAGTTTGACCCGGACAACGGCGCTCTGCAATTTGCAGTGAGCCCGCAACGCCACCCGGCGCGGCCCTGGGTCAACCTGCTGGCCAACCCGGACTTTGGCTGCCAGGTGTCCGAGTTGGGTGTGGGCTTCACCTGGGCGGGCAACAGCCGCATGCACCAGCTCACCGCGTGGTCGAATGACGCGCTGCGCGACCCGCCGTCCGAGTGGCTGCTGCTGCAAGACCAGGACACCCAGCGTGTCTGGCCACTGGGCCGGGCGCTGCAAGGTGCAGCCCAACGCACGGTGGAGCACGCCATTGGCCACACCCGCATGGTGCAGCGCATTGATGGGCTGGACATCACGCTGGTGTGGTGTGTGGACGCCACGCTGGCCCTGCGCCAACTGCAGGTGCAAGTGCGCCAGACGGGTGGCAGGCCGCGCCGCTTGCGGCTGGTGGCCCTGGCCGAATGGACACTGGGCAGCCAGCGCAGTGAGCGTTTGTCCCTGCACACCCGCGCCCACGCCTGGGCCCCACCCGCCGCCGGCGCCGGCCTGCGGGCCCCGGCGGCCGCACTGGCGCTGGAGGCCACCCAACTGGACCACTTGGGCGGTTTTGGCGGCGCCACCGCCTGGCTGGCTTGGCGCCCGGCGTTGGCCGGTGACCAGGCTGCTGACCAAACCAGCGCCACAGCGCCACGCCCACCGGCACAGCCCGCCGAGCCATCAGCTGCCGCGCTGCAAGACTGGACCTGTGACCGCCGCGAGTTTCACAACAGCGCCGGTGCGCTGGTGCTGCCGGCCCAGCTGGGCCAGGCCAGCGGCAGTGGGCTGGACGCCTGCGCGGCGATCGGCACCCAAGTGCTGCTGCCGATTGACGGCACCCACCGGATGACCCTGCTGCTGGGCCATGCCGCTAACCCACAAGATGCACGTGTCCTGCTGGCCCAAGCCTGGCCCACCGACCCGGCCACCCGCTTAGGCCGCCAGCATGCGCAGCTGGACGCGCTGCTGCATGGCGTGACGGTGTACAGCCCCGACCCCGCCTTCAATGCCCTGACCAACCACTGGCTGCCCTACCAGGCGCTGGCCTGCCGGCTGTGGGCCCGCGCGGGCTTCTACCAGGCCGGCGGAGCCTACGGATTCCGCGACCAACTGCAAGACGCGATGTCGCTGGTCAACCGCGCACCGGCGCTGCTGGCGCGGCAAATCCGCATCAACGCGGCGCGGCAGTTCCCCGAGGGGGATGTGCAGCACTGGTGGCACGCCCCGGGCGGCGCCGGTGTGCGCACCCATTTCTCTGACGATTTGCTGTGGCTGCCCTATGCCTGCGCGCTGTATGTGCAGCGCACTGGCGACAACAGCCTGCTGGATGAATCCCTGCCCTTCCTGGCCGGCGCCGCCGTACCCGCCGGTGCCGAAGACATCTATGAAACCCCGCAGGTGAGCGACCAGCAAGGCACGGTGTATGAACACGCCGCACGCGCCATCAGCCACAGCCTGCGCACCGGCGCCCACGGCCTGCCCCTGTTTGGCACCGGCGACTGGAACGACGGCATGAACCGGGTGGGCCATCTGGGCAAGGGTGAATCGGTGTGGCTGGCCTGGTTTTTGTGCGCGGTGGTGGACAGCTTTTTGCCCATCGCCAAAGCCCGGGGTGATGCCACCCGGGTGGCCGCGTGGACTGTTGCCCGCCAAGGCTGGGTGCAAGCGCTGGACGCCGACGGCTGGGACGGCCAGTGGTACCGGCGTGGCTACTTTGACGACGGCAGTGCCCTGGGTGCCGTCGCCAACCCGGAGTGCCGCATCGACCTGATCGCCCAGGCCTGGGCGGTGTTGTCCGGCGCCGGCCAGCCGCCGCGTGCGCGCCAGGCCATGGCCAGCGCCAAGGCGCTGCTATGGGATGAGAACGCTCACCTGCTGCGTTTGCTGCACCCACCGCTGCAACACGCCCGGCCCAGCGCGGGTTACATCCAGGCCTATCCAGCCGGTGTGCGCGAAAACGGCGGCCAGTACAACCATGCGGCGGTGTGGGGCCTGATGGCGCTGAGCCAATTGGGTGATGCGGACGGCGCCTGGCGCGTCTTCACCGCACTCAGCCCGGCCCACCGCTGGGCCGACCCGGCACGTGGCGCCCGCTACGCGCTGGAGCCGCATGTCATGGCCGGCGACATCTACAGCCAACCGCCCTGGGCCGGCCGTGGCGGCTGGAGCTGGTACACCGGCTCAGCCGGCTGGCTGGCGCGCGCGGCGGTGGAATCCATCTGCGGCGTGGTGCTGGCACAAGGCCAACTGCACATCACGCCCGGCCTGCCCAGCCACTGGCCGGCGGTGCGGGTGGCAGTGCGCCACGCCGGCCGCTTGCACCAGGTGTGGGTGTGCGCGGACGAAGCCGCAGCAAACCAGGTGCTGGCAGACAGCCCAACCGCACGCCGCAGCCTGCTGGGCCAGCCCATCACGCTGGCCGGCCTGGCCGATGGCAGTGTGCATCTGGTGGTGGCCAACCCAAAACCGTAGTCAATCACCTACAGCCAGAGGCGGCGCTGGCCGCTGGGCAGGCCCGCCGTGGCCACCCAAACTGGCAGTCCGAGGATCACCTCATCACCGCACTTTGAACCAAGGATCTCCCATGACACACAGCACCACACTGCGAAAACTGACCGTGGCCCTGGCCGCCCTCACCTGCCTGGCCGGCGCCCACGCCAGCAACTTCAGCAAGGCCACCTACAACGGCGCCAAAGATGACATCAAGGCCACGTACAAGATCGAGAAAGACGGCTGCGCCACGCTGGCTGGCAACGCCAAAGACATCTGCGTTGAACAAGCCAAAGGCCATGAAAAAGTGGCCCTGGCCCAGCTGGAAGCCAACTACAGCGGCAGCGCCAAAGACGCCCTGAAACTGCAGACCGCGATGTATGAAGCGCGTCACGACCTGGCCAAAGAGAAGTGCGACGACCTGACCGGCAACGCCAAAGATGTGTGCGTGACCGGCGCCAAAACCATGCGCGACAAAGCCAAGGCCGATGTCAAGCTGAAGAAGGTGGTGACCGAGGCCATGGTGGACGACGTCACCACCCGCATGAAGGCCGACTACAAGCTGGCGCGCGAGAAATGCGACGCCCTGGCCGGTGACGCGAAAGACATTTGCGTGGCCTCCGCCAAGGCGCGTTTCAACGAGCGTTGGTAAGCCTGACAGGCCCGGGGCACCACCCGGGCTTGTGATGCAGCAGGGCAACTGCACATACCCCTGACAGACCGTTCAACACCCGTTTGTCAGGGGTTTTGTGGGATGGGCCCGGTGTTTACCAGCGGCTCGTCAGATGCAGCATCACCTTGCCACCGCGTGGCCGCAGCGACAAGGTGGTTTGGCCGCTCAACTCCACCCGGGTCAACATGCCCCGGCGCAGATCGGCATACGGGTCACTGGCGGTCAGAGCCAGACTCACGCGCATCTGGCGCGGTGTGTTGTCCAGGCCCGGCACGGCGGGTGACGCCAGCGGTGCTTGCCAGCGCAACTGGCCCAGTTGGCCAACCGGCACACCCACCACCAGCAACAGGCCAGCCGGAGTGCCCGGCCGGTGCCAGTCTGTGGCCAAAGGGCCCACAGGCGTTGGGCTGATGCGCAGCCAGGCACCACTGCTGGCCAGCACGCTGTCTGCGGGCGGCGTTAAATCCAACCGCCCGGGGCCGTCAAGCTCCACCGCTGCCACCGACCCCGCCACCAGCAGCAACACACTGGCCAGCGCAAGCCGGCAAGGCCGGGCACGCTGTGCTGCAGTGTTGCAGCCGGGGCCGGTGATGGGCAGGGGGGACATGCAACCATGCTAGGCAGCAGCCCGCGTGTGGCCTGTCAGTGCGGCACGGCAAGGTGTGTCAGACACCACCGACACGCTGCGCCAGCGGGGCAGCCTGCAGCTGATGCACGATCGGCTTTAAACCCGCTCGATCACCAGCGCAATGCCCTGGCCCACGCCAATGCACATGGTGCACAGCGCATAACGTCCGCCAATGCGGTGCAGTTGGTTCACCGCCGTGGCGGCCAGCCGGGCGCCGCTGGCACCCAGCGGGTGGCCCAGGGCGATGGCGCCGCCGTTGGGGTTGACACGGGCGTCGTCGTCGGCCAGGCCCAGATCGCGCAGCACCGCCAGGCCTTGGGCGGCAAAGGCTTCGTTCAGCTCGATCACATCCATTTGCGCCAGGCTCAAGCCTGTCAATTCCAGCACCTTGCGGGTGGCCGGCGCCGGGCCAAAACCCATGATGCGCGGCGCCACACCGGCGGTGGCCATGCCCACGATGCGGGCGCGGGGGGTCAGGCCGTGGCGGGCGGCTGCGGCCTCACTGGCCAGCAGCAGCGCACATGACCCGTCATTCACGCCGCTGGCGTTGCCGGCTGTGACCGTGCCGTCAGGCCGCACCACGCCTTTCAACTTGGCCAGCGCGTCCAAGCTGGTTTCACGCGGGTGCTCGTCTTTGCTGACGAGGATGGCATCGCCTTTTTTCTGGGCGATGCTGACCGGGGTGATCTCGGCATCAAAAAAGCCGGCTTTTTGCGCCGCCACGGCTTTCAACTGGCTGGCCAGCGCCATGCGGTCTTGCGCCTCACGCTCGATCTTGAACTCGGTGGCCACGTTCTCGGCCGTCTCGGGCATGGAATCCACCCCATGCAGCTCTTTCATGCGCTTGTTGATGAAACGCCAGCCGATGGTGGTGTCGTACACGGCATTGGCGCGGCTGAAGGCACTCTCGGCTTTGGGCATGACAAACGGCGCGCGGCTCATGCTCTCCACCCCGCCGGCAATCATCAGTTGCGCCTCGCCGGATTTGATGGCACGGGCGGCTGTGCCCACCGCGTCCAGCCCCGAGCCGCACAGGCGGTTGATGGTGCCGCCCGGCACGGCCACCGGCAGGCCGGCCAGCAGTGCGGCCATGCGGGCCACGTTGCGGTTGTCCTCACCGGCCTGGTTGGCGCAGCCGTACAACACATCGGCCAGTTGGGCCCAGTCCACCTTGGGGTTGCGCGCCATCAAGGCACGCAGCGGAATGGCGCCAAGATCGTCGGTGCGCACACTGGACAAGGCACCGCCGTAGCGGCCGATGGGTGTGCGGATGGCATCGCAGATGAAGGCTTGGGTGGACATGGTGTCTCCTTGAATTGGGGCTGGGATCAGGGCCGCCAACATGCTAGCCGGCCTGTGCCACCGGCAGGCGTCGCCACCGGGTCAGGCGCGGCTGGCGCCGCCCTCTCGCATCAATACGTCTCCAGATGCAGCCGGCCCTCACGCTGCAGCGTGGCGCCCAGTGCATCCCAATCCAGCCCGGCTTGTTGTGCCACCTCGCGCAGCGCCTGCAGCACACCGTCTTCCATGCTTTTGAGGCCGCAGACGTAAAAGCAGGTGTCGGGGTCTTGCAGCAGCGGCAGCAATTCAGCGGCCTGCTCCCGCATCAGGTCTTGCACATAACGTTTGGGCTGGCCGGGCGTGCGGGAGAAGGCGAAGTGGCTGGTGATGAAATCAGCTGGCAGTTTTTGCAGCGGGCCAAAGTAAGGCAACTCTTCTTGCGTGCGGGCGCCAAAAAAGAGCAGCAGCTTGCCGCCCTCCACCTTGCCGGCCGTGCGCAAACGCCGCCGCCACTCGGTCATCGCCCGCATCGGTGCGCTGCCGGTGCCGGTGCAGACCATCACGATGTGGCTGCGCGGGTGGTTGGGCATCAAGAAGCTGGCGCCAAACGGGCCGATCACCTGCACCGCATCACCCACCTGCAAATCACACAGGTGGTTGCTGGCCACACCACGCACGGGTTGGCCCTGGTGGTCTTCCAGCACGCGTTTGACGGTGAGCGACAGGTTGTTGTAACCCGGCCGCTCGCCATTGCGCGGGCTGGCCACGCTGTACTGGCGGGCGTGGTGCGGCCGGCCTTGCGCGTCCTGCCCCGGTGGCAGGATGCCGATGGACTGGCCCTCCAGCACCGGAAACGGCATGGCGCCAAAGTCCAGCACGATGTGGTGGGTGTCGTAATCGGTGCCCACCTGGGTCACCCGCACATTGCCACTGACGGTGGCCGTCAGCGATTTGTCTTTTGACTTGGGGCCGTACAGGTTGGTGTAGGCATGCGCTGCCGACCAGGGCGGCACGGTGGCGCCGTAGCGGTTGGCCACGGTGGGCATTTCGCCATTGGGCAAGTCCGCAAGCGCCGGTGCAGCTGTGACATCGCCGGGCACGTCACCACCCGCTTCGGTCAACTCGGCCTCGTCCAGCTCGGCCGGCAACTCATCCCAGGTCAATTGCTCCGCCGGCGAGTAGGCCCGCACGCTGGGCATGTTGCGCCAGTTGTCGATGCTGCCGGTGGGGCATGGCGAGATGCAGGCCAAACACAGGTTGCACTTGCCGGCGTCCACCACATAGTTGCGGTCATCGTGGGTGATGGCCCCCACGGGGCAGATGGCCTCGCAGGTGTTGCAGCGGATGCAGATCTCGGGGTCGATCAAATGCTGCTTGATCAGGCTCATCACCCACTCCCATCAATTGAAGCGCACGTACTCAAAGTCCACCGGTTGGCGGTTGATGCCCATGACTGGTGGCGCAATCCAGTTGGCAAATTTGCCCGGCTCTACCACCCGGCCCATCAGGCTGGCCACAAACGCGCGGTCATCGCTGCTGGGCAGCCAGGTATTGACCTTGGCGGCCCATTCAGCATCACTCACCACCCGGCCGTCTGGCGACACCTTGACACCCGAGAGGGACCCGATGTTGCGATGGAAGGCCTTGTGCGGCACGCTCAGCCGCGTGGGGATGCCGGCCTTGGCCAGCACCTTGTTCCAGCGCTCCACGCCGGCCACGCTGTCCTTGATGTAGTCGTCGCGCAGCACCTCGTTCAAGGCGTTGAGCATGGGCACCTCTTTCTCGACCAATTGGTCACCACGCACTTCCAGCACCTTGTAGGTCTGGCCTTTGAGCACATGGTCGTCCACCCGCTTGCCTTCTTCGTACCTGCCCTTCAATCCACTCGAATAAAACGTGGCGGCATTGCTGGATTCATCAGCGCCAAACAAGTCAATCGTGACGCTGTAGTGGAAGTTGATGTAGCGCTGCAGTGTGGGCAGGTCGATCACGCCAGCGGCGCGCAACTTGCCCACGTCGTCGGTCTTCAACTCATTCATCGTTTGCGCGGTGCGGCTGATGACACGGCTGATGCCACTCTCGCCCACAAACATGTGGTGGGCTTCTTCGGTCAGCATGAACTTGCTGGTGCGGGCCAGTGGGTCAAACGCGGACTCGGCCAGGGCGCAGAGCTGGAACTTGCCGTCACGGTCCGTGAAATAGGTGAACATGAAAAACGCCAGCCAGTCGGGCGTTGCTTCATTGAAGGCACCCAGGATGCGCGGGTTGTTCTCGTCGCCGCTGCGGCGCTCCAGCAGCGCTTCGGCTTCTTCACGGCCGTCACGGCCAAAGTGTTTGTGCAGCAAATACACCATGGCCCACAGGTGGCGGCCTTCTTCCACATTGATCTGGAACAGATTGCGCAGGTCGTAGTTGCTGGGCGCGGTGAGGCCCAGGTGGCGTTGCTGCTCCACACTGGCGGGCTCGGTGTCGCCCTGCGTCACGATGATGCGGCGCAGGTTGGCGCGGTGTTCACCGGGCACATCGGTCCAGGCCTTTTCGCCTTTGTGGTCACCAAAATGGATGTCGCGGTTCGCATCCCCGGGGTTCAAGAAAATGCCCCAGCGGTAGTCGCGCATCTTGACCGCGCCAAACTGGGCCCAGCCTTGCGGGTCCACGCTCACGGCCGTGCGCAGGTACACGTCCATGTCGGTGGACCCCTCCGGCCCCATGTCGTCCCACCAGTTGATGAAGTTGGGCTGCCACTGCTCCAGCGCGCGCTGCAGGGTGCGGTCTTCACTCAGGCTGACGTTGTTGGGGATCTTGTCGCTGTAGTTCATGGTGGACATCGTGGTCTCCGGTCAAAACATGCGGTGGGGCTGATGGGGTTGCGGTGCGCCACCTGGTTCGCACCGCACAACAGGCAAAAACGTCTAGACGCGTGTCCAATCAAAAGCCGTTTTTTGGCCGGTGCCGTACACCTTCAAAGCGCCACGCTCACCCACCGCGTTAGGCCGCTGGAAGATCCAGTTCTGCCAGGCCGTCAAACGGCCAAACACCCGGGTGGCCATGGTCTCGGGGCCGTTGAAGCGCAGGTTGGCCTCCATGCCGGTCAGGGCGTCAGGGCTCATGGCCACGCGTTCTTCAATCGCGATGCGGATCTCATCGGCCCAGTCGATGTCGTCCGGGTTGCTGGTGACCAGGCCCAGCGCAAACGCGGCGTCGGCGTCCAGCGCCTGGCCCATCGCGGCGCGCACGGCGGCGATGGGCGCTGCCTCGTCATAAAACCGGCGGCCCAGCCGGCTTTGGCCGGTGGCCATCGGGTAGGCGCTGAAGTTCAGTTCACCCAGCGTCAGCTTGGGCGCTTTGGCCGCATCGTCCGGCAGGGCCAGGTGGTAGCTGCGGTCGCAGGCCAGGGCCAGCTCCAGCAGGGTGCCGGCAAAACACGATCCGGGTTCGATCAGCGCAAACAGGCTGCGTGAGGACAAGTCCAAGCGGCTGAGGCTGCGGCGCAGCAGGCCCACGGTTTCACGCACCAGCCAGTGGTCGGCATGGGCTTGCAGGGTGGCGTCCAGCGCCAGCACCGCCGCGCTGTCGCCTTGGGTCTTGATCAGCCAGGTGCCGATTTCCAGCTCATTGGTGCGCAGTTGCAGGATGGCGTCTTCCAGCTCACGCGCCAGGGCCAGCGGGTACCAGTTGACACCTGCCGCTTGGATGGCCGCCACATCCGTTGGCTGCTGACCGGCAGGGCCTTGCACGCTGATGGTGGCGGTGCGGCCGGCACGGTTGATCTCCACGTTGACCAGGCTGTAGCGCAGGGCGTCGGCCTCGATCGTGCAGGCCAGCGGGGTCAGCGTCACGCCGGTGCCATCGGCTGGGCGGTCACTCAGCGCGGCCAGTTGCAGCGCACGCTCTTGCACTTTTTGCGCAAACACGGCCGGCTTGGCAATGCTGTCCACCAGGCGCCAGTCTTTGGCCTTCTGGCCGCGCACCCCCTCGGCACTGGTGCAGAACAGGTCGGCCAGGTCATGCCGCACATGGCGTTTGTCAGTGACGCGGGTCAGGCCGCCGGTGCCGGGCAACACACCCAGCAGCGGCACCTCGGGCAGGCTCACCGCGCTGCTGCGGTCGTCCACCAAGATGATTTCGTCGCAGGCCAGCGCCAGCTCATAACCGCCGCCGGCGCAAGCGCCATTGACAGCGGCCAGAAACTTCAAGCCGCTGTGCTGGGATGAATCCTCCAGCCCGTTGCGGGTTTCGTTGGTGAACTTGCAAAAGTTCACCTTCCACGCATGGCTGCTGACCCCCAGCATGAAGATGTTGGCGCCCGAGCAAAACACCTTGTCGCGGGCACTGGTCAACACCACGGTGCGCACCTCGGGGTGCTCAAAACGGATGCGGCTGATGGCGTCATTCAGCTCAATGTCCACGCCCAAGTCGTAACTGTTGAGCTTCAACTTGTAGCCAGGCCGCAGGCCAGCGTTTTCATCGATGTCCAGCGCCAGCGTGGCCAGCGGGCCCTCAAAGTGCAAGCGCCAGTGCCGGTACTGGGACGGATCAGTGCGGTAATCGACGCGGGGTGCGGTGCTCATGTGGGGCTCCGGTTGTCAGAATACGCACTATATTGCGTTCTCTGGGGTGTCAGGTGATGCATCATAGTGCGTACACCTGCGGCAGGTCAAGCATCCCCACGGTCAACATGCACTTTGCTTCACGGGCTCACCAGACGTTCAGACAGGCAGCTGCAGCGCCGTGCGCACCAGGCCACGCAAGGCCTGGAAGGTGGGCTCCAGCGCTGCGGCGCTGGTGTCCAGCACCATGTCGGCCTTGGAATAAAACGCCGCACGGCCAGCCAAAATCTGGCGCAAATCGTCCATCGCCTCCTTGCTGGCGGCCATGGGCCGCAGGTCACCCTGGGCGGTGACACGCTGCATGTGGTCTTGCGGCAAGGCCTGCAGCCACACGGTTGTGCAGTGGGCCAGCAGCAGGTTGAAGGTGGCCGCGTCAGACACCAGGCCACCGGGCGTGGCAATCACCACCTCGGCATGGATCTGGATGGCTTCTTCCAGCGCCCGGCGCTCGTAGCGGCGGTAGGCGTTCATGCCGTACAGGGCTTGAATTTCGGCAATGCTGCAGCCGGCAAATTGCTCAATCTCGCGGCTGAGCTCAACAAATGCGCAGCCCAAATCATCGGCCAGGCGCCGGCCCAGGGTGGATTTGCCGGCCCCGCGCAGGCCGATCAGCGCCACCCGCGGGCTGCGCGCACCACCCACCCCGGCCGGCGAACCACCCGTGCCCAGCAAGCTGCCCACCGCCACCCGCACCCGGCGCAGGGTGGCCTCGTCACACGGCGCCAGCAACTCGCGCAACAACAGCCACTCAGGGGTGGCGGTGGTCACATCGCCAATCAGCTCGGCCAGGCTGCACTGCAGCGCACCGGCCACTTGCTGCAGCACCAAGAACGAGGCGTTGCCGATGCCGTATTCCAGATTGGCCAGATGCCGCTCAGACACATCGGCCGCCAGCGCCACCGCCTTGCGGGTCATGCCCCGCCGTGCCCGCAGGCTGCGCACCCGGTCACCCAAGGCCAACAGGGCAGGGTTTTTGTCGTCAGCAGGCGCGTCGGGCGCTGCGTCGCTCGCAGCTGGGGCCGTCAAAGGCTGGAGAGCGGTAGCAGGGGAATGCATCATCTTGCTGGACACGGAGGAGTGGCGCTGACGACGCACCGATGGCTGCACGATAGTTCACATTGTTGCGGCTGACAATCTGGGTGGGTTGGCTTGGCGCGTCAAATGCAAGCGTGCGGCGTGTTGTGCGCAGGGCACAGGCCGGTGGGGTGTTGTCCGAAGGGAGGCAAGAGGGGAGCCGTTGGCCGTTTTTGGCCAGCGGCGGAGGACACGGACGCAGGACAGCACCGCAGCGGCCTGTGCAAGCGCAAATCACCGCATGCCAGGCCGCAGCCCGGCAGCGCCACTCACTCGCCCGGCATCTTGGCCGGATGCAGCTTGACCTTGCTGGCGCTGCGCTTGCGCATGGTGATGTTGATCAGCTCCACGCCCAGCGAGAAAGCCATCGCAAAGTAGACATAGCCCTTGGGCACGTGGTGACCAAAACCCTCAGCCACCAGCACCACACCCACCACCACCAAAAACGCCAACGCCAGCATTTTGATGGTGGGGTGGTCAGACACAAACCGGCCGATAGGCCCGGCAAACAGCATCATCAGCCCGACCGACAGCACCACGGCGCAGATCATGATGCGCACATCGTCCACCATGCCCACGGCGGTGATGATGGAGTCGAGCGAGAACACCAGGTCAATGACCATGATCTGCAGGATCACGCCAGCAAAAGTGGCCACGGCCTTGCCGGCAGCGCCGTGCTCCTCGTCGCCTTCAAGTGACTGGTGGATCTCGCCGGTGCTCTTCCAGATCAAAAACAGGCCACCCAGAATCAGGATCAGGTCGCGCCCCGAGATGCCCTGGTTGACCACCGGCAAGGTGAACAACGGCTCCACCAGGCCGACGATCCAGGCCAACACCAGCAGCAGGCCAATGCGCATGAACATGGCCATGAACAGGCCGATGCGGCGCGCAAATTCACGCTTGGCGGCCGGCAGCTTGTCCACCAGGATGGAGATAAAGATGATGTTGTCGATGCCCAGCACCAACTCCAGCAAAGTCAGGGTGGCCAGGGCAATCCAGGCCTGGGGGTTGCTGAGCAGTTCCATCATGGTGTCTCTCTTGTGTGATCCGGGCAAAAAAATGGCAGCCGGGTGGCTGCCAAGGATAGAACGCATGATGGAGGCAAGGTTCCGTGGATTGCACAAGCACGGTGCAATCCACGCTGCGCCGGGTCAGCGCATCAACACGTCAGCGCTCGGCGGCGATGAACTTCAGCGTGGTGCCGCTGTCGGCGGTGACGATCCAGTTTTTGCTGTCCCAACCCACGCTGCCCCAGCCGCTGATGATGAAGGGCATGTTGTAGCTGGCCTTGGGCAGCAGGCGGGTCACGTCAGCCAAGGTTTTGGGGTGGCTGGCGGTGAAGCTGGTCATGCCAAACCAGTTGCCGGTGGTCCAGCTGGTCTCCACCCGGCGCTGCGAGAAATCAGCCAACTGGGTCATGGTGTACCAGTTGAACTGGTTCTTGTCCTGCAGCTTGTCGGCCCGTGTCAACAAGGCGTTGATGGGTTTCAAGTGGCCGGCCGCACCGGGGGGGTGGTTGTAGAACATGCGGTTGGTGCGGTGGTTGACGGCAAAGCTCTGCAGGTCTAACAGCCACTGGCCAGAGGCGGCGTCGGTGACGCCAAAGTCGTCAAACTCCTCAAAGGTGGCGTATTTTCCCAGCGGAGTGACGGGTGATGTCCACAGCTTGTCGGCCACCCGGGCGCCATTGCGCCAGCTGCGCATCATGCCGTTGCCCAGGTCAGCCACCAGGTAGGTGGCCACCACACCACGGGCTTCCATCCACTTGATGGCCCACAGCGGGGTGTTGCCCACCGGCGACGAATATTCACGGATCTTGCGGCCGGTGGTGGCTTCGATGGCATCGAAGTTTTGCTGCAGCAGCGGTGTCAGGTTGGGCACATTGGCCTCGGTGGCGTTCAAGCCCCAGAAGTCATGGATCCAGCCGCCGTGGGAGCCGATGGCGTGCTCAGGCAGCTTGGTTTTTGAGTCGTCTGAGCCGTCTTTCTTCTGGCCGGCCACGCGGCGGACCAGTTCGCGAGCGGTCTTGTTTTGGTTCAGGTTCATGCCGTTGCCGTCACCCACGTTGATCACGTCCGGGCCAGCGGTGAAGTGGATGGAGAACGGGCCACGCTCCAGCACCTTGGTTTTGTCCAACAGGTATTTGGTGTCTACCGTCAGGTCATCACCGTCGTCCACATGCCAGTTGTAAACCAGCCCGCCTTTGCCACGCGGCTGCACCGACACGGTGGTGGCGCCCACATGTTCACGCGCAAACAGGCCCAAAAAGCCGTGCATCGGTGCGCTGTCGGTGCCGATGGCTTTGAAGTAGCCCAGCGGCATGTTGACAAACAACAACTGGCCACTGCCGTAGGCGCGGGCGCCGGCCACCAGGCCGTGCTCAGGCGACGACAAATACACCGTGCCCGGGAAGGTGCCGGTGGTCACGTAATGAAAATACCCCAGCGGGCCGTAGGCGTAACCGCTGATGGCTTGCAGCGTGCTGTCGCTGGCGATGGTGGCCGACCAGTTGCGCTCGGTGGAGCTGCTGCCGTCGGCATTGAGCACCGCGTCAATTTGCTCGGGCTGGCGTGTCAGCAGGTCAAAAAAGTGTTTGTCGCGGGCGGTGGAGGCGTTTGGGTTGCGGCGGTCAAAGCGCAGCAGGCCACTGCCCTCCACACCGATGCCCAGCAGGTCACGCAGGCTCACCGGGCGCTTGCTGCGCACGCCGGCGGACCCATCCTCAATCGCCTGGCGGGCACGCTTTTGCAGCAGGCCGTCCATCACTTTGGCGCCGCTGGGGTCAGCCTGGCTGGTGGGCACAAACGCGGTGGACGAGGTGGCCACGGCCAGGCTGGCCGGTGGGCTGTAGGGCAAAAACTTGCCCGGCGGGATGGACAGGGAATCCAGCCGCGCGCGGGTGCCCACCACCGGCCCAAAACCGACCATGGTGGACGCGCCCAGGCCGTTGTTCCAGAACACATAGTCCACGCCCACCAGGTCAGCAAAACGCGAGTTGCCGGTGAGCGGAAACGCGCCGTTGGCGGCCAGCACACCGGCGTCATACACCAGCATCAATTTGCCGCCGGTGTAGGTGTATTGCTTGATGGCGGCAATCACCGCGTCGCTGGCGGCCAGGTGGGCACTGTCGGGCACCACCAGGCCAGCAATCTTGCCCGCCGCGGTGTTGCCCAGCGCCAGCAGGGCCGAGTCGGTGATCAGGTCCAGCGTGATGCCTTCTTCGGCAGCGGTATCGGTCCACACCTTGACTTGCCAGCTGCTCAGGTCGGCGCCATCGGGCACCAGCAGGGTCAGGCGGTCACGCGGGGCAGCGGCCAGCGCGGCCGTGCCGGCCAGGCCCAGCAGTGTGGGCAGCAGGGCGCGGCGCAGGGCGCGCAGCAGCGGGTGTTGTTTGGGGTGTTGCGGTGTGGGGCGGCGGTGGGTTGTCATGCAAAGCTCCTGGTGGGCAATGGGAATGGGAATGGGAATGGAAATGGTGATGGCAGCGGTTTGGCAGCAGGCCAGCGCCTGGCTCACAGCGCCTGCGCGGCAAAGCGCAGCGTGGTGCCGCTGTTGGCGGTGACGATCCAGTTGCTGCTGTCCGATGTGACTGCCGCCGCACCAGCCATCACCGCTGGCTGGCTGAAGCGCGCCTTGGGCAGCAGCCAGGCCATGTCGGCCAGTGACGTGGGATGGCTGGCGCTGAAGGTGGTGGTGGCGCCCACCACGCTGGTGGTCCAGGTGGTGGCCACCCGGCGTTGCGAAAAGTCAGCCAGCTGGGTCATGGTGTACCAGCTGAAGCTGCCTTGCGCGCCCAGCGTGTCGGCCCGCGCCAGCAGCGCGTTGATCGGCGCCTGGTGGCCCACCACACCGGGCGGGTGGGTGTAGAACATGCGGTTGGTGCGGTGGTTGACGGCAAAG
>JAYVLI010000057.1:0-26961 GCA_043759535.1 Betaproteobacteria bacterium | reverse complement strand
CCCACCACCTTCCACGGCTACGAACACCTGCAGTGCGAGACCAGCCGCATCACCGGCCTCTACATCGACGGCGCGGCAGTGCAGACGGCAAAAGCCGGTGACGATGTGGTGGTGGTGCTGGACCACACCCCGTTTTATGCCGAAAGCGGCGGCCAGGCGGGTGATGCCGGTGAGCTGCGCAACGCCGTGGCCCGGGTGTTGATCGAGGACACCACCAAAATCCAGGCCGATGTGTTTGGCCACCAGGGCCGGGTGGTGGAGGGCAGCATCCACGTGGGCGACAGCTTGGCCGCCAAGGTCAACTCCGAGCAGCGGGCCAAGACCGTGCGCAACCACAGCGCCACCCACCTGATGCACAAGGCGCTGCGTGAGGTGCTGGGCAGCCATGTGCAGCAAAAAGGCAGCCTGGTGAATGCCGACCGCACCCGGTTTGACTTTGCCCACAACGCACCGGTGACCGACGCGCAAATCCGCAAGGTCGAAGCCATCGTCAATGCCGAAATCCTGCACAACGCGGCGGCCAGCGCCGAGGTGATGGCCTTGGACGACGCGCAAAAAAGCGGCGCCATGATGTTGTTTGGCGAGAAATATGGCGATGAGGTGCGGGTGCTCAGCATCGGCAGCAGCAAAGAGCTGTGCGGTGGCACGCATGTGGGCCGCAGCGGCGACATCGGCCTGTTCAAGATCGTGGCCGAGGCCGGTGTGGCCGCCGGCATCCGCCGGGTGGAGGCGGTGACGGGGGACAACGCGCTGGCTTATCTGCAGCAGCTGGAGCACACCGTCACCAGCGTGGCCGGCAACCTCAAGGTCACGCCGGCCGAGCTGCCGGCCCGGGTGGGCGCGGTGCTGGACCAGGTGAGAAGCCTGGAAAAAGAGATTGCCGCCCTCAAAGGCAAGCTGGCATCGGCCCAGGGTGATGAGCTGATGGCCCAGGCGGTGGAAATTGAGATGAAAGACGGGGGTGGCATCCAGGTGCTGGCCGCCACCTTGACCGGCGCCGACGCCAAAACCCTGCGCGACACGCTGGACAAGCTCAAAGACAAGCTCAAGACCGCAGCCATCGTGCTGGCCGTGGTGGACGGTGGCAAGGTGCAACTGGCCGCCGGCATCACCGCCGATGTGTTGGCCCGGCCTGGCAGCAAGCTGAAAGCCGGTGAGCTGGTCAACTTTGTGGCCCAGCAGGTGGGTGGCAAAGGTGGCGGCAAGCCGGATTTGGCGATGGCCGGTGGCACGGACCCCAGCCAACTGGCAAAAGCCTTGGCCGGTGTGGTGGGCTGGGTCAGCGAGCGGGTTTGAGCGCCTGGTCGGGCCTGTTGCTGGCGCCACCCGCGCCGCTCTCGCTGGCCTGCACCGCCGCCACGATCTGGGTGATCAACTCGCCCATGACATCCACATCCGTCCGCGCATCGAGGTATTGCGCCTTGCGCAAATAGCGTTCCGGTACCCCGTCCACCGTGCGGGCCACCGGGAACATGCGCAAGCGGCCCTCGATGCGCAACTGGTCGGCCAGTTCGATTTCTTCGCGGCAGTAGGGGCGCCCAAAGTAGCGCTCGGAATACACCGCCACAAAGCACACCGAGCCCAGCAAGGCCAGCTCGATCTCGCTTTTCCACTGGCGGCCGACCTTGATCTCGGTCTCGTCAAAAAACACCTTGTACGGCCGGCCGTCGGCATGGCGCAAGGCCACCAGCGGGGCCACCAGCACACGCTTGACCCAGGCCTTGTGCTCGGCCGGGTCATGGGCATAACTGACAAACACGTCGTACTGCACCGCCCGTTCTTCACCATTGCCGGCCAACTCTCGCCGCACCTGTTCGTTGGTGATCCAGCGCCGCGCGGCCAGCCATGCCGCCAGCGTGCCCAGTGCCGCACACGCCAGCGGCAGCGCCACCGGGATCACGCGGCCGGCCAGCAGCACGATGCCACCCGCGCCCAGCAGCAGCCCGGCAGTGAGCGCAAATGCTGCCAGCGCCAGCCCGGCTGCTGCGGCGCGCCAGCGCGCTGGCGCCACGCGGGTGCGCACCACGCGAAAGGCCAAGGCAAACGCGGCAATCGCCCACAGCAGGCCCAAGGCGGCCAGGCCCAGCAGCGCCAGCGGGTGGTTCAGCGCCTCACGCGCCACGCTGGCCTTGCCGGCCAGCAGGTCGGACAAGGCCCAGGCCAGCAGCAGCGGGCCGGGGCGCTGCAGCGCGTTGTCGCTGTCCTCCTGGAAGCTGCCGACGATGACGTGGCTGGGTGCCGCGCCGGGTGGGATGGGTGGATGGAATTGGCCCGCAGCCTGCGCCAGGTGGTGCGTGAGCGGCTTGAACAAGGCGTCATCGCCCACCGGGATCACCAGCGACGCGGGCAGCGCATCGGCTTGCGTCACATTGGCCTGCGCCACGGCGGCCAGCACCGGCAGCGCCGGCAGCACCGTCTCGCCGGCAGCGCCGGGCAGGCGCAGCTCCCGCTGGTACTTGAGCATGCCAAAGCCAAACTCCAGCTGGGTGTGGCCGTGGCCGTCCAGCAGGTTGGCGTACAGCGGCGCCAGGTGCCAGGCCATGTAGTCGGCGGCCAGTTTGCCCTGCCGGTTCTTGGGCTCGACGGCGGCATAGACCTTTGCACCCTTGGCCTGCAGCGCGGTGATGCCCTGGGCCAGCGCCGGCGCACCGTCGGGGTTGTTGGAGATCCAGATGTCGAGCAGCACCACGCGTGGTGGCACCGGCAGCGCCGCCAACTGCAGCAGCGCTGCGCCCTGGGCCTCTCAGTAGCCCTGCGGGCTGCCTTGGCGGGCCAGCGCGGGGTAGTCGATGTCGATCAACCGGATGCCTGCAGCCGGCTCCGGCGTTTGTGTCAGGTACAGCGAGCGGAACACCAGGTGGTCGGCCATCTGCCAGACCTGGAAGGCCCCGCCCACCACCGCCAGCAGCAGCGCTGCCAGCACCAGCCCGGCGCCGCGCAGCACAGCACGCGCCATGCCGCCGGCGTTCATGGGTTTTTCAAGCGGCTGGCCATGGCTTGCGCACGCTCGCGGTACAGCGCGGCGTCTGCGGCATTGCCGGCCTTGGCATGGGCGGTGGCCAGCTGGGCCAGAGAACTGGCAATGGCCGGGTGGTCGCGGCCGGCAAACACCTGCTCGCGCATCAGCAGCGCCCTGGCGTGGTACGCCACCGCCTTGCGGTGCTCACCCAAGGCGGTGTACAGCCTGCCGATGCCGGCCAGGCTGGCCGCAGTGCCCGGGTGGTCACGCGTGCCAAACAGGCGCTCGCGCATGGCCAGCGCGCGCTCGCAGTAGGCCAGGCCTTTGCGCGGGTCACCCGCCATGCCATAAGCTTCGCCCAGGTTGTTCAGGCTGGCGGCCGTGCCCGGGTGGTCGCGGCCCAGGTACAGGCGCTCGTTCATCGCCAGCGCGATCTCAAGCTGCTCGATGGCCTGGGTGATCTGGCGCTGTGACTTGAACATCAGCGCGAGGCTGGCGTGGTTGGCGGCGATGTCCGGATGGTCGGCGCTTGGGTACAGGCGCCCATTCATGGCCAGTGACTGTTCGAAGTACATCGCGGCCTGGGGGTACTGGTGCAACATGCGATGGGCGTTGCCGAGGTTGGCGAGATCGCCGGCGATGACCGGATGGTCGGCGTTTGGATAGAGCCGCTTGTTGATCGCCAGCGCCTTGTTGTGGTACTCGATCGCCTTGCGGTAATCACCCAGCCTGGCGTGGGCGGCGCCAAGCGCACCAAAAGCCCAGGCAATGCGGCGGTTGTCTTGGCCCGCAGCGATGCGCTCCCGGATCGCCAGCGAGCGCTCATAGAAGTCCAGTGCCTTGCGCGGTTCACCCAGCCGGCCGTAGAGGTTACCGAGGCTGCCCAGATTGACGGCAACGGACAAGCTGTCGCGTCCGGCACTGAGGCGCTGGTTCAAGGCCAATGCCTGCTCCTGGTTGGCCAGGGCCTCGCGGTATTCGCCCACGGCACTGTGGGCGCTGCCCGCCATGCTCAGGCACACCGCCTCGTACGGTGGCAACCGCAACTGCTGCGCCAAGGGCATGCAGCGGCCCAGCAGGTCGAGCACCGCTCTCGGCCGGCCCATGGTCTGCTGCGCCTCCATCAGGTTGAACAGGGCGCGGATCGTGCGGTGCGCATCACCACTGGCCTGGGCTGCGTGCAGCGCCTGGGTGAAGTAGGCCTCGGCCTCACTGAAGTTCTTGAACTCGTCCAGGTATTCGGCAACGTTGAGCTTGTAGCTTTTGCGCTGCCCGGCCTTCAGGTCCTCGGCAATCCGAATGCCACGGCCCTGGCTGACCGGGCTGTCCTCCGCGTCGTCTGCATCTGCGCTGGACTGGGCGTTTGACGAGGCGTTTGACGAGGCGTTTGACGAGGCGCCTGCGATGCGGATTTCCACCTCGCGTTCGACCTCCACCACGCCTTCGGTGACGCTGAAGGTCAGGCTGTTGGCAGCGTCGATCTCAACGCTGTAGCTGGTGCCTTTGACCGCTGCGGTGAACCGGTCGTAGCTGATGTTGAAGTAGTCCAGCGCCTGTTTGACCTGGAAGCTGATCAGCCCACCCTGCGGCTGGTGGGTTTCACCCCGGGCCGTGACGGTGCCCACCACAAAACGTGCCCCGGGGTGCAGCGTGATGCTGTTGTCATTGCTGCTCAGCAGCACCAGCGTGGCGCCGCGCGGCAGTGTCAGCTCGGTGCCGGGGGCCAGCACCTGGCTCTGCGTCAGGGTTTGCCCCTGGCTGCGTGCGGCGCCGGGCAGGCGCACCTGCACATCGGCCAGGCTTTGCACCGGCTGGCCTTGCACGGTGATGGTGGCGATCGCCAGGCCCGGTGTTGCTGCTGTTGCTGCTGTTGCGAACGTCGCTGCGGTGATTGCCGTGATGGCGACCTGCAGCAGCAGCCCCACCCATGCCCACCAGGTGGCCCCAACGCGGCGGCCTTGATTCCCTGACAGCGCAACCTGAGACGCGAGCGGCATGGCGGCCCTTTTTCAACAGCAACAGCGGTCTGAATCCTTGCGCGGCTTGTCCATCGCAGCGGCGGATCATAGGCCGGGCTGCACCGGCCAGCAGCCCGTGATGCATGCCACGCCACGCAGGTATTCTAAAACTTGAGGCCTTCAGTTTTTAAATATCTACGGCCGCAGGGCCAGCGTGAACAAGGTCATGAATATTGCAGGCGATACCAAATTCGGCCATTTCGGTCTATTTGACAGTGGCCCTGTGAAAATATCACGCTGATTTTGCAAGTGCTTGTTTTGATGAGGCTTTTAATATCTGGCCCGGAGTTTGCAAAGGAGTATTCAACTCCAACCCAACCGGCCTGATCATGAAAACCACTTTCTCTACCCTCATCGTTTGCGCCGCCAGCCTGCTGGGTTTGCCAGCAGCGCAAGCCGCAACTGTCAGCCTGTTCAATACCGGTGTGGATGCCACTGGCGCGGTGTTGCCCGACAGCACGGTGGGTGATGCGCACTACAGCCTGATCAGCACACCCGGCGGCACGTCGGACGTGCGGGTCATCAGCTCGGCCTCGGGCTTCCCGATCGGGCCTTGGCTGGGCGACAACAGCAGCTCACGCTGGATCGGCCCCAACAACGACGCGCAACTCAATGGCAACGTCGGCGCGTTTGTCTACCGCGCCACCTTTGATTTGACCGGCCTCAACGCCGCCAGCGCGCTGATCAACGGCCTGTGGACCACCGACAACAACGGCCTGGACATCCTGATCAACGGTGTGGGCCTGGGCTACACCACGGCGGGTGGCCAGTTTGCGGCGGGCTTTGCGGCTTTCCAGGTCACCAGCGGTTTTGTGGCGGGCATCAACACGCTGGACTTTGTGGTCAACAACGGCGGTGGCCCCACCGGCCTGCGGGTGGAGATGACCGGCAATGCCGACCTGCAGCAAGCCGTGCCGGAGCCGGGCTCAGTGGCGCTGGTGGGCCTGGCGATTGCCGGCCTGGGCGTGGCGCGCCGCCGCAAGGCCTGAGCCTGGCTTGCCGCTTGGCTTGCCGCTTGGCTCAGCCTGGCTGCAGCTTGAACTGCTGCAAAAACCGCCTGTCGATCTTGTCCTTCCAGCGCAGCACCCAGCGGCCTTGGGTTGACAGCGGACCCCAGGACGCCGCCGCGCTGCCATCCGCCGTGGCCAGCAGGGCCAGAAAGCGGTGCTGGGGCTGGTAGTCCATCAGCGCAGCAGGGCTGGCGCCCAGCGCGGCGCGCAGGTTGTGGGTCAGGCCCGGGCCCATGCGCACTGCGTAGACACCGGCTTTGGGCAGGGGTGTGGCCCAGTCGGCGCAGTCGCCTACCGCAAACACCTCGGGGTGGGAGGTGGACTGCAAATGGGCGTTGATGCGGATGAAACCCCGCTCGCTCACGCCTAAGCCGCTGCTGCGTTGCCAGGCATGGGCCTCGGCGCCGGTGGCCCACAGCAGCAGGCCACCGCTGCCGTGCTGGTCGGGCTTGAAGCCGGTGTGGGTCAACACGTTTGCGCCTGCCTTGGCCAGCGCGTTGGTGGCGGCACGCACCGCGCCTGGCGCCATGCCGGGCAGCAGGCTGGGGCTGCGGGTGAGCAGCTTGCCGTGCAAGGGCCGGCCGGGCTGCAGCGCGCGCAGGCGGGCCAGCACGGCCAACAGGCTTTCTACCCCGGCCGCACCACCACCCACGGCGGTGACGGTGAGCGGCGTTGTGTCGCTGTGCAATTTAGGGTCGCCCAGCAGGGTGGTCCAGGCGCTGTGCAGGCCGCCAAGCGGGCGCATGCACAGCAAGCGGCTGCGGGCTTGGCCAGCCGGGTCAGTGGCGCTGTGCAGCACGGCCGGTGGGTTGAGGGTGGACCCCACGTTGAGCGACAGCAGGTCATAACCCAGCACCGCGCCGCTGGCCAGGTACACCTGGCGCCGGCCGGCGTGCAGCGTGGCCACGCTGTCGATCAGCAACCTGGCGCCGGCAGCCTTGGCCAGCGCCGCAAAGTTGATGCAGATGTCCTCAAACGGATACACGCCGGCCAGCCAGCCCGGCACCATGCCGGAGTAGGGCGCCAGCGCGCTGGGCGACACGATGACCAGTTCGCAACCCGCCAGCGGCGCGGTGGCCCAGGCGCGCAAGACCTGGGCATGGGCATGGCCGGCGCCCAGCAGCAGCAGTTGTTTCATGGCGCGGTGTTGCGTGCGGGCGTGTATGGCACCCACCAGCCAGCGGGCAGATGGGCCAGGTCAGCCGGCTCGTCAATGTCTTGCACGGCCGGCAGCTCCACATGGCGCAGGCCGGCGGCGGCCAGGCGCTGGCGGGTGGAGGCCAGCACTTGGGGGGTGCTCCACAGCATGCCGGTGAACAGGCTGGGCGCGGGTTGGTGCAGGCCGATCAGCGCATAACCGCCATCCAGCGCAGGCACCAGCACCACGTCGGTGGTGGCCAGCGCTGCGGCGGCCTGGCGCAGCAGGCAGGCAGACAGGGCGGGCGAATCGGTGCCAATCAGCAGGGCTTGGTGCGGGGCGGGCAGGGCGGCGGGCAGGGTGTTGGGCACGGTCTTGGGCGACGCCAGGCCCAGCACGCCGGCCAGCGCATGGTGCATGCGTTCACCCAGGTCAGCACCCACCTGCAGGGCCAGCGCCACGCCCGGCCGGGCGGCATGCCGGATGAACGCGGGGTGTTGCACATCCGGTGTGCCACACAGCAGCACCGGGCCCAGCCTGGCTGCCAAGGCGCGGTCCACGGCGTCGTCCAGCAGCCGCTCGGCCAGCGCGGCTGCACCAGCTGCACCCAGCGCCGGGATCAGCCGGGTTTTGGCCAGGCCGGGCAGTGGTGCTTTGGCCAGCACGATGACGGTGGTGCGGGGTGGTGGATGCACGGGCACGGTCATCGGTAGGCGCGGGCCAGGGCCTCGGGCGCTGCACCACGCCAGTAGCGCCAGCGCAACCACCACATCAGCGTGATGGTGCGCCAGGCGCCCCGGCTGTCCCAGCGCCGGCCGGAGGTGATGACCTTGGCGCGCAGGCAGGCAGGGCTGCCGGTGCGGCGCAACTGGCGGCACAGCTGGATGTCTTCCATCAGCGGCTGGTCGGCAAAACCGCCCACGCTGTGGAACAGCGCACGCCGTACAAATATGGCCTGGTCACCGGTGGCCATGCCGGTGATGCGGGACCGCACATTCATCAACGCCGCCACCAGCGGCAGCAGGCGGGATTGGCCGCTGATCAGCACATCAAACCGGCCCCAGCCTGCGCCGGCTTGCACGGCCTGGGCCACCAGTTGGTCTGCGTGTGGGGGCAGGCGGGTGTCGGCATGCAAAAACAGCAGCACATCGCCCTGGGCCAGCGCCGCGCCGGCGTTCATCTGCCGCGCCCGGCCACGGGGTGCGGCCACCAGATGATCGACCCAGCCGTGGCACAGCGCGCAAGTGGCATCGCTGCTGCCACCATCGGCGACGATCACCTCATGGCCGGCCGCCCGCAGCGGCGCCAGGCCGGCGAGCGTGGCGGCGATGCCGACGGCTTCGTCCAGCACCGGCAGGATGATGGACAGGCGCAGCGGTGGTTGATGGCCAGTTGACCCGCCCACAGCCACGCCGCCCGGCCCATCACCCACGCTGCCAAGCCTGGAACCGCGCCACCCAGGCCAGCAGTTTTTCAGGTGCGTGGGCCCGCTTCCACTCGCCCGCCGCGTATTTGTTGGCCTCGGACATGGTTGGGTAGGGATGGATGGTGCCCAGGATTTTGTTGAGGCCCAGGCCGTGTTTCATGGCCAGCACAAATTCCGTCAGCAGCTCGGCCGCATGGTCGCCCACCACGGTGGCGCCCAGGATTTTGTCTTTGCCGGGCACGGTGAGCACTTTCACATAACCCTGGGTGTGGCCGTCGGCAATGGCGCGGTCCAGGTCGTCCAGCTTGTACTGGGTCAGCTCGTACGGGATGTCCTGCGCTTTGGCTTCGTCTTCGGACAAACCCACCCGCGCCACCTCGGGGTCGGTGAAGGTGGCCCAGGGGATCACTGAGTAGTCCGCCTGGAAGCGCTTGAATTGGCCAAACAGCGCATTGACGGCCGCATACCAGGCCTGGTGGGCTGCAACATGGGTGAGTTGGTAGGGCCCGGCCACATCGCCCACGGCATAGATGTTGGGCAGCTTGGTTTGCAGCCAGGCATCGGTGGCCACGGTTTTTTTGTCGGTCAGGGTGATGCCCAGTTCTTCCAGCCCAAAGCCGGTCACCCGCGGACTGCGGCCCACGGCGCACAGCAGTTCATCAAACTCGATGGCGCGCTCGGCGCCGCTGCTGCCATGCTGCACGATCAGGCGTTTGACTTGTGCGCCGTCCACGGTGACCAGCTCGCAACGCAGCGCCTGGTGGTCGGTCAACACCTGCACCCCATCGGCCTGCAGCGCGGCAGTGACCAGCGCGGCCGCATCGGCGTCTTCACGCAGCATCAGGCGCGCGGCTTTTTCCACCTGGGTAACCTGTGCGCCCAGCCGGGCAAAGGCTTGCGACAGCTCACAGCCAATCGGCCCACCGCCCAGCACCAGCAGCCGGCGCGGCAGGCTGGTCATGCCCCACAGCGTGTCAGAGGTGAGGTAACCCACGGCATCCAGCCCCGGCAGCGGTGGCACAAACGGACTGGCGCCGGTGGCGATCACGATGCTGCGGGTGGTGAGTGTCTGCACCCCGGCCGGTGTGGTGATCTGCACCGACCAGGGCGAGGTGATGCGGGCCTGGCCCAGCACCACGTCCACGCCCAAGCTGGTGTAGCGCGCCACCGAATCATGCGGCTCTATCGCCCTGATCACCCGCTGCACCCGGGCCATCACGGCGGCAAAGTCCACCGTGGCGGTGGCGTGTTGCAGGCCCACATCGGCCGCGTGGCGCAGCTCATGCATCACCCGGGCCGAGCGGATCAGCGCCTTGCTGGGCACACAGCCGTAGTTGAGGCAATCCCCGCCAAGCTTGTGGCCTTCCACCAACGTGACCTTGGCCTTGACCACGGCCGCGATGTAGGCCGTGACCAGCCCACCCGCACCGGCGCCGATGACCACCAGGTTACGGTCAAACCGCGCCGGTTTTGGCCAGGCCGCATACAGCTTGCGGCGCTGCAGCCAGCCCACCACCGCCTTGGCCAGCAGCGGAAACAGCCCCAGCAGCACAAAGCTGCCCAGTAACGCGGGTGACAACACATCACCGGCGCGCTGGATGCTGGCCAATTGGGTGCCGGCGTTCACAAACACTGCCGTGCCGGCCAGCATGCCCAACTGGCTGACCCAATAAAACTTTGCCGCCGGGATGGGGGTGAGGGCGGCCAGCAGGTTGACCAAGAAGAACGGAAACACCGGTACCAACCGCAAGGTCAGCAGGTACAGCGCACCGTCACGCGCCAGGCCATCATTGATGGGTTTGAGTTGTTTACCCAGCTTGGCCTGCACGGCATCGCGCAGCAGGTAGCGCGCGGCCAAAAACGCCAGCAGGGCGCCAACGCTGGACGCAAACGACACCAGCAGCAAACCCCAGCCCAGGCCGAACATGGCGCCCGCCGCCAGCGTGAGCACCGTGGCACCCGGAAAAGACACCGCCACTGCCGCCACATACACCACAAAGTAGATGGCGGCGGTGGCCAGCGGGCGCTGCGCCACCAGGGCCACCAGGCTGTCGCGGCTGGTTTTGAGCGCATCCAGCGTGAGTAATTTACCCAGGCCGTAGTGCTGGTAGGCCCACAACAAAGCCACGGCCAGCACAGCCAGGGCAATCCACAGCGGCTTGCGTGATTTGGGTGACTTGGGCTTGGTGGCTGCAGCGGCGGTGGCCATCAGGCGCCACCTGCTGCAACAGCGTGGGCGGTTGTGACCACGGTGGCCGCAGCGCTTGCGCTGGCTGGTGCCGGCACCGCCGCATCCAGCGCGCCACCACAACTGCTGCCCTGGCCAGCGGTGCAGCCCCAGCAATGGTCGGCCACGCGGATGGCGCTGCCGCTCGCGTCATGGTCCAGCAAATCCCGCAGGTGCGGCCTGGCTTGCGCACCCACCCGGGCGCGCAGGCCCAGCATCTGGTTGAAGTCGCAGTCGTACAGCTCACCCTGCCAATCCACGCTGAGCAGGCTGCTGCACATCACCGTGGCCAGGTTGTCGGGCCGGTAGTTGGCCTTGAGCAATTGCAGGTAAGTCTCAAACGTGCCTTTGGACACGAGGGTGCTGCCAAAGCGCTGGATGGGCATGTTGGTCAGCGCAAACAGGTGGTTGAAACGGATGCCAAAGTGGCTGCCCAGCTCACGCTGGTAATCGGCCTGCAGCCCGGCTTGTGGGGGCGGCAGCACGGCGCCTTGTGGGTTGTAGACGAGGTTGAGTACCAGCCCGGTGGCCGGGTCACCATAGCCCAGCGCATTGAGCGCTTGCAGGCCGTGGATGCTGCGCTCAAACACGCCGTCACCGCGCTGCCGGTCCACATTGGCGATTGAATAACACGGCAGCGACGCGACAACATCCACCCGCTGGTGGGCTAAAAACTGCGCCAGATCATCCTGGCCCGGCTCGGACAGGATGGTCAGGTTGCAGCGGTCGATCACGGTGACCCCCAGCGCCCGTGCGGCCACCACCAAGCGGCGGAAATGCGGGTTCAACTCCGGCGCACCGCCGGTCAAGTCCAGCGTTTGGATGCTGCGCGCCTGCAGCACTTGCAGCACCAGGTCCACCGTGTCACTGTCCATCTCCTCGGTGCGGTTGGGGCCGGCGTTGACATGGCAGTGCAGGCAACTTTGGTTGCAGCGGTAACCCAGATTGACTTGCAGCGTGTCCAGGCGCCGGCGCTTGATGGGCGGAAAGTCGGTGCGGGCCAGCAGGTGGATGGTGGGGTGCATTTGGCGTCTTTTTAAAAATTGGGCTGCGGGTCAGTCGGGCAGCGTGTTGCTGGCTTACAGGTCCAGCGGATACATCGGCCGGCGCAGGTGTTTGAAGTTGAGCTCGGCGTAGTCTGAGGTACACACCCCCGCGCCGGCGCATTCCACCACCGCATGGGCCAGTGTGGCCAAACCGGCGCGCCAGTGGATGCGGCTTTTGAGCATGACAAAGCGCTGCAGCGCCGGGTTGATGCCGACAGTGGTGAAGGCCGCCAGGTCATTGGGCTCCACATGGTTGCTGATGACCACGATCTGCACCGCGCCGGTGTCCAGCACGGCGGTGGGGCCCATGTCGTTGAGTTCACCTTTGGACATCGGGCCCTGGTTGCGGTACAGGCCATCACACAGCAGCTTGATGCGGCCGGTGACCGTGCGTGGGCTGCCGGTGAGGCCAATCGACGGCATGTCCAGCTTGCCACCCAGGGCCAGCGTGATGCGGGCGCCCACACCGGCTTGGGCCATCTGCTGCACTGCCGCCGGGTCGTGGATGGCAAAGGCCACCACGCCTTGCAAGCCGGCGTCCAGGATGGCGCCCAGCACCGTCATGGTGTCCATGGTGCCGCCGGACGCGCAGTTGTCGCTGTGGTCCAGCAACACCACCGGCCCGCTGCCGGCGGGTTTGGTCTTGTCGAATGCCAAGGCCTTGGCCATCGACGCCGGCAAAGCCTCAATCTGGTAGACAAACTGCTTGCGTGCATCCCAGGCCAGGGCCAGCAACTCGTCGCACCAGCGGCGGGCCAGCACGGCGTCACCGTTGGTCACCACCACAGCGGACAGGCCCGCAAATTCGATGTCGGCATTGGGGAAACCGACAAACACGCTGGCGCACAACGCGCCCTCGGCCTCCATCGCCCGGCAGCGGGCTTGCAGCTCGCGGTTGGGGCTGTCGTCTGAGCCTTGGCGCATGACATGCGGCAGCATGGGCGCGCGGCCCCAGGCCATGGTGGGTGCGGCCTGGCCGGCCAGCAGCGCCAAGATAGCCTTGCCAGCACGTTGGCCAGTGCTGTACACATCCACATGTGGATAGGTTTGGTAACCGGCGATCACCGTGCTGTGCTGGCCCATCGCGTCGTACAGGTTGGTGTGCATGTCCAGCGCCACGCCAATCGGCACGGACGTGATGGCGCGGATGCGGCGCAGCAGTTCACCTTCACCATCGTCAAAGGTCTGGGTGACCATGGCGCCGTGCAGGTCCAGCAGCACCGCGTCACAACCGCGCTCCACTGCTGCCAGCACGCGGCTGCAAATGTGCTCAAACGCGGCGTCATGCACCGGGCCGCTGGGCCAGGCGGCGGCGGCAATGGCCACTTCGTAATCGGCCCCGGCGGCCTCGGCCAACTCGATAAAAGCCGCAATGGCCGACCCGGTGCCCCGGTAAGCGGCCACCGCCGCCGCGCCTTCGGGCGGCACATCGGCGCCGGTGGCAAACCGCGCCAGCGGCGTGGGCACCGGCGAGTAGGTGTTGGTCTCGTGCTTCATCTGCGCGATCACAAGCTTCATGGGTGCTGCTCCGGTGGTGACGGTGGTGACATGGGTGCTGGCCTTGGCGCTGCATGATGCCGCAGGTGGGCGCTTGAGCGCTTGTCTGCACCCCGCTGCCACCATCCCAACACCACCCCGGAGAGCTTGCATGGATGATCTTGTGTTTTTGCCCGCGCATGAATTGGCCCGGCGCATCCGCCGCCGCCAGGTGTCAGCCCTGGAGCTGCTGGACGCCACCCTGGCGCGTAACCAGCGGCTGGGGGGTGCCATCAACGCGGTGGTCGTTTTGGATGCAGAGCGCGCCCGCCAGCGCGCCGTGGCCGCCGATGTGGCGCTGGCCCGGGGTGACAGCTGGGGCCCGCTGCACGGTGTGCCCATGACGGTGAAAGAGTCGTTCAACGTCAGCGGCCTGCCCACCACCTGGGGCCACTTGAGCCACCAGCACAACATCGCCCAGACCAATGCGGTGGCCGTGCAGCGGCTGTTGGACGCCGGTGCGGTGATCTTCGGCAAGACCAACGTGCCAGTGTCATTGGCCGATTGGCAAAGCTTTAACCCGGTTTACGGCACCACCCGCAATCCGTGGGATTTGGCTCGCACACCGGGTGGCTCGTCCGGTGGTGCAGCCGCCGCGCTGGCCGCCGGGCTGACCGCGCTGGAGCTGGGCAGCGACATCGGTGCGTCCATCCGCAACCCGGCGCATTACTGCGGCGTGTGGGGCCACAAGCCCACCTGGGGCGTGGTGCCGTTGGCCGGCCATGAGCTGGACGCTGAGGCCTGTGCCGACAGTTTCGATGTTGCCGTGGCCGGCCCGCTGGCCCGCAGCGCGTTTGACTTGCAACTGGCCATGGACGTGTTGTGCAGCCCCCTGCAAGCCATGACGCCGCTGGGCCGCTTGCCCATGGCCTGGCGTGACAGCGGCCTGCCCGCCCGCCATTGCCGTGTGGCCATGCTGATGGACGACCCGCAAGCCGAGGTGGACAGCAGTGTGCAAGCCGCCCTGCACAACCTGGCCACGTTTTTGCGCAGCCAGGGTGTGCAGGTGACCGAGGGCGCAAGGCCGGTGGACAGTGCCGAGGCCAACGCCGTTTACACCCTGATGCTGCGTGCGGCCACCGGCGCCCACTATGACGACGCGGCTTATGCCCAGGCACAAGCGCGAGGTGGGGTGTATGCGGCGGACGACCCCAGCTATCCGGCCCGGCATTTCCGCGGCAACACCCTGTCGCACCGCGCCTGGTACCAGTTGGACGAACGGCGCGCCGTGCTGCGCCAGCAGTGGGCGCTGTTTTTTGAGCAGTTTGATCTGCTGATCTGCCCCGCCGCCACCACACCGGCATTTGCCCATAACCAAGCCGGCGACCGCTGGGACCGCATGATCCCCGTCAACGGCCACCACCAGCCCAGCACCGACGCGCTGTTTTGGGCCGGTTACCCCGGCATCGTGGGCTTGCCGGCCACTGCCGTGCCACTGGGCTTGAGCCCGGGCGGCCTGCCGGTGGGCGCGCAAATCATCGGCCCGGTGTTTGCTGACCCGCTGTGCCTGCGTTTTGCGCAGTGGCTGGAGTTGGACTACCGCAGCTTTGTGGCGCCGCCGGGGCTGTGAGTGGGTTGCCGATCTGGCGGCCTACTTGGCGTCATTCAGCGCCCAGTCGTAATCCAAAAAACCCACCGGCACAGTGCCGGCCTGGATGCGGCTGCGGTCGGCCGGTGCATCGGCCAACTGCGTGGCGTAACGCGCCAAGAACACCGGCAGCGAGGTGATGCTGCGGTGGCCCTGTTTGAAGTCGGCCCCGTACCAGTCAAAAATCTTGCTGACCTGCAGCTTGCCGTCGGCATGGCGGTTGCGGCTGCGGTCTGACAGGAAACGCAGCGCTTGCTCGTCCAGTTGGGCGTCCAGCCGCTCGGCCACAAAGGCTTCTTCACGCAGCATGGGGCAGCCCACGCTGGCGCAGTTGACGGCAAAGTGGATGCGCGGGTCGTTGAAGCGGCCGGGCGCACGCAGGTTGTCGTGCTCAATCTGGTCCAGGCTGAGCGTGCTGCCCAGCAGTGGCACAAAACTTTGTTTCCACGGGTTTTGCAGCAGGTTGCCCAGGTCTTTGATGGAGGCCAGCTTGGGGTATTTGCCCAGAATCAGCTCCACCGTGAAGGCGTTGTAGGCATTGATCAAAAACGCCATCTGCTGCGGCTTTGGCCAACTCTCCAGCGTGGCTGCAGGCACGGCAGACAACTGCGCCAGGTAGGCCTTGAGCGCCGGCCGGTCGGCCGCCATGCCGGCGTAGCGCAACTGTGACGCATGGCCACCATCCAGCAAGACCACATGTTTTTTCAGCAGCGTGGTCCAGGCGCTGTGGCGCTGGTCAAAAGCAGGGGTTTGTGCCTGCACGCTGCCGGGCAGGCCCCAGGCCAGGGTACCGGCACCGCCCAGGGCCGCTGCCAGCAGGTGGCGCCGGGTGGGGTGGGGCATGTTGGCTGGTGTGGTGGTTAACGTGGGCTGCATGGTGGGCTGCATGGTGGGCTGCATGGTGGGCTCCGGGGCTGATTGGACAAGCATGACGGCTTTGGCTGGCGGGATTGTGCGTGTGCTGTGCGGTGTGTTGCGTGTCACCGCAGCCCGCTGCGCCCTGCTGTCCTACGCAGATCTCGGCTTTGGCCGACAGCGGCGGTGTGTGGCCACGCCCACACTGCGCATACCACTTTCACAGGACAACACCATGACACGCACTCTTTTGATCGCCGCCTTGCTGGCCAGCGCCGCACTCACCGCTTGTGACCGCCCGAGCGTTGTGGCGGTGCCCGTTCCGGTGGCCGTGCCCGGCCCGGCAGGTGCCACTGGCGCCACCGGTGCCACTGGTGGCACCGGCATGGCTGGCAGCACAGGCAGCACCGGAGATACCGGCGCCACCGGCAAAACCGGTGACGGCACCACCGTCATCGTGGTGGCCCCGCCCGCATCCGCCCCAGCCAACTGACCCACCCCACAACAACACACACCGAGGAGAACACCATGAGCTTGGGCACCATTCTGTTGATTGTTTTGATCCTGCTGCTGGTCGGCGCTATTCCCAGCTGGGGTCACAGCAAGTCCTGGGGCTACGGGCCCAGCGGCGGCATCGGTCTGGTCTTGCTGATCGTCATCGTGCTGCTGCTCACCGGCCGGCTGTGACGCCATTCAGGCCGCAAACAAAGCCTTGATGCGGCCGGCGGCGGCCAGTGTGTTGCGATAACCGGCGGCAATGCAGCGTTGGCGGTACTCGCGGCTGATGTTGGTGTAGTAGCCGATGTCGGGCTGCAGCAGCAGGTCGGCGGCCAGCGCGTCGGGCCGCGTCAAAGCGCGTTTACGCAGGTCACCGGCGCGCCAGCGCTCGGTGCCCGCAGGGGCGCGGGCTTCATCGGCCGACGCGTCTACCGCCAGGATGCGGTCCGCGCCCAAGCTGCGCGCCAGGCGCACCGGCAGTGGCTGGCGCAGGTCGGCATCGGCATGGCGCTGGCCATGGATGCGCACCGGCGTGAACTGGCCCTCCACCGCGCAGGCGGCCTGCACCGCCAGGCCGGCATCCCCCCGGTTGAAGGCCACGATCGCGCCGTCTGACAGGCGCTGCGCCACACACACCGCCATCATCGGCAAGGCCTCCAGCTGTAGGCCGCAGCCTTTTTGCTGCAGGTGCTCGCGCACCAGGTCGGCCACGGCGCTGCCAGTCAAATATGCACCCCCACCCACGGTGACACGCGCCAGGCGCGCCGGCTGCAAATCCAGCGCCAGCGCTTCCAGCTCTGGCCCGCGCAGGCCAGCCGCACGCAACACACCCACCAGGGCGCCTATGGACGCACCCACGATCAGGTCAGGCAGCAGGCCAATTTCGTCCAGCGCCTTGATCACGCCCACATGCACAAAACCCCGCGTGCCACCCGAGCTGAACACGCAGGTGACGCGTGGCCGGCGGGGCAGGGGGCCGGCGCTGGGGGCGTCCGGTCCGGTGTGGTCGGCGTCGGCGTTGAGCGCGCAGCCCGACAGCAGGCCGCTGCTCCAAGCGGTGCCGGCCGCTGCGCCTAGCAGCAGGCTGCGACGGGCAACGCTGGGCTGGCGCATCAACCCTTCTTGGCCGCCGCGTCGCGCACCAGGCGGTCCAGTTCTTCGCCGTTTTTGTAATGCGGCACCCGGAAGACCAGCCGCTTGGTGCGTTGCAGCATGCTGTTGTTGCCTTTGACCTCATCGGCCCAGTAGCGGTCCGCCAGCTGGATGTTGCCCGGCACGTCCAGCAAAAACGCTGCTTTGGACCCGGCACCACCAAAGATGTAGAGCTTGCCGCCCACCATGGCCCAGGTGTCGGCGTCACCACCCCAGGGAATGCCATAGACCAGGCCGTTGGCGCAATAACCGCCGTACTGCGGCAGGTACTTGGCCGGGTTGGTGTCGAACAAGGCTTTGTGCTCGGCGCTGGCAAAGCGGAAGGTCACCCCTTCGTACACGCTGCTGATTTGCGGTGCGCCCAGCGCATGCCGGCCCTGGGTGAAATAGGCCACCACGTCATGGCCTTTGAGCATCACCCGCGCGTCGGTGCCGTCGGCCACCGCATTGACCGGCTTCAGCGCCGAGGCTGGGTTTTGCGCCTGCATGGCCGAGCAGCCGCCCAGTTGCAGTGCCACCGGCACGGCGATCAACAGGGCCAGCAGCAGGGCAGGGCTGCGACGGCGCGCAGTGGCTTGGGATGGTTTGGGGGTCATGTGGAGGCTCCGGGTTGGCTCAGGTTGGAGGATGGCAACGGTTTGGCTGTCTGCTGTGTCGAATGGGCCACGCTGTTTGGTGGTGTTGGGCTGGCGCTGCTGGCCTCAGCCGCACCGCGGTAAGGCGCCACCCAACCCAATAGCGCACTGGCGTGTTCTGTGCGCGCCTGCAGGTCAGCGGCGTCACGCCCGCCCAGGTGCAGGATGCCGTGGCGGTAGCTGCCCAGCCATTTGAAGTCTCGGTCCAGCGCATGGCCGGATTTTGGATAACAGAACAGCCGAGCGTCCGGGAACGCCAAGCCCAGCGCCGCCCGCTGCGCCGCCGTGGGCATGGGCACTTGCGCGCCGGGGTTGAACGAGCGGTACACCTGGCTGGCCGCCATGCCGGCGGTGGGGGCGCTGCGGGGCAGCCCGGCCGGGTCATGCCCCAGCGCCAGGGCCAGTGACATGGCGTGTGCGTCCCGCCCCTGCACCCGCTGGTACAGGTCGGCAAATTGCGACGCCAGACGGGGGTTGAACTCGATCACCGCCAGTTGGCCGGTGGCCGGGGTGTGGAAAAACTCCATATTGAAAAAACCGTGGGTGTAACCGATGGCTGACAGAAATTTTTGCGCCACCACCAGCGCCTGCTGCTGCACGGATGGTGCCAACTGGCTGGGGTGCTGCCAGCGCATAAAGGCCTGGGTGCCGGGGTACATGATGGCGTCCACCACGCCCAGCGCGTGGGCTTGGGCCTGGTACACCCAGCCGTCCAGGTTGTATTGCGGTGTGTCCAGCGGCAGTGGGGTTTCCAGCAGCATGCGGTGGGCCGTGCCGGCGCCGGGCAGTCGCTGCTGCATCACCCGCTCAAACGGCTGCACCAGGCGCCGGATCACCCACAGCTCACGCCGGCCAAACCGGGTGTGGGCTTGCAGTTCGTCCCGGTTGGCCACCGTGCGTGCCAGCACCGAAAACGCGGCTTTCACCGGTTTGACAAACGCTGGGTAGTGCAGGCCGGGCGGGATGTCGTCGCCGTAGGCCACGTCCAGGCTGCGCCAGGCGATGTTGGCCTCGGGCGCCACCTGCTGCAGCACCTGGCGGGCATACAGCTTGTGTTGGGCCGCCAACACCGATTCGGGTGTGGCGCCGGGCAGGCCCAGTTCCTCCGCCACCAGCGCGGCGGCCAGCGCGCCAAACTGCTCGTGGTGTGACACCACACCGGCCCAGCCCAGCGCCCGGCCGCGCCTGGCCTGGCGGCGGGCAAAACGCAGCAGATCGAAATGGATCAGGTGGGCGTTGCTGGGGAAGCTGAACAAATCGAAGCCGGCGTGGTCGAACTGCGCCTGGGTGTGCAAGGCGCCAAAACCGTCGGCGTCCCAGTCATAGCCAAACAGCAGGCCAATGTGGGGTTTGGTGCCCGGTTTGATGCTCATACAGGCTGCCGCCGCGCCAGCCTGGCTTGCCGTACACCCCAGGCCCGCCAGGCATGCCGCGCAATCACCGGCAAGGCCAGCAGCAAGCCGGCGGCCGCCCACAGGCCGGGGCTCAGCAAGTCTTGCCAGCGCTGGACGCTGCCCAGCACGGTGCCGGCATACACATACGCCGCGCTGCCAGCCAACATGCCCAGCAGGCTGACCACAAAAAACTGCCGCACCGGCATGGCCGACAAACCCATCAGCGGGTTGATCAACGGGTAGGGGATCACAGGTGCCAGCCGCAGCATGAACAGGTAAAACGCGCCGTCACGCGCCAGCCCGGCATCAATGCCGGCCAGCCGGTGGCCCCAGCGGCGGCGCATCCTGTCCCGCACCAGGTGGCGGGTGGCCAAAAACGAGAAAGTGGCGCCCACGCTGGACGCCAGCGCCACCAGCAGCGTGCCCGGCAGCCAGCCCAGGCACAGCCCGGCGGCCAGGGCCAGCACACTGCAGCCAGGCAAGGCCAGCGCCGACAACACGGTGAACAGCCCAAAAATCACCAGGCTGGTGGCCCAGGGGCGGGCGGTGGCCAGGGCCAACAACTGGGTTTGGTGGGCTTGCAGCCAGGCCGCGTTGGGCCAGACCCAAGATGGCGGCATGTGCTGGCTGGCCCATGCCAAGGCGGCCAGGCCTGCCAATGCCAGCACCGTCATCAACAGCACCCGCCTGGCGGCAGGGTGGCGGGACGGTGGTGTGGGGGCGGGCTCAAGCATGGCCAAGGCAAAAGCAAGATTGCCACAGTCTGCCAGCCCCCACCGCGTCAGCGCGGCCAGGGCTTTTGCCGGGATATGGTCGCGTCACACTGGCGCGGGGTTAGCGCAACTCGTCGGTCAGGCGCCCGATGATTTGCTTGGCCACATCACCGCTGTCGGCCGCACCGTCGCTGTTTTGCACGCTGATTTGCGACTTGGCGCCGGCGGCCTTGACCAGCACCCGCAAGCGCTGCGCCCGGCTGTTGTCTTTCTCGTTGGAGAAGAACTTCATGAAGAAATTGGGCTCCTCCTTGCCGGCAAATCGCGGGTCGATGTAGCGCACAAAGTACAGGCCGGCGGCGCGGTCACGGTCTTCCACCGTGAAGCCGCTGCGGTCCAGTGCCAGGCCCACTTGGCGCCAGGCGCGATCAAAGCCTTCGTCCAGCTCCATCGTGGCGCTGGTGGATGTGCTGGCCGCAGTGGTGGTGCGGGCCTTGGCCGGTGCCGATGTGGCTGCGGCCACGGTAGTCCGGGCGGTGTCATCCTTGCTGCCCAGCTTGACCATCAGGCGCGACAGGAATTCAGCCTCCAGGCCGGGGTCGGTGGGGCGCGGCTGCCAGATGGTCTGGTCTTTGCGCTCGTTGGTGTAGATCTCCTGCATGCCGCGGTGGCTGATGTAGACCTCGCTGCCTGCGTTGGCGCCGGTGCCGGTGCGCTCAATGCGGGTGCGGAAACGGTCGCGCTCGGACGTGCTGTACAGGTTGTCAAACACCCGGCCAATCGTGCTGCGCACCAGGTCCATCGGGATCTTGGCGCGGTTCTCGGCCCAGCTGGTTTCCATCACGCCGATCTGCGGGTTGTCCTCGGCCAGGGTGAAGCCACGCTCCAGCCAAAAACTGCGCAGCAGCGGGTACAGGGTTTCGGGCGGCAGGCTGCTGACCAACCAGCGGCTGTTGCCCTGGCGCTCGATGCGCATGTCACCCAGCGCCACCGGGGCCACCACGCTGGTGGCCGCCGCCGGCGCTGCGGCTGTGCCGCCGCCTTGTTTGAGGGTGGACGCACTGACGACACCCGACTGCGGCTGGTAGCGGCCATCACGCGCCAACTGGGTCAGGTCGGGTGGCACGTCCAGTGGCTCGGTTTTGGCGGCACGGGTGCGGTAGTCCACCTTGTCGCCCGACATCAAGCCGTCAAACGATGAGCAGCCGCCGAGTGCCACTGTGCTTGCCATCATCACAAGCAACAGCGGGGTGGCAAGGCGCGGTGGGCGGGCAGCAGGCGCTGCGGTGTTGGCAAGGCTAGGTTTCACGTTCAGAGTCTCCAGGGGGCGGCCGGGCAGCAGCGCCGGTGCGCATGTCGGCGCGAATGTCGGTGCCAATGATGTGGCCTGGCCAGCCGCACGGGGCGTACAGGGCCAGGCTTTAGGGGTCGGGCAAACAAGGGGCTGCAACACAGGCCGGCAGCGGGGGAGGCCGGCACCCAAGCTCACAGCAGGCCGGCGTCCTGCAGCGCGGCGTCAACCAGGGCCTGACCAGCGGCGGTGAGCGGGGTGATGGGCAGGCGCACCGTTGGCCGGCCATGGCCCAGGCGCGACATGGCCCATTTGGTGGGCGCCGGGCTGGGCTCACAAAACAGCTGCTTGTGCAGCGACAACAGCCGCAGGTGGATGCTGCGGGCCAGCGCCACATCCCCGGCGATGGCCGCCATGCACAGCTCGTGCATCAGCCGAGGCGCCACGTTGGCGGTGACGCTGACATTGCCATGCCCACCCAGCAACATCAGCGCGATGGCCGAGCCGTCATCACCCGAATAAATCTTGAAGCCTTCGGGTGCGTGTTTGATCAGCTGGGCCGCACGCTCGATGTTGCCGGTGGCCTCTTTGATGCCCACCACACCGGGCACCTGGGCCAGACGCAGGGCGGTCTCGGGCAGCATGTCGGCCACCGTGCGGCCGGGCACGTTGTACAGCACCACCGGCAGGTCCACGCCCTCGGCAATGGCCTTGAAATGCTGGTAGATGCCCTCTTGCGACGGCTTGTTGTAGTAGGGCACCACCTGCAGCGTGCAGTCAGCACCCACCGCTTTGCTGAAGCGGGTCAGCTCGATGGCCTCGCGGGTGCTGTTGGCGCCGGCGCCGGCCATGATGGGCACCCGGCCGGCGGCATGCTGCACCGACACGCGGATGATTTCGCAGTGTTCTTCCACCGACACGGTGGGCGATTCACCGGTGGTGCCCACCACGCCGATGCAGTCAGTGCCCTCGGCGATATGCCAGTCGATCAGGCGGCGCAAGCCGGGGTAGTCAATGCTGCCGTCCTCGAACATCGGCGTGACCAGGGCGACGATGCTGCCAACAATTGGGTTCATGCGGGGTTCCTTGCGAAGCCGAGATTTTAGCGGCCGGCTGCTGGCGGCCTTGCAGCGCCGGGCCGGCGCTGGTTCAGGCAGCGCCGGGCGGCTGCAGGGGATAGCGCGGCGCCGGCCCGGCTGCCGGGTCAGGCGCCACCGCCACCAGGCGCTGCAGGTAGCGGGCTGGGCCGTCCAGGTAGCCGTCTTCATACGCCACCACCCGCAGGCTGGCGCAGCGCTGCAGCAGCTCACCGGGCTGCAGCAAAAAATCAGCGCGGGATGGCTTGCCCACGGTCTGGTTGCCGTCCGCAAAGGTTTCGTACACCAGCACCGCGCCGGGTGCCAGGCTGGCCAGCAGCTGGGGCCACAGCGGGCGCCACAAGTAGTTGGTCACCAGCACGGCATCAAACTGCCGGCCTGGGCAGGGCCAGGGGCCTGTCTCGATGTCGGCGTGGATCAGCGTGGCTTGGCCGGCATCGGCCAGATCTTGGGACGCGGCCAGCGCGGCCTTGTCCCGGTCGATGCCGGTGGCATGCACGCCCAGTGTGGCCAGCCAGCGCAGATGGCGGCCACTGCCGCAGGCGACATCCAGCACCCGGCCGCCGGCCGGCAGCAGGTGGGCCCAGCGTTGCAGCCAGGGCGATGCAGGTTGCCCCGCGTGCGCGCCGGCCATCAAAAACAGGCCCAGACGCGGCTGGCCAGGTCCAGCACCAGATGCGGGTTGCGGTAGGCCATGAACACCAGCCCCAGCGCTGCGCCCACAGCAACCCAGCCCACCGCCTGTTTCATGCGGGCACCGCCTGCGGATGGCCACGTGGGATGGCCGCCTCACGCACCGGCAGGTTGATCAGCGCGGCAAACACACCCAGCGCCACGGCCAGCCACCAGACCACGTTGTAGTTGCCCGTCATGTCATACAGCTTGCCGCCCAGCCAGGCGCCCAAAAATGAGCCCACCTGGTGGCTGAAAAACACAAACCCGCCCAGCATGGACAGGTATTGCACGCCAAAAATCTGCGCCACCAGCGCGTTGGTGGGCGGCACGGTGGACAGCCACAACACCCCCATCGTGGCCGAGAACACATACACGCTGGTGGGGGTGAGCGGCGCCAGCAAGAAGGCCACGATCACCACCGAGCGCAGTGCGTAGATGCCGGACAGGATGGTGCGCTTTGGCATGCGCTGGCCCAACCAGCCAGCGGTATAGGTGCCGATCACATTGAACAGCCCCACCAGCGCCAACGCGGTGGTGGCCACGCCCGGCGCCAGGCCGTGGTCACGCAGGTAGCTGGGCATGTGCACACCGATGAACACCACCTGGAAGCCACACACAAAATAACCCGCCATCAGCAACTGAAAGCTGCGGTGGCTGAAGGCCTCCCGCACCGCCGCGCCCACACTTTGCTGAAAGCCGCTGGGCGCGCTGATGGCGGGCTCTTTCAGGCCACGCGCCAGCGGCACGATGGCCAGCGCCAGGCAGCCCAGCACAAACAGCGCGTTTTGCCAGCCCCAGGCGCTGATCAGCCAGCTTTCCACCGGCACCATCAAAAATTGGCCAAATGAGCCGGCTGCCGCCGTGACGCCCATGGCCCAGCTGCGTTTGTCGGCCGCCACGCTGCGGCCGATCACACCGTAGACCACCGCGTAGGTGCAGCCCGATTGGGCCAGGCCGATCAACACCCCGGCTGAGCCGGTAAAGGCCAGCCCGGTGGTGGACAAAGCCATCAATACCAGCCCAAGGCCGTACAACACACTGCCCACAACCAGCACCCGGTAGGCGCCAAATCGGTCGGCCAGCATGCCGGCAAATGGCCCGGCCAGGCCCCAGGCAATGTTCTGGATGGCGATGGCAAAGGCAAAGGTCTCGCGGGTCCAGCCCCGGTCCATGGTGACCGGCTGCAGCCACAGGCCAAAGCCGTGGCGTATGCCCATCGACAGGGTGACGATGGCCGCGCCGCAGATCAGCACCTGGCGCATGGACAGGCCGGCGGGTGCGGCGGATGGGGTGGAGGGGGTGTTTGCTTGCACGGCCAAGACTGTAGCGGCAGTGGCTTGGCCGGCTGGTGCGCAGGCGGAACCGGCGGGGCACTGGCGAGGGACTGGCCGCAGGCGGCCGCCAGCCCACTTCTAGAATCCCGCGCTTATGGCCACCCCTCCAGCACCGCCCCAAAAACAAGCGCCGCAGTACGGCGAAGCGTCGATCCGTGTGCTCAAGGGCCTGGAGCCGGTCAAGCAGCGCCCCGGCATGTACACCCGCACCGACACCCCGCTGCACATCGTGCAAGAGGTGATCGACAACGCCGCCGACGAAGCCCTGGCCGGTTACGGCAAACGCATTGCCGTCACCCTGCATGTCGATGGCTCAGTGAGTGTGGATGACGACGGCCGCGGCATCCCGTTTGGCCTGCATCCGGAAGAACAGGTGCCGGTGGTCGAGATCGTCTTTACAAGACTCCATGCCGGTGGCAAGTTCGACAAGGGCGCGGGTGGCGCCTACAGCTTCTCGGGCGGCCTGCACGGCGTGGGTGTCAGCGTGACGAATGCGCTGGCCAAGCGGCTTCAGGTGAGTGTCTGGCGTGAGGGCCAGATGGCCACGCTGGCGTTCTCCGGCGGTGATGTGGTGGAGCCGCTGGTGCTGCGCAAAGCCGGCGCCGGTGAGCGCAACGCCGCCGGTGAGCAATTGCGCGACCGCAAAACCGGCACCAGCGTGCGGGTGTGGCCGGACGCCAAATACTTCGATACCACCGACCTGCCGCGCAACGAGCTGACCCACCTGCTGCGCAGCAAAGCCGTGCTGATGCCGGGTGTCACCGTCAGCTTGACGGTAGAAAAAGGCGCTGACAAAGCCCCGGAAACCCAGACCTGGGCCTACCAGGGCGGCTTGAAGGATTACCTGGGCCAGGGCCTGGCGGCCGACCCCATCATTCCGCTGTTTGAAGCCGCCGGCTACGCCACCGGCGCCGAGACCGAGAACTTTGCCGAGGGTGAGGGTGTGGCCTGGGTTCTTGGATTTACCGAAGACGGCGCTGTGCTGCGCGAGAGCTATGTTAACCTGATCCCCACGGTGGCCGGCGGCACGCACGAGAGCGGCCTGAAAGACGGCCTGTTTGGCGCCGTCAAAAGCTTTATCGAGCTGCACGCCCTGCTGCCCAAAGGCGTGAAGCTGATGCCCGAGGATGTGTTTTCCCGCGCCAGTTTTGTGCTGAGCGCCAAGGTGCTGGACCCGCAATTCCAGGGCCAGATCAAGGAGCGGCTGAACAGCCGTGACGCGCTGCGCCTGGTCAGCCAGTTCACCCGCCCGCCGCTGGAACTGTGGCTGAACGGCCATGTGGAGATGGGCAAGCGCCTGGCCGAGCTGGTGATCCGCCAGGCCCAGACCCGCCAGCGTGCCAGCCAGAAGGTGGAGAAGCGCAAAGGCTCTGGTGTGGCGGTGCTGCCCGGCAAGCTGACCGATTGTGAAAGCCGTGACCTCAACCTGAACGAGGTGTTTTTGGTGGAGGGCGACTCAGCCGGTGGCAGCGCCAAGATGGGCCGCGACAAGGAGACACAAGCCATCCTGCCGCTGCGTGGCAAGGTGCTGAACGCCTGGGAGGTGGAGCGCGACCGGCTGTTTGCCAACAACGAAATCCACGACATTTCGGTGGCCATCGGCATTGACCCGCACGGGCCGAATGACACACCCGACTTCAGCGGCCTGCGCTACGGCAAGGTCTGCATCCTGAGCGACGCGGACGTGGATGGCTCACACATCCAGGTGCTGCTGCTCACCTTGTTTTTCCGCCACTTTCCCAAGCTCATCGAGCGTGGCCATGTCTACATCGCCAAGCCGCCGCTGTTCCGCATCGATGCGGTGGCGCGGGGCAAAAAGCCGGCCGCCAAGTTTTATGCGCTAGACCAGGGTGAGCAGGACGCGCTGCTGGACAAGCTGCGCAAAGAGGGCGCCAAAGAGGGCAGCTGGAGCATCAGCCGTTTCAAAGGCCTGGGCGAGATGAATGCCGGGCAACTGTGGGAGACCACGCTCAACCCCGAGACCCGGCGCCTGCTGCCGGTTGCGTGGGGCCTGTTGACGTTTGATCAGACGGTGGGCTCGTTCACCAAGCTGATGGGCAAGGGTGAAGCCGCAGCACGGCGTGAGCTGTTGGAGCTGCACGGCGACGCGGTTGAGATTGATGTCTGAACCCCGGACCGACCGGGTGCATCTGCGCCCGACCATGCTGTCCAGCAGGGCGTCCTGCTCACCCTGGTCCAGCGCGTAAAACTTGGCGGCCGGCTTTTTGCCGCGCGCCACTGCGTCAATGCGGAACAACGGCGGCTTGGCAATGTAGACATGGCCGCGCTCGATCAGCTTGGGAAAATGGCGGAAAAACAAGGTGAGCAACAGCACCTGGATGTGGGAACCGTCCACGTCCGCATCGCTC